>NHJW02000019.1 GCA_002169625.2 Gammaproteobacteria bacterium TMED225
TAACCCAAAATTATTACCAAGATATTCATCAAATAATTTATTATCAACTTTAATATTTAGAGCAGGGTGGGGAATAATTACTCCATTAACATTATTAGGAAATAATTCTTTATCTATTATTCCGTTTTTAATCCTCCATGAATTTTGAAATTTTAATGGTTTTAAAAGTCCTGGAATAAAACTCGCAATATTAAGATATAGGTCTCTTAAAGTTGCAGTTAACCAATCTTGACTACCTATTATGTCACCTTGTTTCATTGCTCCTTTTATTACAAAATCCACAACTCCTTTTCTTTCAAGTGAATATGAATTGAGAATTTCTTTATTAAAACTTTTATTTATTACTCCTGTTAATTTCCAGCATAAGTTGTATGAATCTTTAATGCCTTGACATAAACCTTGACCTAAAAACGGTGGCATTTGATGAGCTGCATCTCCTAAAAGATAACAATTGTTATATTTAAAATCATTTGCTAACAAACCATGAAATGTATATGCACTAGATCTTAATAGTTTACCGCTATTTAAAGGAATATCAGGATTAAGCCTCCAAAGATGTGGTTGCATCATTTTACGAATGTTTCTTTCGTCTTCTAAAGTCTCTAGATCATCATCTGGGTTAACTTTAAATTCCCATCTTACATGCTGTCCTGTTATTGGAACAATAGTAGTTGGTCTTTTATAATCACATATTTGATATCGATCTGTATTTATTTCATATTCTTTATCTACTTGATAATCTACAACAACCCAATCTTGATCACATTTGTAGTCAAATGATTCTATATTTAAACTTTTTCTAACAAAACTATTAGCTCCATCACAAGCTAATACATATTTGCTTGTAATGTTTTCTTCTGCATTATTATTAGTATTTAATATATTAAGATTATTTATTGATTCGTGGGCTTCTATATTAGCTAATTTAAAACCAAGTTTTAGATCAATATTTTTATGTTTATTTGCTTCACTTCTTAAATATTTTTCAAATATAGGTTGATTAAAAAATACACTCTCGTCATAACCATTTATTGGTTCGTCATGCTTAAGATAAAGATTAACAATAGATTTACCTTTATTATTTAAAAAACTTATCCCTTCCATGGGATGAATAATTTTTGATATTTCATCCATAAAGCCCATGGATTGAAATATTCTTTGAGTTTGTCCATCAAAATGTACTGCTCTTGGAATATTCCAAATATCTTTCTTTGGTTCTACAACAACAATATTAAAACCCTTTTGTGCAAATAAATTTGCTGTAATGGCTCCAACAGGGCCATAACCAATTATTGCTATATCATAGTGCATATGTGTATTATATCTTTTGTTGATTTATTTTAGTCAAGTGGATAAAGTAGTCAATTATTATTAAGAGTATTATGTATACAATAGATAACTTTATAAACGGCAAGCCAGATACAAATTCATCAGAATCATCTTCTATTATTAATCCATCTTATGGCGAAGATATTGGTGAAGTCTTACATGCCACTCAGGAATCAGCAAATCAAGCAATAGAATCAGCTTCAAATGCTTTTGTATCTTGGTCAAAAACAGGAATGAGTTATAGGGCTGAGTTAATTCTAAAATTTAGACAAGGAGTTATTGATAAATCAAATGATATTATAGATATATGTATTAAAGAAGCAGGCAAAACAAAACCTGATGCAGAGGCTGAACTTGATAGAGCCATTCAAGCATTAACCCATGCGTCTGGTATTCAACATTTTTATCCTGCTCACATTAGTCGAAATGTTGCAGGAAATATTGATATTGCAGATATGCGATATCCAATAGGTGTTGTGGCAGGGGTGGGACCATTTAATTTTCCAATACTTATCCCTATATTGCATAGCTCAATGGCGCTTGTTACAGGTAATACACATATTGCTAAACCTAGTGAAAAAGTTCCATCGATATCTAGATTATATGCAGATATCTACAAGGAAGCAGGTTTACCTGATGGTTGTTATAACGTTATTAATGGTGGTAAAGATATTGTTGAATATATTGTTTCACATAATAAAGTTGATGGTTTAGCATTCATTGGCAGCACTGCTGCAGCTAGGAGCTTAAAATCATTAGGTGTTGAGCACAATACAAAAGTTCAAGCATTAGGTGGTGGAAAAAATCATATGATTGTTTTGCCAGATGCTGATTTAGATATGGCTGCCGATGCTGCGGTTTCTGCAAGCTTTGGTGCTGCTGGTCAAAGATGTATGGCAGTTTCAGTTGTTGTTGCAGTTGGAGATATTGCAGACGATTTAGTAAACAAAATTAAAGAAAGAATACCAAATATTAAAATGGGTGTAACTGATGATGATTCAACTGAACTAGGTCCTGTAATTTCATCTGAAAATAGAGATAGAATTAATTCATTCATAGAATCTGCTGAACCTGATGGAGCATCTCTTGTAGTTGATGGTAGATCTGAATCAAGATCTTTAAATGGATGTTTCGTTGGAGCAACTCTTATTGATAATGTAAAACCAGGAATGGCTGTCTATGAAAATGAAATTTTTGGACCAGTATTATCATTTGTTAGAGCTAAAACATATGAAGAGGCTATGAGAATTGTTGATAGTCATAAATTGGGGAATGGGGCAGCTTTATTCACACGTGATGGTGGTGCCGCCAAAAAGTGGGCTGATGAAGTACAGGCAGGATCTATAGGTATTAATGTTCCAATACCTTTACCAACATATGCTCATAGTTTTGGAGGATGGAAAGAAAGTGGTTTTTCTGAAACAAAAGCTTTTGGTCCTTCTTCAATTGATTTTTATACAAAGACAAAATCAATAGCAACTAAATGGCCAGATCCAAAAAATAGCAAAGTAGATTTAGGTTTTCCAAAAAACGAAGACTAATACATGTCTATAGTATTTAAATACTTTATTTATTTTATTTTTATTTTTATAGATATTTTTATTTATTTNAAAATTTTTTTTCGTGAACATTTTTTCTATATTCCAAAAATTAATAAAGTGGGTTTTATTAAAAGCACAATAAATATTGATGGTTCTATTCATAAAATATATCAAATTGGAAATAATGATGCGTCTGACAATGATACTTTGTTATTAATTGGAGGCATTCCAACAGATCCTATGGAATCAATGACATGGTTAGCNAATGAATTACATAAATTGAATGATAATTTTAGAATAATAATCTTAAATATGCCTTTTTATGAAAACAATTTTNCAATAGAAGTTATAGATAAATATGCAGAATCAGATGGTAAAGATCTATTATCAAACAAAACTATTGATTTTTCATCACAGAAAATTGATCCTAAATTTTCACATAAATATCAGGGTCTNAAAATCAATGAATTCCTTGATGAACTTAATATAAATTCATGTCACATAGTAGGTCATGATAGAGGAGCAGTTATATTGGAANATTTTGCAATTAATTATCCGGAAAAAGTTTTGAGTTATTCAAGAGGTGCACAGGTTTGGAATTATATTGAACCAGAATGGGAGGCTTTGGCACCTGATATAGCTGTAGGTCCACCTCATTCAATTATGTCAACATACCATCAAATACGATTATTATTATTTGCAGTAATTTTTTTAAAAAAACCACTAGATCTTTTNTCTGATACTTTTAACTATATAGGTAAAAAAGCTAAAAAAGGTACTCATTTATATGATAGATATACTCATGTTAANTATAAATCACAAATAACATATAAAAATTATTACAATAAATTTAAACAATCATTAATGCAAGGTGGAAAACATTCAGAAGTTGAGAATAGAGTTAATCTGTTGGATAAAAAATTTCCAATTATGCAATTTCAAGGTGAAGATGAATTTAAATATAATAAATCTGGCACTTTGATATCAGATCAACCATATTTTGGAAAATATAATCTGTATAGAAATGAAATAGAGGATATATATCCAGGCTGTGTTGGACAGGATGCTACCAAATATCAAAGCCAATTTATTACTGAAAGAGATGATTATAAAGAAATNCAAATTAAACAAAATGCAAGATTTAGTAAGTTTTGTTTAATACCTAATTCAGCTCATTTTAATGTAATTGAAAATCCAAAAGGATGTGCTTCTGCAATAAATGATTTTATTAATAGTATTAATTAGAATTTTTTAAATATGATCTTATTAAAAGGCCTATAGCAATAAGAATTAATGTAATTGTAATAAAAATTGCTTTATTAGCTAAAAATAATATCCATGCGAATATAATTTTGCTTATAAAAGGTGAGGGCGGTTCTCTTACCTGATAATCTCTTTCAAGCCATGGATTTCCAATAAATTTTGTGTCATCTGTAAACCTATCACCCCATAGATACATCATTACTGGATCAAGAATAGGTGGATTCATCCATAAAACTTGATTATCAATAGTTTGTTTCATCTCATTGAACACAACTGGGTAATCATCTGATAAATCTGTTGTTTCATATGGATCATTAATGATATCGTATAATTCATATTTTTTTGGTCCATTAGNTTGAATATGTTGACTATAAAATAATTTCCATTTTCCATTGAATAATGCTCTTTCATCATGAATGACTATATTACCTGTATGAACGTTTTCTGGCTCTCTTACATTGTTTTCTAAAAGATCATTCCATCTGTCAATTCCTGTGAAGTTAGTGTTATCAACATTTAATGATATGGCTGTTAATAGAGTAGGCAATAAATCTTGTGCAAAGAAGAATTGTTCTGATTTAGATTTTTCTAAAACACCTTTCCAATATATTACTGCTGGCACTCTAATCCCACCTTCATAAGCTGATAATTTACTTCCTCTAAGTTCTCCTGAGTTTCCCCTTGCAGATAAGAGATCAGGTGCTATGACTTTNGCGATAGGATCTACATCAAAAACTGGACCGTTATCACTAAAAAAAATTATTATAGTATTATCAAGAATATTAGCTTCTTCTAAGCTATTTAAAATTTTTCCAATTTCTCTATCTAAGGAAAAAATATTAGCAGCATATTTACGATCGTATTCATTTTCAATATCTTTAAATAGTTCTATATCTTCAATTTCAGCCTGAATTGGTGTGTGTGGTGCATTGAATGCAACATATAAAAATAGCGGAGTATCTTTTTTAATATTTTTAATTACATTTACAGCTTCGTTCGCTATAAGGGTAGTTGAATATCCATCTTCATATAATGGTTTTCCATCTCTATGCCAATCTAATCTTCCAGAAAAGCCATGATCAAAATAGCCAATACCACCCATTAAATGTCCATAGGTTGAATCAAATCCTCTATTCATTGGGAGGTATCTATCATCGGAAATACCTAAGTGCCATTTACCAGTTAAAACTGTTTTGTATCCAGCATCTTTAAAATACTCAGGCATTATTTTATGTTCCAAAGGCATCCCAAATGATTCAACTCTAGGATTAGCAAAAGGACGCACAACACCATTCGCAAAACTATTAATACCAGTAAGCATTGATGCTCTTGTGGGACTGCAAGATGGGTCTGAATAAAATCTATTCATTTCTAATCCATCACTTACAAGTTTATCTATATTAGGGGTGGGTATAGATCCACCATGATAAGATACATCTCCCCATCCAAGATCATCCGTTAAAATAATTACTACGTTTGGTTTGTTAATAGCGTAGATATTGAAACAAAATAAGGTTAAAAAAAAGATTTTTTTCATATTCATATTATATATCTATATTGATATTTTTAGTCGACTGGTTAAACTAGTAACAGCACAAACACCTTTATAAAACATGATTGACTATCTNAGAATTCAGAAAATTATTCATTGGCTAATGAGTATTTTAATAATGCTTGATCTAGTTATTGCTCAGAAATTTGGGGGTGATATGGAGTTATGGGATAGGTTAGAATCTAGAGTAGATCATGCTACAGCTGGGATGATTGTAGCTTTCTTGTTTATATTAAGAATAATACTTCGATATAGATATGGAGCTCCAAGTCTTCCAAGCACAATGCCAGTTTGGCAAACATATATGGCAAAAGCAGGGCACTATGGTTTATATTTTTTAATGGGACTGTTAATTATTTCTGGTATTACTACTGCAAACTTTACAACAGATCCAATAGTAGTTTTTGGATTAATTAATCTATCATCTGAGGTAAATAATGTTGAAATGTTTAATTTAATAAGAGGGGTTCATGAATTCGCAACAAATGCAATAATTGCACTAATTTCAATTCATATACTTGCTGCTATATACCATCATTTTATAGCAAAAGATGATACAACAAAAAATATGCTTAAATTTTGGACAAGAAAAAGCGCATAATGTATGAATGAAAGTCTTCAGTAAAATTGATATAAATAAATCTGTTAACGAGATCATTAATTTAATAAAAAGTCCAAATAATCTTGAAAAGTTTCATCCATTTTGTAAAACCAACACAATTGATGTGTGGAATGAATATAATAAAATTGATTATGTAAATTATTACAGTGGTAAATCTTATAAGCGTCAATTTACGAACATTAACGCAAATGGATACACATTAGATATATACGAAGATAGAAAGCTGGCTACAATTACATGGACAGTTACTTCAATAAACAATAAATCATTTATAGAAATTACGGCTGATTTAAATATGCCATACAGTTTAAAAATAATTAATCTAATCATATTTCATGTTTACGTTAAACATGTAATGAAAAACTATCTAAATGCAGTGACAAAAGGTTTAAAAATGTATATGGAAACTAAAGAAATTATTCATGAAGATCAATTTGGGAAACATATTTGGTATTCAGCTTATTAAGTATATGTATTATTTAACATAATATATATTATGCGAACTTATATATTATATGCATAGAAGAAAGTTTATACAAAATATGGCTTTATTAAGCCTAATGTCCCCTTTTATTAAATTAAATGCATCAACAAATAANAAGATTGTAGTTGTAGGTGCTGGCATAATAGGNGCATCAATAGCTTATGAATTATCAAATCTTGGAATTAAGACAATTCTAATTGATAAATATAAAGCAGGATCAGGAACAAGTGGTTCATCTTTTAATTGGATTAATGCAACATATCCAAAAAAGCCCTACTCTTATAATTATATTGCGCAATTAGGAGTTAAGGCATTTAAAGACATACAAAATGATTTAAATTATGAAATTCAATGGAATGGATCATTGGAGTGGGTAAATTCAAAAGAGTCTCAAAAGGAATTAATTGATGAAGTAAATAAATTAATGCAATATCAAACATTTACAAAACATAAAATAATTANTCANAACAAAGCAAATATTTTAGAAACCAATNTAAACTTTAGAGATAATATTAATATTGTTCATTCAGAAGANGACGGTGTTATAGATACTAATGAATTTATAAAGCTATTAATNGATAGAATTAATTTTAATGGATCACAGGTAATAGAAGATTGTGAATACAAAAATATTAAATATACAAATAATACAATTTCTTCAATTATTACATCTAAAGGTGAAATTGCAGCAAATCAAATAGTATTTGCATGTGGTATAGATACTAACAAAATATTTAATAAGAAATTATTAAAATCACCAGAACCTGGAATTNTTATAAAATCAAAACCACATAAAAAGATCATTAATAAAATAATATATGGNCCTGGTATTCATCTATATCAACAAAAAGATGGAAGAGTCATTATTGGAGAACAAGGGTTACTAGAAANAAATGATATTAATAAATTCTCAGATTATCCTTCGCAATTTGACTCAAAATTAATNGAAAACAAATACGTCAACAAAATTATTAGTATCGGTAAAACATTTTTTAATGAAATTGAATCTTTGGATATAGATGAAGTTAAAATTGGGTGGAGACCTATACCATTGGATGAAAAACCTATCATAGGAAGATTAAACTATGATAAAAATATATATATAGCAACCATGCACAGTGGCATCACTCTTGGACCAATTGTTGGAAAACTTGTAGCAAAGGAACTTACTCAAAATAAAGAANTTTCCATATTAGATGGTTTTAGGCCTGGAAGATTCTTATAATCTATAAATAAGAAATGTATAAAATTTTACTGCTAGTTATAATATTAATTTCATCATGCACAGATGAGATACATAAAATGAAAACGAATACAGAGAAACAGCCATATGTGCTTGAACAGCATGGCGATATAAGAATTGATAACTATTATTGGATTAGAGATGATTCAAGAAAAGATCCAAAAGTAATTGCATATCTAGAAAATGAAAATGACATCACTAATAAATGGTTTGAGTCTAAAAAAGATTATCAGTCCGATATAGTTAAGGAGCTTTTAGAACAAGTTCCTGATGAAGAAGTAACATTTCCAATTAANAATAATAACTATAAATATTATCAAAAAATAGAGAAGGAAGATCAATTACCTCGTTATTTTTTTAAAGATAAAGATAATAATGAAGTTTTATATTTGAATCCAAATTTAAAGCTTAAAAATCAAAATTATTACTCTATTGGATCAATAGCNCCCTCACCTAGTAATTCATTTGTTGCNTATACAGAAGACGATAANGGAAGACGTGAATATACTTTAAAAATTATTAATACTGAAAGTCTTGATATTCTTGATGATAATATTTTAGATATATCAAATAATATTGTTTGGTCTAATGATAATAAATATATTATTTATCTCAAAAAAGATCCTATTACATTAATAGCTGACTCAGTATANGTTCACAAAATAGGAACATTACAAGATGAAGATGTTTTAATTTATAAAGAATACGATAAAGAATTTAATATTAATCTGTATAGATCAAAAACAAAAAAATATGCATATATCGATATTGACTCAACTAATTCTAATGAAATTAAACTTATTGATCTTGATGATCCAATTAATGATCCAATAACTTTTATTACAAGGTCAGATAATCATCTGTATTATTTAGAACATATCAAAAATGAGGAGTTTATTGTCAGATCTAACAAAAATGCTCCTAACTTTAAGATATTAAAAGCTAAATCAATTGGCGATGATATTGATAATTTTGAATCCATCATTGAACANAGTAATGATATTTATATCAGTGATACATTACTTGTAAATGAGGATTTAGTCTTAGAAGTTAGAAAGTTTGGCCTCCCAGAAATTACTATTCACAATCTATTATCTTCAGAATCTTATGATATTAAATTTCCAGAAAATGCTTATGATGTAAGCCTTTCTTATAATACTGAGATAACTAATGACAATTTTAATTATCAATATTCAAGTCTCATAACGCCAAGATCTATTTTTAATTACAATTTAATTAATAAAGAATCCACATCATTACTTTCAAAAAAAATTGTTTCATTTGATAAATTAAATTATAAATCTGATAGATTTTTCATTACAGCAAGAGATAACGAACAAATTCCAGTTGTAACCGTTGCTCACAAAAATACAGTTTTAGACAGTGCCCCTATTCTATTCTATGGTTATGGTTCCTATGGGATTAATATAGATGCACAGTTTAGAGAGTCTTTAATACCCCTACTAAACAGAGGTTTTATATTTGCTATTGTCAATATCAGAGGTGGTGGTGAAATGGGAAAGGAGTGGTATGAAAAAGGAAGAATGTTTAATAAGATGAATACCTTTTATGATTTTAATGATNGTGTTAAAGAAGTTCTAAAATTGGGAATTGGTGATCCCNAAAATGTTTTTGCTANAGGTGGGAGTGCTGGTGGATTACTNATGGGAGCTATAGTAAATTTAGAGCCTGAACTATATAAAGGAATACTGTCTGGCGTCCCTTTTGTAGATGTTTTAACTACAATGTCTGATCCATCTATCCCCCTTACAACATTTGAATATGATGAATGGGGTAATCCAGCAAATATCGATGAGTATAATTATATGAAACAATATTCTCCTTATGACAATATAGACAAGCTTAATTATCCCTCAATTTTTATTACATCAAGTTTGTTTGATTCACAGGTTCAGTATTTTGAACCTGCTAAATATATTGCAAAACTCAAAGAATATAATCAATCGGAAAACGTTATTTTAATGAAAATGAATCTTATTGGAGGTCATGGTGGCCTTAATGGCAAAATTAATCAATTTAAAGAAACTGCTGAAGAGTATAGTTTTATNTTAAATCTATCAAATACNGACTAGGTATATTAACTCTATGTTCTTACTTTGCCTTTTTTCCTCATTCTAATAGAGTCTGGAGTTACTTCNACTAGCTCATCTTCTTCAATAAACTCTAATGCTTGTTCAAGTGTATGCTGAATGTGAGGTATTAATATCAAGTTCTCATCTGTGCCAGCAGCTCTAATATTGGTTAGTTGTTTTGCTTTAGTTGGATTAACTGGTAAATCATTATCTCTTGAATGTAATCCTACTATCTGACCTATATAAACTTCTTTACCATGTCCTAAAAATAATTTTCCACGATTTTGTAAATTAAATAATGCGTAGGAAAGTGTTTTACCTGCAATCATTGAATACATTACACCGTTTGATCTTTTGGCGATATCACCNGCTTTTGCTGATCCNTAATGATCAAAAACNCTAGTCATTATTCCGGTGCCACTNGTTATGGTNAAAAACTGTGATCTAAATCCAATAATGCCTCTTGANGGTGCTATAAATTCTAACTTTACTCTCCCTTTATTATCAGATTCAATATTTTGAATTTCAGCTTTCCTTGGACCAAGTTCTTCCATTACAGCGCCTTGGTGTATTTCTTCTACATCAATAATAATTTGTTCAAAAGGTTCATGCAGGACACCATTTATATCTTTTTGAATTACTTTTGGTTTTGATATGGCTAGTTCATAGCCCTCTCTTCTCATTGTTTCAATTAATACAGATAAATGTAATTCACCTCGCCCTGAAACAATAAATTTGTCAGGACTGTCACCTTGATCGACCCTTAAAGCTACATTTGAAATTAATTCTTTTTCTAATCTCTCTTTAATATTTCTTGATGTTACAAACTTTCCCTCCCTACCCGCAAATGGAGAATCATTTACTTGAAAAGTCATACTTACAGTTGGCTCATCAACAGACAATGGTGGTAAGGCCTCCTCAAACGAAGGATCACAAATTGTATCCGATATATTTAATTTATCTATACCAGTTATNCATACAACTGATCCTGCTTCTGCATTATCTATTTCCTTTCTTTCAAGACCCTGGTAACCCATTACTTGAAGAATTTTACCTTTTCTTATTTCACCATCTCTGTTAATAACAGATACTTGTTGATTTGGTTTAATACTTCCCTGTTTNATTCTTCCTATACCAATAACACCAACATAACTATTGCTATCAAGGGCACTTATTTGAAGTTGCAATGGACCATTAATNTTAACTTTTGGTTCAGGAACTCTTTCAATAATCATTTCAATTAATGGTGTCATATCTGATNGCATCTCATCAACTTCAAATCCTGAAGTTCCATTTATTGCAGAAGTATAAATAATTGGAAAGTCTAACTGATCATCTGTAGCTCCAAGTCTATCAAATAAATCAAAAACTTGATCAAGGACCCAATTTGGTCTTGCATCAGGTCTATCAATTTTGTTTATAACTACAATTGGTTTTAAACCTTTTTCAAAAGCTTTTTGTGTTACAAACCTTGTTTGCGGCATTGGTCCATCAACTGCATCAACTAAAAGCAAAACAGAATCAACCATAGATAAGGCTCTTTCTACTTCTCCACCAAAATCTGCNTGACCTGGCGTATCAATAATATTTATTAGATGATGATTCCAATTAATTGAGGTATTTTTTGCTGTTATTGTTATACCCCTCTCCTTTTCTTGATCGTTGGAATCCATTATTCTTACAGAATCCATATTTTTTCTATCCAGGGTTCCTGATTGTTGAAGNAATCTATCAACTAAAGTAGTTTTTCCATGGTCTACATGTGCAATGATTGCAATATTTCTTAAATTACTAACAGACATTGTTTATATTGTTATTTTCTTAAATTTATATTTTTAAGATGTTGGGACACCAATGGCCACAGGCCTTAGTGGAGACGCAGAACTACCTTTTGTCATTAAAGGTAAGATAATAACGCAAGAAAGATCTACACCATCTTTTGCTAATCCCTTAAGGTTAAAATTTTCAAGCGTATGAACTCCTGATTGTGTTAAAAAATAATGATGCGCTGGATTAGCAATACCTTCAGGATTTTGATTTCTTTCAGGACCATATTCATCTTCATCCGCAAAAGTATCAACACCCCAAGTATCAAGACCAACTCCAACAACCTGTTTATCTGATAGATACTTAACAAGGTTGTATGAAACCCCTGGTGCTTTAGTGTAATAAATTCCTAGTTCGTCAGGATCTTGATAATTGTCACTCCAGCCTGTATTAATTAATACAACATCACCAGGTAAAATACCTCTATCTTTAATTCTTGATTTTGCAATTGTGTCTTCAACATGTTTTACAGTTACATACTCACCAGCATTCATGGCTTTACCATTAAAAATATGTTTTCTAACATCTAAAAAAACAGCTGTTGTAATTATTGGTGGAACACTCTCAATTCCTAACTTCTTTAACGGTGAATCAGGTGTTGGTTTAACTTCTTTTCCATCAATTTCACCAAAATATTTAAGTGATGATAAGTCAGCTTCTCCTTCTCCACTCCATACTTTATCTGTATATCCAAAGTGTCCAAGAGCATCCATTTGAGTACCCTGATTACCATCATTTACGTTTTCATTTAAGACATCCATAGTAAAGACTTGTCTTGATCCTGCCCAAGGAACTTCAGGTAAAAATTTTGGTTTATATTCTCCTGCAAATGGTGATAAGGGCATTGAGGCAGTTCTTTTATATGATAATTCATAGGTCTTTGCCTTAGGGTTACTCATTTGTTGAGAACATCTAAGATTTGTATCAATACCTAAAAGATTTGTCATACCTCTCTGAGAAGTATAATCATCCGCAATGACAGAAGTTACTAATATTAAGTGTCCGAGAATAATCTTATTTATCATATATTTTCCTATTCTACTGATGATCTAATTATACTTAGTTCTTTTGTTAATACACTTCCAATTGCAGTATGGGAAAGATTTTCTCTTTCAATACCAGCAATGTTTGCAATAGTATTAGCAGCATAGATCCCTGTGCAGTGACCACCCATAAATTTATTAAGTCCATTTTCTTTAAGCCATATTGCTGTATTTTCAATAATATCGTCTTTAGCCTTAAATAAATGAAATCCTCCAATAGCACCATATACTGGTAGATCTTTAATTGATTGAAGTTTTTTTGCTGTATTAATAATTCCAGAATGTCCACAACCAGACATCATGACCCACCCGCGATCTGTGAGCATACCTAAAGACTGATCATCTTTTATTACATCTGGTATTGATAAATTTGAATCTAAAAAATATCCTTTTGGGCCATTATATGATTCGACAGTTCTTGGAACAGTTCCAGTTGCATACAAATTTTTAGCAATTAATTCATGATCATCAAGAATAATAAATTTTATTCCTTCAAGTTCAGCAGCCTTTTTAAATTCTTGAGAATATTTAAAATTACCTGGCCCTTCCATATGTCCATCTTTGGCATATCTCTGATCAAAAAAACCTCTAGCAACATAAACTATAGAGAAAGCATCGTTATTAAACTCTCTGTATGTTTTTCTTAATTTTATCAAGCCACCTGTATGATCACTATGAAAATGACTTAATACTACCTTCTTTACCTTCGAAAGATCTTTATTTAAAACTTTAGCATTATGAAGAACAGTATCTTCATGAAAGCCAGTATCAAATAATATTGACTCATCTTCACTTTCATACAAAGCCGAAAAACTCCATTCGCCATAACCACCAAAATTAGCAATATTTGTAGCTAAAACAGTTATTTTGTATTCTGAATAAATATTTAATGATAAAAATAATAGGATAAAAAATTTAATCATTTATTAAATATCTTCATATTTCGGGCCACAAAGGGCTACATTTATAGAACCAGCTCCGCCCTCTAATAATGGGTCCATTGCAGTTAACAAACCTGTTTCAACTCTCCAATTCAAGTATTTCGCTTGGTGTTCTAAAGATTCCCAGTCTTCAATCAAATGAAGAGTGTTTGTTGATTTATCTATATATGTATCAACAGATATACATCCTTCAAAATTTCTAGTATCCGGTAATGCTTCTTTCATAGAATTTTTCAAATCCTCTAGAGTATCTGGTTTTGCTGGAAAAGAAACTATTACTAAATTTTTCATATTAACTCCATATATTTATAGTTTTATTATATGATTTCTTTTAGATATTTATATCTATTATGGAGAAATAAATGCACAGAAATATAATATTCATATTAATCTTTTCAATAACTATTAATGCTAATACATTAATGGAGCCAACCTCTTTATCAAAAAACCTTTATTCAGAAGTAATTCTTAATGGTGATTATGTTGAAACTATTGATAGACCTGATAAATTTCTTGGTTTTGAATATGCAACGCGAGTAGCAACACCAGAACAAATAACTTCCGCAATTCAAGCTTGGTCTAATCAGTCTAATAAACTTAAGGTTATTGAGTATGCAAGAACACATGAAAATAGACCTTTGCATGCTGTTATTATTTCTTCTCCTAAAAACTTAAATAATTTAGATCAAATAAAAGATAAAATCTCAAAACTCTCAGATGCAAGAATTACAAATAATAAAACTGCCGAGATATTAATTGAAGAACTGCCTGCTGTAGCTTGGATGGCCTACTCTATTCATGGAAATGAAACTTCTGGTGCAGATGCAGCTCTTGGAATAATTTATCATTTAATAGCTAGCAAGAATAAAGCAGTTTTGGAAATGCTTGATGAAATGATAATTATTGTTGATCCTTTAATGAATCCTGACGGAAGAGCAAGATTTGCAAAAAATCTTGAACAATATAGAGGCACGGCACCAAATTATGATGATCAATCACTTATACATACAGGAGATTGGCCTTATGGTAGAACTAACCATTATTACTATGATCTTAATAGAGATTGGGTGTATTTAACTCAGCCAGAAACTCAAGGAAGAGTTGCTTTAATAAATCAATGGAAGCCTCAAATTCTTGTTGATGCACATGAAATGGGTTCTCAGGACACATTCATGACTGGTCCTGCAAGAGAACCAATTAATAAAAATGTTGACTATGATCTTATTAAGTGGGGTAATGTATTTGCTCAAGACCAAGGTGGAGAATTTGATAAGAGAAATTGGCGTTTTTATACAGGTGAATGGCATGAAGACCTATATCCAGGGTATTCATTTTATGTTGCATTTAGAGGAACACTTGGAATTTTATATGAACAATCAAGAATGGCAGAAGATGGTGTAAGAAGACCTGAAGGAACAATTCAATCATACAAGGAGTCTGTTCATCATCAATATGTCAGTACTTTTATTAACTTAAAAACTCTTAACGAGCATTCTAAAGCAATGTATAAAGATTATTGGGATGGAAGAAAATATAATGTTTCAAATTCTAGTAAATATGCAAATAGGTCATATGTAATATTACCAACAAAAAATAATGATAGATTAAATACTTTAGCTAAAAAATTAAAAGCTCAAGATATAGAGATATTTAAAAATAATAAGTCCATTCCTGCATCAAATGTATTAAAACAGAATGGTATTACTGAGAATGAATATATTATTCCTGCTGGAAGTATGATTATTCCAAATAAACAACCTGAAGCACCTCTTATATCAGCAATTTTAGAATTTGATGCAGAAATAGATAAATCGGTATTACTAGAGGAAAAACAAAAAAGTATTAAAAATGGATCTTCTTTAATGTATGACACTACTGCTTTTAACCTTAGTATGATGTATGGATTGCCGGCAGTTACAGTTCCACAAAATATAAGTAAGAATTTGGAAGTTTGGACACCCGCTCTAGAAAACATTGAAGTTAATGAAAATGCTGTTATGTGGGCAGTTGATGGTAATGATGATAGGTCAGTTTCCTTTGCAGCGAGATTAATGGAAAAAAATATTGAAGTAAGAATAATCGATAAAGATTCATCATTATCAGATCATAATCTTTCAAGAGGAAGCGTAGTTGTTATAGCTATGGATAATCCTGATATTAAAGATTTATATCTTTCTATAAATTCTATTGCAACAGAATTGAATTTAACAGTAGTATCAATTGAATCTGGTTTTGGAACAGAGGAATTACCAGATTGGGGCGGCAGGCACTTTAGATTACTCGAAAAACCTCAAATTGCTATTTTAAGTCATGAGGGTTTTAGCTCTTATGACGTTGGAGTTAGTTGGTGGTCTCTTGATCATCATTTAGGTATTAGACATAGTCAATTGAATTCATCATTAATAGCTTATGGTGATTTAAGAAGATATAANACTATTATTATTCCTAGTGGAAACCCAGATATTAGTGATTACACGAAATCAGTTCTTATGGATTGGGTTAAACAAGGTGGTACATTAATAGCTAATAATGCATCAACTAGATCAATTATTTCATCAGGTGTTGGAAATGTTAAAAGTTTAAATAAAACGTTTGATGATAGTAAAACATTTAATATTGATCTAATGAGAGAAATATATTCATTGGAAGATCAAATTGATATTAGTAATGCCAATGAAAATAAAGTTAATTTAGAAATTCCTTATCCATGGGAATCTTCAGATAAAACATATACGGAAGATCAATTGGAAATGAGAGATAAATGGCAGTCTTTATTAATGCCATCTGGTGCCTTTGTTGCAGCAAGAGCTGATGATGAACACTGGTTAACATTCGGATCAGAAAATATTTTACCTGTTCTGTACAGTAATTATCCAATATTAATGACCGATGGAAATTCAGAAGCTGTAATGAGGATTGGCGAATTAATTTCAAATGCTGATATATCTGAAAATAGAACAATCAATTGGTCTCAGATACCTTCAGGATATGATATGAATGTGAGAATGAGTGGTCTTGTTTGGCCNGAAGCCGCCCAAAGAATTGCTAATTCAGCATATTTGACTCGTGAAAGAATGGGTAATGGTCAAATAATTTTATTTAGTGGGGAACCTAATTTTAGAGGATCCGCTCTTGGAACAAATAGACTTTGGTTAAATGCTGTGGTGTATGGTTCAGGATTAGGNACAAGAAATAAAATTAATCCTTAACTTATAATAATAATTATAGATACTTAGATCACTTATAAGTAAAATTATAGACGTAAAATGCTTTATAAAAACATACTAAAAACAATAGGTAACACTCCTTCAATTAAGGTTAAGAATATAAATATTAATAATACAAATATTTATGTTAAAGCTGAGTATTTCAATCCTGCAAGTTCTGTTAAAGATAGATTAGCAGTAAGTATTATTGAAAATGCTGAAAAAGAAGGATTGCTAAAAGAAGGTCAAACCGTAGTTGAGGTTACAAGTGGTAACACGGGCATTGGTTTAGCTATGGTTTGTGCTGCTAAAAATTACCCACTTGTAGTAACGATGCCTGATAGTGCATCAATTGAGAGACGAAAGTTAATGAGATTTTTAGGTGCTAAAGTATTGTTGACACCTGCTGCAGAAGGAGGAACAGGGGCCTATAAGAAAGCGCAAGATCTTGTTGATAAAAATAATTGGTTTTTTGCAAGACAGTTTGAAACTAAGGACAACGCTGATATCCATGAAAAAACAACTGCAGTTGAGATATATAATGATTTCAAAGATATAGGATTAGATTATTGGGTATCTGGTTATGGTACAGGAGGAACATTTACTGGCGTATCAAGATATTTACGAAAAAAAATGCCTAAAACAAAATTAATACTTACAGAGCCGGATGTTGCTCAACTAGTTGGAAGTAAAAATGAGCAGTTAAGAAATAAAGATGGATCTGCTGCTCAGTCTCATCCAAGCTGGAATCCACATCCAATACAAGGGTGGACTACAGATTTTATACCATTGGTTCTTCAAGAATCTATTGAAGAGAAATATTTTGATCAACTATTACCTGTAGCTGGAACAGATGGAATATTTTGGGCAAATGAACTGGCAAGCAAAGAAGGAATCATTACAGGTATTTCAGGTGGGTCTACTTTTGCCACTGCTGTAAAAGTTGCTGAAAATTCAGATCCTGGTTCAAATATACTATGTATGTTAGCTGATACAGCTGAAAGATACATGTCTAGTGTTCTTTTTGATCATATTGAAAGTGAAATGAGTGATGAAGAGATAACATTACTTAATTCATGCTAATAATTGTTATTTAAGTAATTTAGCAGGTATGCCAGCAACCGTAGTATTTTTATCTACATCTTTTAAAACTAAACTTCCAGCTGCCACAGTGGAATTTTTGCCTAGAGTTATATTTCCTAAAATAGTGCTTGATGCATATATCGATACACCAGACTTAATTTTAGGATGGCGATCACCCTCTTCTTTTCCGCGACCACCAAGTGTAACACCCTGATATATAGAAACATTTTCATCAATTACTGAAGTTTCACCTATAACAACACCAGTTGCATGATCGATCATTACTCCACCTTTAATTTTAGCTGCTGGATGAATATCAACACCAAAAACTTCAGAAGCTCTATTTTGAAGAAATAATGCCATTGTATGTCTGTCGTTATTCCACAAACAATTTGCTGCTCTGTATGTAGCAAGACCTTGATAACCTTTATAAAACAAGATTGGCGTAGAGAAGTAGTTGCATGCGGGATCATTATCTTTGAAGTAAATAAGATCTTTGACTAAGGCATCATCTAGTCCATCACAATTTTTATAAACGTCTGTAATAAATTTTTTAATGTCTTTAGAGGATAATGCGTCACTATTTAATTTTGACGAAAGTATAGAGGCAACAGCACTCATTAGTGAGTCCTGTGATAATACCAATTGATTTAAATATGGTTCTAATGAAGGCTCAGCTTCTATTCTTAAAATAACCTCATCTTTAATAGTAGACCAAATATCTTTTTTCATGTGAGTATTATATTTAATAGAAAATAATTAAAAAGAGAAATAATGAATAATATTAATCAATATACAAACCAAATCCTTCTTGAAGACCAATTACATTGTTACTACTCTTAGAGTCATTTGAAATATAGAACTCCTTAGCTTCTTTTGTAAACAAAATGTAATTAAGTAAATCAGTCTCGTTTTTACTTAGATCATCTAAATTATTTTTTGAACAAAATCTTTTAAATTTATTTTTATAACTATTTATAGATATTAAATTATTATCTGTTGTATCAATATAATTCTTTTCAACTTTTTTAAGTAGTTTTGGGCATATATCACCTTGTATTATTCCATAATTACCCATAACCAAATCGATGAACTCTTTAGTAAGAGTTTGATATCTTTTGTTATCTAATACATTCATGAGCGCCTGGGAACCAACTATTTGAGATGATGGTGTGACAAGTGGGATGTATCCAATATCTTCTCTAATTTTAGGAATTTCATTAATTAAATCTTTTAGCTTATCTTGTTTTTTAAGATCTAATAATTGTTTTTCTAAAATACTTAACATGCCTCCAGGGACTTGATTTATCAACATATTAATATCAACACCTCTCATAGAACCTTCAAATTCTTTATATTTTGGTCTAACACTTTGAAAATATTCTGATATTTCATTAAGTAAGTTCATATCAAAAGGATTTTTATCGTCTTTATAAATCATTGAAATGAAACTTTCAGTTGCTGTATGAGCATATAAATTACTAAATGATGAAATAGATGTATCAATATTATCAACACCTGCCTCATATCCTTTAAGATTGGTTGCATCCGATAGACCAGTTGTTGAATGAGTGTGTAGATGGATTGGAATTTTTAAATTCTTCTTTAAATCTTTTATTAAATCATATCCAGTATTAGGCCTTAACAGTCCTGCCATGTCTTTAATAGCCAATGAAGTTGCCCCAATAGCCTCAATATTTTTTGCTAAATCTATCCAATATTTATTATCATGAATGGGACTTGTTGTATAACAAATTGTCCCTTGAGAATTTAATGACTCTCTATTCACAGCAGTTATTGATGACTCAAGATTAGTCACATCATTTAATGCATCAAATATCCTAAAAATACTAATACCCTCTTTAGCTGCATTTCTAATAAATAATGAAATTATAGAATCGTCAAATTGTTTATATCCTACTAAATTTTTGCCTCTTAAAAGCATCTGTAATTTTGTATTTTTAAGATATTTTTTAAATACTTTTAATCTATCCCAAGGATTCTCATTTAAGAACCTTAAACAACAATCATATGTTGCCCCACCCCATACCTCTAGTGATGAGTATCCAACTTTATCTAATTTTGGGAGTATGGGAACCATATCGGAAGTTTTCATTCTTGTTGCAATTAAAGATTGTTGACCATCTCTTAAAACAACTTCAGTGATATTTACTTTTTTATTTTTCATTCTTAGATTTAAAACCTAAAAATATATCTAAATTAGATATATATTTTTACAATTAAGTAATAATTTATATTATTATCTATTATTGATATAAATAATAGGAGAGAATTATGGCTGAATATCAAATATTAAACTTAATGCAAGTTGGTTTTATTCAAAACGCTATGTATTTTGTTGGTATGGTTTTATTTACTTGGTTAGGCTTTAGAATGGCTAACAATATATATAACAATGCTAATGCAAATACACTTGCTAAAGTTTTTACATCTATTTTTTGCTTATTCGTTGCAATATCAATGTTCAACGTTCAACAAATTGGGGGAGCTATATTAAGCTCTGCAGTTGTTCAACTTGGTGATATAGGCGCTGCTTCAGCTGAAAGAATGCAAGTATTTGTTGATTCACCACTTACTATTGGTGGTATATTTCAAACATTATTTGTTTTATTTATTTTGGCATTCCAGTTAGCAATAACATGGTCTAAAAAGTAATTAATTATTATGGGGCCGAAAGGCCCCTTTTAATATGCTTAAAGATAAAATATCTAGTCAAATAATATGCGTATTAATTTATTTGGTTACATTTTATATTTCTTACTTATTAGTTCCGGATAATGTTTCAAATATTTGGGCAAAAATTACTTTGTGGCATGTTATTGCAACATTAATAATTTATATTTTTAGTTTTATTCTTCAAAATTCAAGCTTATATGATCCATTCTGGTCAGTGGCTCCTATCCCTATAATTTTTTATTTAATATCACAGTTTGAAAATACATTTATATTTAATTTAATAATTATTACACCTATTCTGTTTTGGGCATTACGACTTACAAGGAATTGGATTATCAGTTGGCGTGGGTTTGAGCATGAAGACTTTAGATATATTGACTTAAAAAATACAAACAAATTTAAAGCAGAAATTAATAATCTTTTTGGTATCCATTTATTTCCAACATTGATTGTTAATCTTGGACTTTACCCACTTTTATTTATCTTCACTACAAACAATGATGTTAATCTTTGGTTATGTCTTGCATCTATATTTACATTTCTTTCAGTTGTTCTTGAAACAGTTGCAGATGAGCAAATGAGAATTTTTAGAAATAATATTAATAACAAAGGTAAAACAATGAAATATAAATTATGGAAATATTCAAGGCATCCAAATTATCTTGGTGAAATTGGATTTTGGTTTGGTATATATTTTATGGGTATATCATCTGGTTTGTCACCATATTGGTTAATTGTTTGTCCACTAACTATGTTAGCTCTATTTATATTTGTTTCATGTCCAATGATGGATAATAGAAGTCTAATAAATAGATCTGACTATAAAGATTATATGAAAAAGACATCACAGCTACTTTTATTGCCTCCAAAGACTTAAATGGTATTTTTAACTGAAGAAATGTAGAATTGACCTATGACTGAGCTTAATTTTGTACAAAAGTTTATATGGATATCTGAAAGAATAATATTATTAATTATTGCTGTTGCAACAATCTATGCTTCAGGAATTGAGATAGTAAGGATGATTAATGAACAAATGGTCAACCTAAGTGATTTATTTCTTTTATTTATATATGCAGAAGTTCTAGGCATGGTAGCTACCTTCTATGCAAATAATCGAATTCCAGTGACACTTCCTTTAATTATTGCTATGACTGCATTAACAAGAATGATAATTTTGCAAAGCAAAGACTTGAATGCAATTAATATCATCTATGAAGCAACCGGAATATTAATATTATCAATTGCAGCTTATATAATGACTCTAAAAGATAAGATAAGTCTTAAAAAATTGTTATTAAGAGAAAAAATTGAAGATGCAGATTCTTAAATCAATCTAGAATTTATATTTTCCCATTTCATTACAAACTTGATTGAATTCAATAATTATCTCATCAATGATTTGTTTTACCGTTTTTATTTCATGAATGAGGCCAACAGACTGACCAGATAACGCTGGAGCAGCCTCCATATTTCCTTCAAAATATAATTCTTGGATTTTCATAAAATCAGCCATATCCATTATTCCTTTTTTTTCAATACTATTAGTTAAATTAGATTTCAATGCTCTAATTACTGGTTTTGAGGATTTATTTAGCATTAAAGTTCCATCAATATTTGACTCTAATATTTTATTTTTAAAATTTGTATGAACTGGACTTTCCTTAGATGATACAAATCTAGTTCCCATTTGTATTCCATCAGCACCTGCTGCAAAGACTGCTGCCATACCTGAACCATCAACTATTCCACCTGCTGCAATAATAGGGATATCTGAATTTTGTCTTATTGATTGAATAAGAACTAATAAACCCACTTCAACAGGACTTTTAAATCCCCCACCTTCTGTCCCCTCAACAACAAGACCATCTACACCTGCATTAATGGCTTTAATTGCTCCATCTAAACTTGGCACAGCATGATAGACAGTAATACCAGCATCTTTTAAAACAGAAATATATTTTGTAGGGTCACCAGCTGATGTTGTTACAAACTTAACTCCAGCATCAACACAAAAATTTACCATTGAGTCATCTTTTAAAAATAATAATGGCAGGTTTACACCAAATGGTTTATTAGTAAGATCGGACATTGCTAATATTTCATTTTTACAATTGTCAATTTCACCTGATGAGGTTTCAATAATCCCCATTCCGCCTGCTTCACAAACAGCAGAAGCAAGTTGACTTCTTGCAATCCATCCCATTGGAGCTTGAATGATTGGATATCTAGATCCAGTATGTTGTATTAGTCTGTTCATAAAATTGAGTTTATTATTAATTTTAATTTAACATATAATTATATATAAATGAGAAACGTATTATGAAAGTTGAAAATAAAATAACACCATCTGAAGAACAAATTAATGGTTTTCTTGAGGATCCTAATGTTGGTCCTATATCAATGGTAAATTTATTAAAATATAAGGATAAAGCTGATTATACAGATGGACGTGATGTTAATTTATCAGGCAAAGAAGCTTATATGTTATATGCTACTGAGGTAATCAATTTAATAACTAAGTATGGTGGTGAATTTATTTTTGCAGGCAAAGTTAACAGACTTATGCTTGGTGAAGTTGATGAAATGTGGGATGAAATAGCAATTGCAAAATATCCATCTAGAAAGGCAATGTTTGAGATGACAATGGATCCTGAATATCAAAAAATTCATATTCATAGAGATGCAGGATTAAAAGGTCAATTGAATATAGAAACAATTTAATATAATAATGAAAGTTTCTAAAAAATTTATAAACGGTTTTATTATTGTAATTATCGTTGGACTAACATTAATTTTATCTACAAATTTACCAATAGTACAAGATAAAATTTTAAATACAGGCTTAAAAATAATAACTAATAGTGCGCCACCTTTTTTAGACGAAGAGGATTCATTAAAAGTTGTAGTTTGTGGTTCAAGATCTCCACTTCCATCACCTGGAAGAGCTGAAACATGTATTCTTGTTGAAGCAGGAGATGATATATATATTTTTGATATAGGTAATGGTAGTGCAAATAACATTCAACAATATCAGGTTCAGTGGCCTAATGTTAAAGGCATATTTATAACTCATATGCATTCAGATCATATGGCAGATTTACCTGATGCTCATCTANTGTCATGGATCCAAGGAAGAAATGCACCCTTAAAGGTTTATGGTCCAGAGGGTATAAATCTTGTAACTAAGGGCTTTGAGCTTGCTTACTCTGCTGATTATCAGTATAGAAATGAACATCATGGCGATGAAATGCTTCCTTTAAGTGTTTCAGGTTACGATGCAATAACTATTAAGGGTAGTCAAGTTATTGAAAATGAAACACCAGGACTGGAAATATTCTCATTTGCAGTAAATCATCAACCAGTTAATCATGCATTTGGATTTAAAGTTACATACAAGGATAGGTCTATTGTTATAAGCGGTGATACTATTAATGATGGAAGTGTTCAAAAATATTCTCAAGATGTAGATCTTTTGATACATTCTGCTATTTCTATAGATCTTGTTGAAAGACTTAGAAAAATTAGCNCAATACCTCAATTAGATAAGATACTTTTNGATATACAAGACTATCACACTACTGTTAAAGAGGCAGGTGANATAGCTAGAGATGCAAATGTAAAACATTTACTTATATATCATTCAATACCAACACCACAAACCTCAATTATGGAAAAAGTTTTTTTTAGACCTCTAGATAATATTTATGATGAATATACACTTTCGGATGATGGGACAAGGGTTATTATGCCAGTCGGAAGTGATGAGATTCTTATTGATGAAATTAATTAATAAAATATTTCCTGAAATAATAAATAATAATTTTCGTGGTTCAAAAATAGCTTTATATGGATTTTATCCAATAATAGCTATAGTGATTTTTAGATCTCTTACACATTTTCTATCTGATTCTGCTGGGTTAGTAAGTATTGGAAATATAAATATTTTGCCTATTATTAACGATATAGATCCAAATAACTTGGTTTATCTTTTTGCCTCACTATGGGGTGCATCTCAATTAATATTGACATTATTAATCATAATTATCTTTTTTAGATATAAATCACTAGTTCCACTTTTATGGATTATTCTAATAATAGATATTCTTTTTCGATTCATCTCTGGTGGACTTCATCCTCTGACTGATGAATATTATTCTACAGTTCCTCCAGGAAAATTATTACAAGTGCCGTTATTAATATATGGGTTAATAATGTTTCTTTTATCAATCAAACAATATGATTAAAAAAAGTTTTATCTTATTTTTAATTATTAGTGTTTTATTCATAACATACTCATATAAAAAAGTAATAGTTATAAATTTGTTATCAATAATAAATGGTATGACTAATCACATTGAAAATACCAAGCCAACAGAATGGACTAAAAATTCTATATCTTATGAAAACAATATAAAGCCTAATATTATATTTATACTAGCTGATGATCTTGGTTTTAATGATATTTCATTACATAACAATAACAATAGAAATGCTCCAGCAACTCCAAACATTGATGCACTTGCAAAAAGTGGAGTTGTTTTTACAAATGGTTATGCAGCTAGTGCTACCTGTTCACCCTCAAGAGCATCAATAATGACTGGAAGATATTCAACAAGATTTGGTTTCGATTACACTCCCTATCCAAAAACAGCATCAAGAATATTAAACTTTATTAGAGATGAATATGATAATGAAGACTTACCGTTTATAAACTCAGAAAATGTTGATTGGGAACAAGTTGGTCTATTTGTAGGAGGTATGCCAAGCGAGGAAATAACGATTGCAGAAATGTTAAAGGATAATGGTTACTACACAGCTTTAGTTGGCAAATGGCATTTAGGTGGTTTGAATGAAGGAATGAGGCCTTCTGATCAAGGATTTGATGATAGTTTAATGATGACTTCAGGGTTATATCTACCTAAAAATCATCCTGACGTTATTAGTGCAAAAGCTGATCATGCAATTGAAGATATGGTTTGGGCGTCACAATTATATGCAGTTAATTTTAATAACTCTAAACAATTCAAGCCCGATAAATATTTAACAGACTATTTCACTGAAGAAGCTGTAAAAGTCATTAATAATAATAAAGATAAACCATTTTTTTTATATCTTAGTCATTGGGCGCCACATAATCCATTACAAGCATTAGTAAAAGACTATGAAAAACATTCGCATATGAAGAATCATACTAAGCAAGTATATTCAGCGATGATTACAGCCCTAGATCGAAGTGTTGGTAAAATAGTTAAAGCACTTGAAGATAATGGTATAAGTGATAATACAATTATTATTTTTACATCAGATAATGGGGGTGCTGGTTATATAGGACTTGATGATATAAATAAACCTTATAGAGGCTGGAAAATGACATTTTTTGAAGGAGGAATGCATGTGCCCTTCTTAATGAAATGGCCAAATCAAATTGAAGCTGGTCAAACATATGAAAAAAGAATTCATCATGTTGATATATTCCATACTATACTTGGTGCATCAAAAATAAATGCACCAAATAATATTAAATATGATGGTGTTAATTTGATTCCTTATTTGCAAGGTGAAAATAAAGATAATCCACACCAAACCTTGTTTTGGAAAGACAGTTCTTACCAAGCGATTATTCATGATGATTGGAAATTAATTAGATCTAAATTACCCAAAAAACAATACTTATATAATCTTCAAAATGATCCATATGAAAATATAAATCTTATTAATAAAGAAATTATTATTAAAGAAAGACTTAATGAATTACTGGATATACATATTAATGAACAAATTGAACCGAAATCACCACATTCAATGTCAATACCAGTTTTAATTGATAAGGTATCAACAGATCAATATATTGATGGTGATGAATATAATTATTGGATAAATTAAAATAAATTATGATTGATTTTTACTTTTCATATAGAAGCCCATATTCTTATTTACTTCTGCCAAGAATGTTAAAGCTAAAGAATAAATATAATCTTAATATAAATTTTAAAGTTGTTTATCCAATAGCGATAAGAATGCCTGAATGGTTTAAAGGTAAAGATATACGTTTTTTTATTCCATTCATTAGAGACTTTACAAAAAAGGCAAAAAAATTAAATATGACATTAAAAATGCCAATTAAACCAGATCCTATAAGGCAAAATACATTAACTGGAAAAATTTCAGATTATCAACCTTATATATTTGAGGTTTGTCATATGGGTCAATTGATGTGCAATAGAGGCAAAGGAATTGAGTTTGCTTATGAGTTATCTACGTTAATATGGAGTAAAAAGAATTGGAATAAAGATGATTTTTTAATACCTCTATTTACTGAATTTGGAGAAGATTTATTTGAAGTGAGGGAATATATTAAATTTAATGAAAAACAAATAGTTGATGAAATTAAAATTAATCAAGATGATCAAAAGGCAGCGGGTCATCACGGTGTTCCTTTAAATGTTTATAAAGGAAAATATTATTTTGGCCAAGATGATCCTTTCGATGAATTAATAAATGAACTAATTAAAGATAAAGTTATTAAAGATTTTTCATGAAGATTCTAAGAACTCCAGATAAATATTTTAAAAATATTAAGGATTATCCATTTAGTCCTATTTATACAAATATATATGCAAATGATGGAACTGAAATAAGAATTCACCACATTGATGAAGGACCAAAGGATGGACCAATACTCCTTGCCATGCATGGGCAACCTGTATGGAGTTATCTATACTCGAAAATGATCCCTATTCTTACTAAATCAGGAATAAGGGTGATTGCTCCAGATTTAGTTGGATATGGCAAATCAGATAAACCAAGTTCAAGGGATGACTATAGTTATCAGAATCAAGTAGATTGGATGAATCAATGGCTGTTAAATAATAATTTTCATGACATAACTTTTTTTGGTCAAGACTGGGGTGGCTTGATAGGATTGAGGATGATTGCAGATAATCCAGAGAAATTTATAAAAATCTCAATTGGAAATACAGGATTACCATACAACCCAAATACTTCAGATGAAGTTATAAATAAAGTTAATGAATTCAGAAAAAGTAAAATTAAACTTACGCCTTTTAGTATGTCAAAAGAAGTAAGTAAAATGGACTCTGGTATAACTCATCCAGCTTTAAAATTTATGTATTGGCAAAAGCTCTGCTGGGACACTAAAGACTTACCAGTGGGATTGATTAGTTCAACAATGATGGAAAAAATTCCAAAAATTAATATTAGCTTACATTATTTTATGCACAAACTTGGAATGTCAAAAATCTCTCCTTATATGACTAACTTAATGAAAGCTTTTGAAGCCCCCTTTCCATCTCCTGAATATAAAATGGGTTGTAGAGCAATGCCAAGTCATGTTCCTATTATTCCAGATCAATCTTTAAAAGCACAAAAGTTAGCACGAGAGTTTTTTTCTAATACTGATAAACCATTTCTTTCAATTTTTGCTGGAAATGATCCAGTTACCAATAATATGGAAAAAGATGTATTAAAAATGGTTCCAAACGCAATAAAAGCTCCTCAAATTGGAGGTGGGCATTTTTATCAGTGGACTAAACCCAATGAATTATCTAAAGTATTAGTTGATTTTATAGAAAATAAATATGATTGAACTTTACACAGCCCCTACACCTAATGGTCATAAAGTTTCTTGCACGCTTGAAGCCCTTCAAATGGAATACAAAGCTATTTTAGTTAACCTTGGAGAGGGAGAACAAAAGAAACCTAATTTTCTAAAAATTAGTCCCAACGGAAGAATTCCAGCAATTATTGATAAAGAAAATAACTTATCAGTATTTGAATCAGGAGCAATAATGATTTATTTAGCAGATAAAGCAAATAAATTAATAAGTCCTGATCCAGTTAAAAGAACTAAAGTTATTGAATGGCTTATGTTTCAAATGGGTGGTATTGGTCCAATGATGGGTCAAGCTAATGTTTTTTTTAGATATTTCCCTGAAAAAATACAACCAGCTATTGATAGATATCAAAATGAATCAAGAAGATTGTTTGAAGTATTAAATACACATTTAGAAAAAAATGAATGGTTAGCAACTGAATACTCTATAGCAGATATAGCAAATTGGTGCTGGGTAAGAACTCATAAATGGTCTGGCGTTTCTACCGAAGGATTGAATCATTTAGAGAGATGGAAAAATGCTATGTATGAACAACCTGGTATGCTTAAAGGTATAAAGGTTCCAATAGAAATAAATATTGAAAAAAATCTTAAGGATCAAGATAAAACTGAAGAATTTATAAAAAATGCCCAAAAAATGGTCAAAAAATAAGGAGATATAATGATAAAACTTTATCTAACACCAAGTACAAGAGCTGGAAGAGTTGCATGGCTTCTAGAGGAATTAAATATGCAATATGAACTAGAAGTTTTACCATTTACAAAAGAGGGTCTTAAATCACCTGAACACAGAGCAAGACATTCACTTGGAAGAGTTCCTGTTATTGAAGATGGAGATATATCAATTTTTGAGTCTGGAGCAATTATTCAATATATATTAGATAAATACGGTGAAAACAAATTGAAGCCTTCAATCGAATCAAATGAATACCCCTACTATCTTCAATGGTTACACTATTGTGAAGGCATGGTGATGCCGCCAATGAACCAAATTGTTGTTCAAACAGTTCTGTTGCCACCTGACAGACGTGACGAAACTGTTTTAAATCAAGCTAAAAATTTACTTTCTAAATCTCTAAATCCTGTTAATTCTAACTTAAATGACAAGGATTATTTAATAGGAGATTTCTCAGCAGCAGATTGTATGCTTGGACATTCATGTTACATGGCTAATAAACTTGGAGCAGTTAATGATGATATGGAAAATATAAAAAGATATGTTGCTGATATAGAATCTAGACCTGCATTTAAAAAAGCAATTCAATTAGGTCATGAGTCAGGTGATCCACTAGGTTAAATATTAATGCCTAAATCAATTAAAGTTTTTGGTAATTCAGGCTCACCTTATACACAAAAAATATTATCATTATTAAGATATAGAAACATTCCCTATACTGTTTCATGGGGAGATGTGATTCATAATTTATCTCTACTTAACATTGAGCCTCCTAAACCAGTTTTATTACCAACTATAATTTTTGAAGATGATAATGGTGAAATCATATGCAAAACAGATACAACACCAATAATTAGATATCTTGAGGAGATGTATAAAGAGAAGTCTGTAATACCTCCATCACCCTCTCTTATCTTTCTTAACTATTTGCTTGAAGATTTTGCAGATGAATGGACAACTAAGTATATGTTTCATTATAGATGGCATTTCAAAGAAGATGCTGAAAATGCAAAAAAGATGTTGGTTCTTCAACATAAATTAAATATAGATGATAACTCGATGGATGAATTTGGTAATCATATTGCCGAAAGACAAATAAATAGATTATGGGTTGTTGGTTCAAATAATGAAACGGCTAAACTTATTGATTATAGCTATAAAAAATATTTATCAATATTAGAAAATCATCTTAAAAATTCTCCTTTTATGTTTGGGCAAAGACCCTCATCTTCAGATTTCGCTTTATATGGACAATTAACTCAACTAGTAGGCTTTGATCCNACTCCAAGAAATATTGCNTATAAGAAATCTCCNCGAACTATAGCATGGNTAAATACTATGGCTGATTTATCTGGACTTCATAATATGGGNGGTATTGGTGAATTCTTTGGATTTGAAAATAAAGATAAAGTTACAGAAATAGATTATTTTANTNAAAATACTTCAGGATGGAATGAAGTTGATAANATNCCTGATAGTCTTAAAGAAATGTTTAATGAAATAGGCAGAGTTTATATACCTTGCTTAGTAGAGAATGCAAAAGCGCATATAAATGGTAACGATGNATGGGAGACAAAAATTGGTGATTCATTATGGAAACAAAAGACNTTCCCTTATCAAGTAAAATGTTTAAATTGGATAAAAGAAGAATTTTCTAAATTATCTGATACTGATCAAGATATTGTTTTGAANTATCTAGCAGGNACTGGATGTGAATTAATTTTGAATTAATCTTTCTGAACGATAATGATAAAAAAAGAATATCGTAGATAAAGCAGTTAAAAGATGCCACGCACTATGTGCCTGAAATATTGTATCGGGATTACACACTTCACTATCAGGAACGCCTGTGAGCCATATCGCGAAAGCGCTTAAATATGCAAACATACCAGCAAAATACCATTTATATGACCTAATGCCATTAGGTTTATTTTTTGCTAATAATCCTGGTAACCAAAAAAATACTATCCACCAATATTCATCAATATTTTCAAATACTTCTTTCGGAAAAATACCAAATANAATCAAAACNATAAAACCNACAAAGCCAGATATAATTCTCATTTTTGGTGACCAAAATTTGTATAANAACTCACTTATNACCCANAGTCCTATTGATACTCCAAAAAGATTAAGNCCAATACCCATTCCCTCACCAAAGAACCATCTCATAACGGCATAACCANCAATAATAGATAGATATATTTTTACAAAAGTATCTATAGACCAATTAGACATTTTATAAATGTTATAAAGCCATGGAATAACTATATACATAACCATACTTAAATTATCTGCCCAACCACCCCATTCGGTGTTTGTTCCATGCATCAACATTGATCCTGGCCCTAAATATATGACAGCTACTCCATATAAAATTGTTATTTTATTGAGTCCAGANAAGTCATTAAAAGATGTTTCATTAGATAATTTAAATAAAATATATAAACCAACAACCATAAATCCAAGATTGCTTAACGTGTTTATTGGTTCTCTAAATGGACCAGCACTTATTCTTTCGCACCATCTTGATGCTTCTCCTATAAATCCTAATGATTCAGTTGACTGAATAAGTTGCAAGTAGCTTAATACGTAGAAAATAATCAAAAATAAAATACTAACAATTAAAGAAATAATAAATGTATTTTCTTTAANAAAAATTTTATTTAGAGTATTTATAAAGCGTTATCCAATTCAGGCAGTGCATTAAATAAGTCTGCTACTAATCCATAATCAGCTACCTGAAAAATTGGAGCATCCTCATCTTTATTTATAGCAACTATTACTTTAGAGTCTTTCATACCTGCNAGATGCTGTATAGCTCCCGATATACCAACAGCAATATATAAATCAGGTGCAACTATCTTTCCTGTTTGACCAACTTGATAATCATTNGGAACAAAACCAGCATCAACAGCAGCTCTTGAAGCACCTACAGCNGCACCAAGTTTATCCGCAATAGAATCAAGTAAATGAAAATTATCACCTGATTGCATACCTCTGCCACCTGAAATTACAATGTTAGCAGCGGTCAGCTCAGGTCTATCACTTTGTGCAAGTTCTTCTGAAACAAATTTACTAATACCCTGTGAATTATTTGAAGAAATTTCATCAACATTAACATTTTCATTGCTTAATGCCACAGCATCAAATGCTGTTGTCCTAACTGTTATTACTTTNACAGAATCATTTGATTTTACCGTTGCAATACAACTACCAGCATAAATAGGTCTTTTGAATGTATCATCAGACTCAACAGAAATAATATCTGAAATTTGTTGAGCATCAAGCTTGGCAGAAATTCTAGGCATTAAATTTTTACCAAAAGTTGATGATGGAGCTAATATATGTGTGAAGCCTTNACAATTTGATAAAACTAANGATGAAAGTTCTTCTGCAATAGCATTTGCATATAATTCATCATCACATTTAAGAATATTGNCAATACTATCAATAGTTTTTGCTTCATCAATAACAGAATCAATNTTATGACCTGCAACCATTAATGTAATNTCNCCTGATATNTTTGTTGCAGCNGCAACCGTATTTAATGTTGAACCTTTTAAAGCTGAATTATCATGTTCTGCAATTACTAANATACTCATTGGATCACCTTTGCTTCATTTTTTAATTTATCAACTAAATCATCAATAGTTTCAACTACTACACCTGCTTCTCTTGTTGGTGGAAGTTCAACAGATAACAATTCAGTTCTAGAATTAACATCAATACCCATTTCTGNAACTGAGATAATATTAAGTTCTTTTTTCTTAGCNTTCATGATATTTGGTAAGGACGCNTATCTTGGTTCATTTAATCTTAAATCGGTAGTTACAATAGCAGGTAATGTTAATTCCAATGTTTGCAAACCACCATCTATTTCTCTAGTAACTTTTACTNTTGAATCATTTAAATCAATTTCAGATGCATTTGTAGCTTGTGGATAATCAAGAAGAGCGCCTAACATTTGACCTGTNTGATTATTATCACCATCAATAGCTTGTTTACCAAGAATGACTAAATCAGGTTTTTCATCATCAATAATTTTTTGTAAAACTTTAGCTATTGCTAATGGTTCCAATAAACTTTCAGTTTCAATAAGTGTTGCCCTGTCAGCACCAAGCGCCAATGCAGTTCTAAGTTGTTCTTGGGAGTCTGTTTTGCCAACTGAAATAGCAATTACTTCTGTTGCTTTTCCTGATTCCTTTATTCGTACAGCTTCCTCTAATGCTATCTCACAGAAAGGNTTTACAGCCATTTTTACATTATTTAGATCAACATTTGAATTATCTGAAAGTGGCCTTACTTTAACGTTATAGTCGACAACTCTTTTTATAGGAACTAAAATTTTCATAATATAGTTATAATAACTTTTAATTTGTAAATTGTACTTATTTATATGTATATTTAATATAAGTTTTAATTATTTTTAAATATTTTTAATATAAATGCAGCTTATAATATAGTATAATTATAATGTATTTTTAAATACTATTACAATATAAAATCTTATGCACAGAGAAGAAATGGAATATGACATCGTAGTCGTTGGTGGTGGGCCTTCAGGCCTAGCTACGGCAATAAGATTTGCCCAGTTAAATAAAGAGAATAATACAGACTATTCGATTTGTCTTTTAGAAAAAGGTTCTGAAATAGGCGCACATATTCTCTCTGGAAATGTTTTTCAGCCAAATGCATTAGATGAATTAATTCCAAACTGGAAAGATCTTGGTGCTCCTTTAAATATTCCAGTAACAAAAGATAAGATTATGTATTTATTAAAAAATATTGGTATTCCTGTGCCAACTTTTTTAATGCCGAATTTAAATAATCATGGGAANTACGTNATAAGCCTAGGAAACTTATGTCGTTGGCTTGGTGAGCAAGCTGAGACTATGGGTGTTGAAATTTTTCCTGGTTTTCCTGCAAGCAAACTTTTAATTGAAGATCAAAAAGTTGTTGGTGTTCAAACCGGAGATATGGGTTTATCAGAATCAGGTGAATTAAAGGATGGGCACGAACCAGGAATAAATATTAAAGCAAAATTAACTATTTTAGGTGAAGGATGTAGAGGTCACTTAGGTAAACAAGTTATCGATCAATTTAATTTATCTGAAGATAAGGATCCACAACATTATGGTATNGGTTTCAAAGAAGTATGGAAATTAAAACCTGAACTTCATGAGGAAGGTTTGGTTATTCATACAAATGGTTGGCCTACANCAGACATGGCAGCAGGNTCTTATTTTTATCATGGAGAAAATAATGAAGCTTATATTGGTTTTGTTATTCCTCTTGATTATAAAAATCCTCATTTAAGTCCTTTCGATGAATTTCAAAGATGGAAAACTCATCCATCAATAAAAAAATATCTTAATGGTGGCGAAAGAATTTCATATGGTGCAAGAGCACTTATTAAAGGTGGCTTACAATCACTTCCAAAAATGGAATTTCCTGGAGGGTTATTGATTGGATGTAATGCTGGAACTTTAGTTTTTTCTAAAATCAAAGGCTCTCATACTGCAATGAAATCAGGCCAAATAGCCGGAGAGCACGCTTTTGATATATTACATAATAATGGAGAAAGTTCTTTTGATAGAAAAATTAGTAACTCTTGGATTAAAAAAGAATTACATAAATCAAGAAATTTTGGTCCATTGTTTCATAAATATGGTGCGCTCTTAGGCGCAGCATTTAATGTTATAGATCAATTTATCTTTAGAGGAAATTTACCATTCACATTAAACCACCCTACTCCTGATTACGCATGTCTTAAAAAAGCAAATGAAATGCCAAAAATAAGTTATCCTAAACCTGATGGTGTTTATTCATTTGATAAACTTTCCTCTGTGTATTTATCAAATACAAATCACGAAGAAGATCAACCTTGTCACTTACAACTGAAAGATAAAACAATTCCTATTAGCGTAAACTTGCCGATGTATGATGAGCCAGCACAAAGATATTGTCCTGCTGGCGTATACGAAGTTGTTGAGAAAGAAAATGAAAAGAAGTTTGTCATAAATGCTCAAAATTGTGTTCACTGTAAAACCTGTGATATTAAAGATCCATCTCAAAATATTAATTGGGTAACTCCAGAGGGTCCTGGGGGACCAAATTATCCAAATATGTAAAATGATAAAGGCGTTTATTGTAATAATTACACTTTTAGTCGTATCATGCACAACTATTGAAACAAAAGTTGAATCACCAGCAAATATACCAATTGATGAAAATATAAAATTTATTAATTATCTTGATAATGACTGGGAAAATAATTTAATTAAAAATCCTCTTTTTGCATCATATGTGGGTGATAAAAGATTTAATGATAAGATCAATTCAAATAGCATCGATCAATTTTTAAACCAAAAAAATTCATACAAAGAGTCTTTAAAGATTTTACAAGACATCGATATATCAAAACTAAGTGACTCTAATAAACTTAACTATAAGCTTAAAGAATTTGGTCTAATGAGTAGTATTGGTCCTGATTTTCCGGTTTACTATCTAAGGTTAAATCAAAGAGGTGGTATTCAAAGTTTTTATGAAACAGGTAATAGATTAGTTTATTCATCTAAAAAAGATTATTACGATTGGTATTCTAGACTTAAACAATTCTCTTCTAATATTTATAGCTCATTAGAGATTAACAAAGCTGGACTGGAAGAAAATATTACTCAACCAAAGTTAGTTACTAAAGCAGTTATCCTGCAAATTAATTCAATTTTAAATTCTAGCATTGAAGAAAATCCATATCTTAAAGTTTTTAAAAATGCTGATGAAAGCTTTTTTTTACCTGATGAGAAAAAATTACTTATAGAAAATGTAAAGTCTCTAGTTGAGAATGAGACAAATCCTGCATATCAAAAATTAAATGAGTTCTTACAAAATGAATATCTTCCTAAATCAAGACAAACTATTGGTCTAGAGGGTGTGCCAGGTGGAAAAGAATATTATGAATATCTAGCCAGGCACTTTACTACAACAGATTTAACACCAAATGAAATTCATGAAATTGGTATTTCTGAAATCAAAAGAATTCGGAGCGAAATGGAATCTATCATTGATCAAGTAAAGTGGGATGGTGACTTCAGTTCTTTTTTAAATTATCTTCGAACTAGTCCCAGATTTTACTACGATAATTCTGAGGACTTATTTAATGCTTATTTAATAATGTCAAAAACGATAGATCCCCTTCTTCCTATTTTGTTCAAAGAATTTCCAAGAGCACCATATGGCGTTAAACCAATTCCAGATGAGTCGGCACCTTATACAACAACAGCTTATTATAATAGTCCAAGTCCAGGAAGGCCTGGTTATTTTTATGCAAATTTATATAAGCCAGAGTCAAGACCAAAATATGAAATTGCTGTTTTAACAGTTCATGAAGCAGTTCCAGGACATCATTTTCAAATTTCAATAGCTCAAGAGCTTGAAAACGTTCCAAAGTTTAGAAAATATCAGGGTATTACTGCTTTTGTAGAAGGATGGGGTTTATACAGTGAAGAGCTTGGACAATATATGGGATTATATGATGACCCTTATGACAAATTTGGCCAGCTTACATATGACATGTGGAGAGCTATAAGATTGGTAGTAGATACTGGTATGCATTATAAGAATTGGAGTAGAGAAGATGCGATAAATCTATTTATAGAGAATTCAGCGAAATCTCTTTTAGATATTGAGAATGAAGTTGATAGATATATAGCATGGCCTGGGCAGGCTTTAGCTTATAAAATTGGACAATTAAAAATCTTAGAACTTAGAAATAAAGCTGAAGATCTTTTAGGAGATAAGTATGATATTAAAGATTTTCATTACGAAGTATTAAAAAGAGGTTCGTTACCATTAGATCTTCTAGAATTTTATATTGATGAGTGGATTGAGCAAACTATGAATTCTTAGATCTTTTACATCTTTCGCTGCAGTAGATAACATTATCCCAATTTTTTTCCCATTTTTTTCTCCATGAAAAAGGTTTGTTGCATACAGGACAAGTTTTCTTCTCTAATTTAAGTTTCTTATGCAATTTTACCTATTATATGATTTTCGTTATTACTAGGAATATATAAATGTTTATTTTTAATAAATTTTTTTTCTAGAGCGAAGTCCACAAGTTTGTAATATGTGTTTCTATTAAAGAAACCTTCAATATTTTTACGAACATTAACTAATGGAATAAATGTTTTTTTATATTGAATTAATCTTGTTGAATTTATTTCATTTAAAACAAATTCATAATTAAGATTCGTTATAAGTTTTACTTCATTTGCACTAATATTAAAGTCTATGATTTTATAAGGAGCAAATTCAACCTTTACAGGAACTTTTTCTACTGGAGTTACTAGAAAATATTCATTAGCATCTTTTCTTAAAACTGTAGAAAATAAATTAATTAATCTTTTATTTTTTACAGGTGATTGATTATAGAACCATTCACCTTCTCTATTAATAAAAAATTCCTGTCCAACACATAATTCAGGATTCCATGATTCAACCGGAGGAAATTTTTTTTCCTGACCTCTAAGGTTTTTTTCAATATCAGATATAGTCATTAATAGAAGTAATAAGTATATAAATTCCAATTAAGCATAATATAAATGACATAAGATAAGAAATATATTTATTTGAAAAAATATTTAAATTCTTGTTTTTTGAATTAGTAAATATATAGCTTATAAAAATGAACCATAGTGATGACGTTATAGAAAAATAAAATGGGTATAAGAAATAATAAATTCCATATATTGACTCTAACAAAATACTGAATAACGATATAAAAAAAAGAAAAGCTTTAATGTTGAATATATTTGTAAAAAATCCTATTAAAAAACTATTTTTAAAAACAAATCCTTTATCATTAAAGGTGTTTTTATAATTTGGATTTACATACATTGATATACCAAGATAAAAAATATATATACTTCCAATTATACTTATAATGAATTTATATAAATCATTTGAAAGTATTATTAGAGAAATTCCTGTTATAGCTAAAATACAATGGATTAAGATTCCAAAGCCTATGCCGATAGCAGCCTCAATACCCCCCTTTCTTCCATGAATAGATATCTGACGAATCGTAATAGCTGTATCAGGACCAGGACTTGTTAATGCAATTAAATGTGCTATTGCTGACCAAAGGAACATTGTTAGTTAATTATTGTTGGTTCGATCTCTAAAGATATATTAAATTTTTTTTGAACAATATCTTTTATGTGACTTGCATAACTTAAAATTTCTTTTTGTGAGGCTTTTGATTCAGGGTTTACTAAAACTAAGGAATGTGTAGATGATATTGATACGTTATCATATTCATCTAGTTCTTCTTTAATTAAATCAATTAATCTTGCCGCTCCAATCTTAACCAAATTGGAATCTAATGGCCATATTATTAAATTATTTAATGAAAAATATTCTTGATTTATAATCTTTTTTTGAATTATAGGATTTTTAAAAAAACTCCCCACATTAGGAGTTATTAAATGATTTGGTAGTGTTCGCTTTCTAATCTTACAAATAATATTTCTTGTATCTTTTAGTGTTAATAATTTTGCATCAAGATTAAATTCTAAAATATATTTTTTTATCGAATCATAATCATAATTACATTCAGATATATTATTAGAAGTGAAATTCACATTGTAGATTATGTAATTATTGTCTTTAAGTATTGAATGTCTGTAATCAAAATCGCAATCTTGATTAGAAAGATTTACAAATTTATTGAGCTTAAAATCAAAACAATCAATACTACTAATTAGACTAGATATCGATTGTCCATATGCACCGATATTCTGAATAGGTGCAGCTCCAACACTTCCTGGAATCAAAGACAAATTCTCAAAACCAAAAATATTATCTTTTACCATTAAGTCAACAAAATAATCCCAATTTACTGAAGCACCAACAGATATTAGATTATTAATCTTGTCATAATTAATGTGATTAAATATTGGTTTGACAACGATGCCATCAAAGGTTTCAGGCAATACTAGATTTGTACCTTCACCTATTATTAATAATGTCGAAGAAGTATCCTTACTTGATATAAAATTAAATAATTCTTCAAAATCTTTAATATTCTCTATTTCAATAAAAAACTTAGCTATCGAGTTTATTCCAAGAGAGTTATTAATATTAAAATTTTTATGAATCTTCATTTTTAAGATAAATATTTAACTGCTTTTTCGATATCATCTTGCGTATCAATACCATTTGGTATTTCGTTATTATATTTAGTGACATAAATAGAATAATTATTTTCTAAAAATCTGAGTTGTTCTAATTTAAGTGATAATTCAGATTTTGTTGGTTTCAAGTTAACAAACTCTTCTAACACCTTTAATGAGTAACCATATATGCCAATATGCCTTTCAGGATCATGCACATCACCTNCTCTTACAAACTTTGTTGCATAATTTTTATNATCCGTTTCAACAAGAACACANTTTGGGTTAGCTAATTCNTCTTGTTTATTAATTTTATTAGAGGCAGTTATTACATCACATGTATTTTTATTATAGTCATTTATGATATTGTCAATTAATTCTTTTGGTAGAAATGGTTCATCACCTTGTAAATTAATAATAAGTGTATCTTTGCTCAAGTTAAGCTGAGTAGCTGCTTCATAAATTCTGTCAGTGCCAGAAATATGATTTTTTGAAGTCATAAGGATGTTGTTTGATATATTATTAACATTCTTACTTATTAAATTTGAATCAGTTGCAACAAAAGAATTTTTAGAAATATTAAGTGCATTGATCAAGACTCTTTGTATTAACGATCTACCTTTTAAATCAATCAATGGTTTATTTTTAAGTCTCGTTGAACCAATTCTTGAAGGGATTATGATGTAAACATCATTGTTCATTATTTGAAATTAATTTTATTTTTTTATCTAATTTATCAATAAATTTATTGCTAACATCAGCATCTATTTTTAAATACCAAATTTTATTATTATTAAGATCTTTGCATTTTGAAGCATCTTTTTCCGTCATTATTATTGGTAAATGATCTAAATAAAAAATATCACTTGATGAAAAGTTATGATGGTCCGGATATGGATGTCTTACAATATCAAAACCAAGTTTATCCAGTAAATCAAAAAATCTACCTGGATTTCCAAGTCCAGCAACGGCATGAACTTGATTATGCATAGGCCAATTCTCTATTGAATATGATTTTCCTGAATTTAAGTGAACAAACTGTGAAGGACTTATGTTCATTAAATATTCTCCTTCTTTTGTTGGACCACTATTATTAACAACAAAATCTACAGATTCTAATCTTGATTTTGATTCTCTTAATGGACCAGCAGGAAATGTTAAGTTATTTCCAAATCTCCTTTTTCCATCGATTACAGCTATTTCAATCGCTCTACCCATCTTATAGTGCTGAAGGCCGTCATCAGAAATAATTACATCACAATCATGATTTTTTATTAATTTTTTTACAGCTCTTACTCTATTTTTATCTATGTAAAAAGGTAAATTGAGTTTTGATAATATTTGTGCTTCATCTCCAGTTTCTTTTACAGAACTCTCATCAGTTACTTGAAGTGTTTCTTTAAACCTTCCTCCATAACCTCTACTGACAATACCCGGTTTGTAGCCTCTATTGGATAACTCATTTGCAATATATTTAACCAATGGTGTTTTTCCAGTTCCTCCAATAGTAAGATTTCCAACAACAACAATAGGAATTTTTGTATTAAATGACTTAGCTTTGTTTTTAATATATTTTCTTCTTCTACGAGATGTTAGATATGAAAATAATAATGAAAATGGGTATAACAAATACAACCATAAGCTTTTTTTATACCAGCTATCAATTACAAAACTTGTTGATATTTCGTCTTCATATTCAGGCATAAATAATTGTGTGGATTGAGTATTAATAGTTTTTGTAGGAGATGAGTCTTCAAATTTATTTTTATATAAAGAATGATAGATGGATTCGTTTTTTATTAATTCCTCATGAGTTCCCGTTTCAACAATCTGTCCATCATCTAAAACAATTATTTTTGACGCATTCTCAATTGTTGATAATCTATGAGCAATAACAATTGTTGTTCTATTTGTTATTAATTTTTCAAGGGCTTCTTGGACAATTAACTCAGACTCAGTATCGAGAGATGAAGTTGCTTCATCTAGAATTATTATTGGACTATCTTTGTAAAAAGCTCTAGCAATTGCTAGCCTCTGTCTTTGACCGCCTGATAATAGAACTCCATCATCACCAATTTCTGATTCATAACCCTCAGGAAGACTTTCGATAAATTCAGAACAGCCAGATAATTTTGCTGATTCTTTTAATTTCTCAACATCAATAGAGTCATCACCATATGCAATATTTTTTGAAATAGTATCNTTAAANANTGATGGTGANTGATTAACTATTGATATAGANGATCTTAANTGGCTAAGNGAAAAATNAGATANTGATTTACCATCAATTAATATATCACCTGAACTATGGNTNTAAAATCTAGGAATTAAATTAGCTATTGTTGATTTTCCAGAACCTGACTTCCCTACAATAGCTACAGTTTCATTTTTATTAATGTAAAAATTAATATCTTTTAAAACNTTGTTACCTGTTTCGTATGCAAAATCTATATTTTTAAATTCAATTGTACCTTCTATTTCATCATCAACAATGCCATTATCATCTTCATTATCTTGATCTAGTTGATCAAAAATTTCATTTGCAGCTGCGAGACCTTTCTGAACAATTATATTAATATTTGATAGTTGACGAATAGGTTTAGCCATCAATCCTGCAGCAGTAAAAAATGCAACAAAGGTCTCAGCATCCAACGATATACCTAATTGTGCACCTAGAGCAAAATATGCAACTATGGACAGAGAAATAGATACAAGAACTTGAATAATAGGAGTTGCCATGTTGCCAGTTGCCTCTAATTTAAGATTTTGATTCTTATTAGAAGTATTAGCTTCAAGGAATCTACTATTTTCATATTTTTGTGCNTTAAAGCTTTTGATTTCAACATGTCCATCAACTGCTTCAGAAGCGATATGAGTAACATCACCCATGGCTGTTTGTATTTTTTTAGCTAACTTTTTTAATCTTTTGCCAGCAAAATACACAATAAGTGCAATCAGAGGTGCTGTGACTACAAGCAAAAGAGTTAATTTAAAATTTAATATTAATAAATAAATAAATAGACCAATTAANAAAAAACCTTCTCTTATTAATGTTTTTACTGCATTTGAGGCTGCNCCAGAGACCTGAGTAGTTGTAAAAGTAATTCTATTAATTAATTGGCCAGATTGATTTGCATCAAAGTATGATTTTGGTAATTCATGGAGTTTTTNAAANAGTTCAGCNCTAAGATCATGAACAATNCCAAAACCAACTTTAGACATAAAGTAATTNCCNATAAAAAATCCAATACCTCTGCCAAGCGCAATAAATATTAATGATAATGCTAAAANAGGTTTAAAATTATTTTCTTCAGAATTAATAAATCCAATAANTCTTCTTATCCATTCAACTGCTGCGATATCAGCAAAAGCGAAACTAATGAATCCAAGAACACTTATAAAAAAAGACCACTTATATCTAAAGGTATATCCTAATAACCTTTTTAAACTTCCTTGTTTCATTTTTCAATAGTTCTAATTTGNACTTCATCGAAACCATACTTATTTAAGATATCCATTATAGATATTACCCAAACATGCAAAGAATCTGANTCTGCACTTAGAATNATAACATTAGAGTTATTATCCAAGTTAAATATTGCTTGTTCTACATCATCTAAGTTGTTGATATTAAATAATTCATTGTTTATATAAACACTTCCATTATTAATAATTACAATTTCATTATTAGATTGGACAGTGCCATATTGAAAAGATTCAGTNTTAGGAAGTTCTAATGAAAGAAATTGAGAATCACCAACTTTTGATGTGACAACAAAGAAAATCACCAATAGAAAAACAATATCGATTAAAGGAGTTATTTCTATTGAAAAAGACGATTTACTATTAGATACAAATTTCATTTGTTNATCACGTCAATAAAACCTGAAACTTCTTTTTGTAAACTTATTAAAAGATAAGTGATCTTTTGTTCAAAGNATTTATGAAGAACCAAACCAGGNACGGCTATCATAAGACCNAAAGCTGTTGTTATTAATGCTTGAGAGATACCAGATGCTAACAAATCTGGATTAGCTCCTGATGTTTCNGAGAGACCAGTAAAAGCAGTTATCATTCCAACAACAGTACCCAATAGTCCNAACAAGGGACTTATAGTTGCAATAGTGCCAAGCATTGTTAAGTTTTTTTCTAAACTATACTTNACCTCTAAAGCCTTTTCTTCAATTTTTGATTCGAGATTNTCTCTTTGAAGATCTTTATATTTGATACAGTTAATGAGTAAAAACCCCAATGAAGATAAATTTGATATTTCATTTACTTGTTTTTTTGATAGTAAATTATTAGTAAATAAATTCTTTATTTGTTTGGAAAGACCCTTAGGNGAGACNAATCTAGTTTGCAGGAACCAAGATCTTTCAATTGAGATTGTAATAATGAGAACACTACATGCTAATAATGGCCACATAAATGGACCTCCAGCTGAAATAAATTCACTCATTTAATACACTTAACCTTGTTTCAAATAACTTATATACCTTNTCAAAGGATTTAATAAACTTATTATCATGAGTAGCTGTAATTAAAGCAANACCATATTTATTGGACATTTCAAAAAGGAGTTGTTGAATGATTNATGCATTAACATGNTCAAGATTTCCTGTTGGTTCATCCAAAAATAAAAATTTTGGGTTATTACTTATTGCTCTAGCTATAGCAGCTCTTTGTTTTTCTCCACCAGATAATTGCCATGGAAGATGATCTTTTCTTTTATGAATATCTAAAGTGATCATTACATCATTTAAAAGATTTTTTTTGNAGGCATCTAAGTTGTTTAGTAAAGATGAGGGTAATTGAATATTTTCTTCAATAGTTAAGTCTTCTAATAAATGATGAAATTGATATACAAATCCAAAATTATTAAGGCGAACTTTACTTAATTCATCTTTAGAAATAGTAGATAGATTTATATTATTAAATAAAATATTGCCGCTATTAGGTATATCTAAGCCTGCCATTATATGAAGTAAAGTTGATTTTCCAGCTCCAGATATTCCAGATATTGCAACTCTG
>NHJW02000020.1 GCA_002169625.2 Gammaproteobacteria bacterium TMED225
CCATACAAATAATAGAAGTTGCATCAGGTTTTAGACTTCAAATTAAAAATGACCACAGCTCAACATTAAACTTGTTGTGGAATGAGAGAATACCAAAAATTTCAAAAGCACTTATGGAAACAATCTCCATAATTGCATATAAGCAACCTGTTACAAGAGGTGATATTGAGGATATACGNGGTATAACTGTTAGCACAAAAAGCATNAGATCATTACTNGAGAGAAATTGGATTAAAGTNAACGGATATAGAGATGTTCCAGGNAGACCAGCTCTTTATGAAACNACAAAAGATTTTTTAAATGATTTAAATTTGAAAAATATTTCTGAATTACCTAANTTNCCAGAATTAGATGAGCTTGATGAGAAAGATATATTATCCCAAGTCGTTTAAAAAATGGCAGAAAGGNTNCAAAAGTTTCTTGCTAAATCTGGTTTAGGATCAAGAAGATTTTGTGAAAACTTAATAAAATCTAATAGAATTAAAATAAATAACAAAGTTGCTCAAATTGGAGTGTCTGTCAATATGGATGATCTTGTTGAATTTGATGGCAATGTAGTTACATACAAAGAAACAGAAATCAAACTTTTAATTCTCAATAAGCCTGAGGGTGTTTTGTCTTCAAACAAAAAAGAAAAAAATTTACCTATCGTATTTGATTTTTTACCAAAACAATCATCAAACATAAGATGGATTTCAATTGGGAGGNTGGATATCAATTCATCAGGANTGATGTTATTTACAAATGATGGNACATTTGCAAACCTNTGCATGCATCCATCCTCAAATATTGATAGGGAATATTTAGTAAGAGCAAGAGGTAATTTTACAAAAGAAATAAAAGAAAAAATGNTATCTGGANTTAATATTCAGGGAGAANTACATAAACTTACAGACATTGTTGAAGGTGAGAAACAATCAACNAATCAATGGTTCTNTGTATGTCTGATGTCAGGTAAAAACAAAGAAGTTAGAAAAATTTTTAATTATTTTGATTTGGAAGTAAGTAGATTAAAAAGAACAAGGTTTGGTCCTATTTTTATGCCATCNGCATTGAAAGTAGGAAAATACTTAGAACTTTCACATAAAGAAATNGATTCTATTAAAAATTATGGAAAATAAAAAAGCTTATGAATTTNTGTATAACAAGTCTTTAGAAAAAGGATATANAGATCTTGCAAACCANATNAAGAAAATAGGCTTATTAAAGATCANAGTTTCAAATAAAGATTTNTTAACTCATCTTTCTAAAATTATTATTGGTCAGCAATTATCTGTGAAATCTGCTGCTGCTATTTGGTCAAGAACNAAAAAAATTTTAGAAAAAAACAGATATAAAAAAATTAATGACAGATTAAATAAAAGTTTTAAAAATGCTGGTCTTTCTAGACAAAAAATAGAGTATNTGAATGGAATTATTTTTAATGAANAACTTAAAANGATTACAAAAAAAGAATTAAAAAAAATGTCNCGTGANGAATATTATAATTNTNTGATAAAGATAAAAGGAATAGGGCCTTGGTCTATAGAGATGTCAAGAATATTTTTTGTCGGAGATGCTGATGTTTTTTCAATATTAGATTTAGGNCTTAAAAATGCTCANNTAAAGATGTTTAATTTAGATACATATAANGAAAGCTTTTATAGTGACTTTAGTCCATATAGAANCTATATGTGTTTATATTTGTGGAGAGTACTTGAAGATGAGAATGTGACGATATAAGAAATTATATTTTTTTACCAAATTCAATGAATCTTTTTTTAGTCGAAGTACTTTCATCAGAAAGCATCCAAAGATAATAATCAATTAGATCACTAGGNTCTTTAATTAAGGAANGATCTTCTGCGGGATATGCCAATCCNCTCATNTTGGTCTTAGTAGCTTTTGGATCAAAATTGAAAACTTTTATATTAGAAACTGATTCCAATTCATCACTCAAAATACTTGCTAGAGAGTTAATACCCGCTTTTGAAATCGCATATGCTCCCCAAAACGCTTGGCTTAATTTTCCAGCACTAGAAGAAGTAAATATAATTCTAGGATTAGATGATGATTCCATTAANGAAATTAAATATTTTGAAAGAATGAATGAACTTGTTAAATTTATCTTTATTACCTTATCCCAAGTTTTTAAATCATAACTTANTANNTCTGACATCTTTTCAAGAACTGCAGCATTAAAGATAACTGCATCTAAATTTTTATAGTTTTCAAAAATAATATNTGCAACTTCTTNTGCTCTATTTTCNTCAAGATCCTCTAAATCACAATTTATAATAAACGGTTTTGTTTTATATTTTTCTTTAACAGAATCATATATTTTATCTAACTCNATTTCATTTCNTGAGAGCATNATAATATTTGCACCCAACATACTAAGGTTCTCTGTAACGCATTTTCCAATCCCTTTAGATGCTCCTGTTACTAGTATATTTTTATTTTTNAGAAAATTATTTTTGTAATTTTTTGAGATCATTAATCAATATAAGAGATTATTTCAGAGGCAGANTNTACAAAAGAACATTTATANGANCTCACNATACTTTGAGTAAGAGAATAACCGTAAAGACATCCTAAAACTTTAGCACCTGCAGATATTCCTGCTCGAATATCATTTTCATGATCGCCAAGATAAATCGTATCGGAAGCTTGAGTATTTAATTTTTTGCAAGCAAGAATAATTCCTTCAGGATCAGGCTTGGATATATTTACATGATCAGGACATATCACAACTTTAATATTTTTTAACTCTTTAAAATATTTTAANATTGGTTCTGTGTATTCNTAAAATTTGTTTGTAACNACTCCATACATAATTGAATTTGTATCTAAAAATTTAATTAAATNTNCAATACCGTCGAANAGCTTAGAATTTTTTGTCAAATTAAGTNCATATTCAGANANGAATTCATCCTTAAAGAATTTAAAATTCTNATTTTCATAATCAATGTCAAAAAAAAATTTTATCAATTTTGATGATCCCTCTGAAATATGAGGTCTAATTTGCTCTATAGTGATTTCATCTCTTCCATGATTTTTGAGAACATTATTCAATGAAAGCAAAAANTCNGGAGCAGTATCAATAAGAGTTCCATCAAGATCAAATAATACAAGTTTTGTTTTATATNTTTCTTGCATACATCATGTAATTGACGCCCAAATCATTATTTAAGTTTGCTTTATGAGTAATCGGATTATAGAACATTCCTTTTGTTTCAATCAGCTCTGCATCGGCAAGCCTAACGTATTGAGCTAAATCTGAGGGCTTAATAAATTTGTTAAATTCATGTGTCCCTTTCGGAAGAAGATTAAATATATACTCTGCTCCTAATATTGCTGTGACCCATGACCTTGGATTTTTATTTATAGTTGAAAGAAATAATAATCCATTTGGCTTAAGAAGCTCCACACAAGTTTTGACAAGTGCCTTNGGATCAGGAACATGTTCAAGAACTTCTAGACAGGCGACAATATCATATAAACCAGAGTTATCAATGCTCAGCTCTTCAGCAGTTGTTTCAAAATATTCTATTTTCTTATTATTTTCTCTAGCATGAATCTTTGCTACCTCAATTCCAGGACCAGCCGCATCAATGCCAGTAACATTTGCACCAAAATTATATATAGCTTCTGAAAGAAGTCCTCCACCGCAACCCACATCTAGAAACTTTTTATTTGCTAGCTNAGTTTTTTCTTTTATATAATTGGCTCTAAGCGGATTAATGACATGCAACGGCTTAAANTCACCATTTTTATCCCACCATTTATTTGCAATATCTGAGAATTTTTTAATTTCTTGATTATCAATATTTGACATATGAATATTTTAACTCTTAAAAAAAAAATTAANAACTAATAAAAAAGCTATATTTTAAAAATTATATTATATAGGCTGTAAATTAAATGAAACTTAAATCTCCATTTTTAATTTAATTGACACAACATAGCTGTTAATATTAAATTCACATTTTAAATATAATATAAAACGTTTTGATTATCTCAGCTCTAAAATCCTCGGTTGTATCTGATAAAAGATCTCCCATACATATTGATACTGTGAAAAATCTTGTTAATTTAGGCCTTGAAATTTGGTTTGAGAATGGCATTGGAGAAGGAATTAATGTCAGTAATGAATCATTTATAGATGCTGGCTTAAAAATGCATTCAAGAGAAGATTGTCTTAAAAATGGAAACTTGATAATTACAAATCAAGCATTAGAAAATATTGATGTAGACCTGATAAAACCTTCTTCGACAATTTTAGGAATGGTAAATCCTTTTAGTAGTCAAAACCTCATTGATGCATGTTCTAAATCTAAAATCAATTTAGTTAGTATGGAATTTATTCCTAGAATAACAAGAGCTCAAAAAATGGATGTTTTAAGCTCACAGGCAAATCTTGCTGGCTACGTCGCAGTAATTGAATCAGCCAAACATTTGACCACAGCATTACCAATGATGATGACTGCTGCAGGAACTTTAAAACCAGCAAAAGTATTCGTTATAGGAGTTGGCGTTGCGGGCCTTCAGGCTATTGCAACTGCAAAACGTTTGGGGGCAAGGGTTGAAGCATTTGATACCCGAGATGTTGTTGAAGAGCAGGTAAACTCTCTAGGTGCAAAATTTGTAAAAATAGATCTTGGTGAAACAGGTGAAACAGATCAAGGGTATGCAAAAGAATTAACAGAGGATCAGATACAAAAACAAAAAGACCTTCAATCAAAAGTTTGTGAACGATCAGACATAGTTATAACAACAGCTCAGCTTTTTGGAAGACCAGCACCAATGCTCATTGATAACGATACAATTGATAAAATGATGCCTGGAAGTGTAATCTTTGATATGGCAGTTGAATCAGGTGGAAACGTTGAGGGATCTCAAATTGATAATATTGTTGAAAGAAATGGTGTAAAAATAGTTGGAATTTCTAATTTAGCATCTAAGGTATCAANNCATGCTTCNCTNGCATTATCAAACAACTACAANAACTGGATTTCTGATTTNTATAANAAAGAAAAATCTTCATTAAATTTTGATTTTGAAGATGANATTATTCAGAGCAGTGTCTTAGTTTATGAAGGAAAAATTATGAATGAGAGGTTCCAATAATGGAAATTTATATACTTTTAGGATTTGTTTTGATCCTTTCAATTTATTTAGGGCTAGAGTTAATATCCAAAGTCCCAAGCACTCTTCATACTCCGCTTATGTCNGGTGCAAATGCTATTTCAGGTATTGCGCTTGTAGGTGCACTAGTACTAAATTCAGATACTCAATTACAAGAAATTTTAGCCTTGCTTGCTGTTACTTTTGCATCAATAAATGTTTTTGGTGGTTACCTTGTAACAAATAGAATGTTAAAAATGTTTAAGAAGAAATAATCATGAGCTTTATTGAGAATATTTCTACATTCCAAAATATTATTTATATAATTTGCTCTATCCTTTTTATAACTGGCATTAAAATGCTAGGTAAAGAAGATACCGCAGTTAGAGGTAATTTTTTGTCAGCACTAGCTATGTTTATTGCGGTTGCGATAACTCTGGTAAATGTTGTAAATCCTTTATTAATAATTATTGGNATTTCAATTGGAGCAATTATAGGATCATTAATTGCTTTAAAGGTAAAAATGACATCTATTCCAGAAATGGTTGCATTGTTTAATGGATTTGGAGGATTAGCAACTTTTTTTATTGCTTGGTCTGAGTTTTATTCAGTGCCTGATAATACATTTCAATACGTTTTAATAATGATAACCACTTATATTGGTGGAGTAACATTTTCTGGAAGCATTATTGCCTATGGTAAATTATCAGAAAAATTAAAAGTTAGTAAGACGTCCTTAATTACTAAATTATTTACAACAATTTTTTATGTGTCGATAATTTATTTAATATATTCCGCGTTTGTTGCAAAAATATTTATACCAAGTTTTGATTTTTATTCAATTCTTTTAATTTTGACTNTACTAGGAGGAATTGGATTTGTAATACCGATTGGTGGCGGCGACATGCCAGTTGTAATTTCTCTNCTAAATTCTTTTTCAGGAATTGCTGCAGCTTTTGCAGGATTATTACTATTAAATAATGTNTTAATAGTTGCAGGCTCTCTTGTTGGCGCAAGTGGCTTGATCTTAACTATTATTATGGCCAAAGCTATGAATAGATCTATTGGCAACATTCTATTTGTTGGCTATGCCTCAGCATCATCAGGATCAAAATCTGAAGAGACTGGAGAGGTAAAACCAATAAATGTTTCAGATGCTTATTTAATTCTTGAAAACTCAAGTTCTGTTTTAATTATTCCAGGATATGGAATGGCAGTTGCTCAAGCCCAACATGTAGTTAGGGAATTGGGTGAGCTGCTTGAAAGTAATGGAACNGAAGTAAAGTATGGTATCCATCCAGTTGCTGGAAGAATGCCTGGACATATGAATGTCTTATTGGCTGAAGCAAATGTTCCATACGACGTTCTTGTTGAACCTGATGATGTAAATCCAACCATGGATACTATAGATGTTGCGATTGTAATTGGTGCAAATGATGTTGTTAATCCATCTGCTACAGAAGAACCAGGAAGCCCAATTTATGGAATGCCAATAATTGAGGCTCATAACGCGAGGACTGTTTTTGTATTAAAAAGATCCATGTCNTCAGGATTTGCTGGTGTGCAAAATCCACTTTTTTTTAAAGAAAATACTAGAATGTTATTTGGCGATGCAAAAGAGTCAATAGGTGGTTTAGTATCAGAATTTAAAGATTAATTTACCCTGTAAATATGCTAAAATATGTCTATATTTTAGTGAAAAATTCTTATATATATTAGTGGTCAAAAAAGCAGAAAATGAGTGAGTTTGCGAAAGAAATTATATCTGTAAATATTGAAGATGAGCTTAAACAATCTTACCTAAGTTATGCTTTAAGTGTTATTCATGGAAGGGCTCTTCCTGATATAAGAGATGGCCTAAAACCTGTTCATAGACGTATTCTTTATGCTATGTATGATCTAAAAAATTACTANAACAGGCCATATAAAAAATCTGCGAGAGTTGTTGGTGATGTTATTGGAAAGTATCACCCTCACGGAGATTCTGCCGTCTATGATGCAATGGTTAGAATGGCACAAGATTTTTCAATGCGATATCCAATTGTTGAGGGACAAGGTAATTTTGGATCAATAGACGGAGATCCTCCAGCAGCTATGAGATATACCGAAGTAAGGATGGCAAAGATCACCGATCAAATGCTTAGTGATATTGAAAAAGAAACAGTATCTTATTCTCCTAATTATGATGGTAGTGAGCATATACCTGATGTTCTTCCAACAAAAATTCCAAATCTTTTGGTTAATGGTTCTTCTGGAATTGCAGTTGGAATGGCGACAAATATACCACCGCATAATTTAAGTGAAGTTCTAGATGGATGTATCAACTTAATTAACAATCCAAAAATATCTATTGATGACTTAATAAAAAATATTTCTGGCCCAGATTTTCCAACTGGAGGAACAATTGATGGAAAGGCTGGCATTTATGAGGCGTATAAGACAGGTAGAGGAATAATTCATATTCGTTCAAATACTTCCATTGAAGAGGACAAATCAGGAAAGCAATCTTTAATAATTAATGAAATTCCTTATATGGTTAATAAAGCCAAGATGCTTGAAAAAATAGCAGAATTAGTTAAAGAAAAAAAAATAGAAGGTATAACTGAAATTAGGGACGAGTCAGATAAAGATGGTCTTAGAGTTGTAATCGAGGTAAGAAAAGGAGAATCTGTAGATGTTTTAGAAAATAATCTTTTTGCACAAACTCAACTTGAACAATCATTTGGCATAAACTTTACCGTTCTGTCTGAAGGACAACCCAAAGAAGTCAATCTTAAAGAAATGCTTCAAGCATTTGTTAAACACAGAAAAGATATTATTACTAAAAGAACTAAATATGACCTTAAAAAAGCAAAAGATAGAGGTCACGTTGTAGAAGGTTTAATGGTTGCAATTGCGAACATTGATCAAATTATTACCATCATAAAAAAATCAAAAGATCCAAAGATAGCTGCAGCTGAATTATGTAAAAAAGTTTGGAATGCTGGTCCAGTTGAATCAATTCTTAAAAAAGTTGGTAAAGATGCTTGTAAGCCAAAAGGCTCAAGCAAAGACCTTGGGTTAAAAGGAAAAAAATATAAACTTTCTCAAGATCAAGCAAAAGCTATCCTTGAATTAAGACTTGGAAGACTAACAGGACTTGAGCAAGATAATTTAGGAAATGAATTTTCTGAAATAGTAGAAAAAATTCTCACTTTACAAAAAATACTTGACGATAAAAAAACACTTGTAGATTTAATGATTGGTGAATTGGATGAAATTAAACAAAATTATGGAGATGAAAGAAAAACTCTAATAAATGACACAAGAAGAGGAATAACAAACGAAGACTTAATTCCTGAAGAAACAAGAGTTTTAACAGTATCTAGAAGTGGATACGCAAAAACACAGCCTCTAGATGAATATCGTGAACAAAGAAGAGGTGGACAAGGCAAAGCTGCAGCTTCTGTAAAAGAAGAAGACTTGATTCAAAATTTGTATGTTTTGAGTAGCCATGTTCAAATTTTATGTTTCACCACTAAAGGTAAAGTTTTTTGGTTAAAAGTATATGAAATACCAGTTGCATCAAGAACATCGAAGGGAAGACCTTTAGTAAACATGTTAAATCTAGATGATGACGAAAGAGTGAGTGATATTCTTCCAGTAGAAGAGTTTTCTGATGATTTATTTATTTTTATGGCAACAAGGAAGGGCATAACAAAAAAAACAAACCTTAGTCTTTTTGCTAGAAAGTGGAAATCTGGAATTAAGGCAATTAATCTAGATGAAGATGATAAATTAATTGGAACTGCTATTACTGATGGCAACAAAGAAATTTTGCTTGCATCATCTGCAGGAAAGCTGATTAGATTTAATGAGTCAAAAGTAAGACCAATGGGAAGAACAGCAAGGGGTGTTAAGGGTATTAAACTAAAGAAAGATCAAAGGTTAATTTCATTGAATGTTGCTGATACTTCTAAAACTATTCTTTGTGTTTCTGAAAATGGGTATGGCAAAAA
>NHJW02000021.1 GCA_002169625.2 Gammaproteobacteria bacterium TMED225
GTGAGAAGTGAAGGAGGATTTGATCCGATTACAAACCTTCAACTTCAAAATGTTGATACTTTGTCAATAGGACAACCTGTAACTAATCAAAATTTTGTTGTATCGCCTCTAAGCGCAATGCTCAATGCATATAATGGAAATACAGAATACGAAACTTTTAAATCAAACTTGGGTATAAGTTCTAATTTTATGATTAGATTTGATAACCCCTATTCTAATTTAGATTCTGCAATATATAACAAGGCGGCAGTAGTAAATACTCAAGCACTTATCTTATATAAAGTAATTGAGGCTGTTCATCCAAATTTTGAAACTAATAACTCTATTTATAAAGTTACTGAAAACATTCTTAATAGATCTGGCACAGAAACATCTCTTGGAGATACTTCATTCATAAAAGATATATTTACAAATCTTGACAGCGGCTTCTCGCCATCAAGTCAACAACTAGTAGACCTTTCAGCAGGAACCTCAGCTTTTCTTCAAAAAGTGTATGCGGACTCATCTAACTCTCTGTCATATTTTGCAGAAGTTGGCGTAACTGAATTAGCAACATTAATGAATACAGTTATGATGGGAAGCGCGACTTCTCAAGATCTGGATAAGTTAACATTTAACACGATTAATTGGATCAATGAAAACACCGCATGGAATGGTGGAACTATTACAGATGTAGAATCTGATTTAAATATAACAAGCTATTCGTTATCAAATAATGGTAGTAATAATTATATAGTCGATAATGTTAACCCCTCCTCAACCGAATTTGTAATTTATGTCAAAGAAGGTGATGTCATTCAATTTGAAGCAACGAGTTCAGTCACTTCAAGTCATCCATTCAAATTATCTACTCAAGCTAATGCCACTTCAACTGATTCAGGTGAGATTGGAACTAGTGAAGGTTGGGATCAAGCAAATTTAACTTTGACTGTTGGAGCTAATACTCCAGATACTATTTATCCATATTGTGATTTTCACTCTGGTATGTATTCATCAGGTCGAATAGTTAAAGTTGAATCGTTTNCTCAATCAAATATTGATTTAACTAGTGCATCAGGTGCAATGCAAGTTAAAGGTACAGTTGCGACAGGTCCTTTTAAAGGAGCCTCAGGATATACCTACAAAGTTTACTTATCATCACAAGGTGATTCTGATCATGCACATACTTTTCACGAATATCCAGGTTTGACTTTTTATATGCCAGATACTGGTGGCTATCATGGATCAGAAACAGCTTCTTCTGATACAGTATTCAAAGCTAAATCACATTATGTAACTTCTTCTAGTGATGATGGTAATGATGGTGGTGGCGGTTACTAATTAACTTTTTATTTAAAAAAATGCGATCTATTTGGTCGCATTTTTTTTAAAATCTTCTTAAGTTTTTAGCCAATTTTTTTGAGAGTTTTTTGAATTGCATTAAGGCTTCTTCATAATTCTTTACAGAGAACCTATCTGCAAGAGAATATCCATCCCAGTAATTAAGAAAATAAATATCTTCCCTAACTTCTAATTCAACAGATGCAGGATCTGGATTTTCTTGAGAGTTTTCGTAAATAATTACTCTGTCATTAAGTATTTTGCAGGATGTATTTTCTATATCGCTAAAGAATGATTTATGAAGATTAACAAATNTAATCTTATCTTTATTTATGTTTATTTTGGTCATGTGATTTATGTCTACCAACCTCAAAATTTCTAAGGCTTGAGTGTTTTGTTTTCCTCCCTCTNACTCTTTCTCTCCATAAATTAAAACTTTTCTTTTTTAAATTTGATCTCATCAAGCTTACAACATCATCATGAGACAATTTAAATTGAGACTCAATCGCATCAAAAGGTGTTCTGTCTTCCCAAGCCATTTCAATAATTCTAGATATATCTTCTTCAGAAAATTTCATTTAATTAGATAGTGAAATTATATTATTTGCTGCATTATCGTATACAAAGTATGCATCTTGTAGGTGTCTTTTACCATTAGGGATAAAAGGCTCTCTTGCATGAAGAACTCTATGACTTGCAACTACCAAGGCTTCTCCTGAATTTAATCTAAAAGAAGACCAATAATCTCTGTCATGAATCTTTGCTGAAAGATAATGATATGCTTCGTAAAATTCTGCTATGCCCTTTTTAGTTGGATCAATCATTTGCATTAGTTGATTTGAGAATCTAAAACTTTCAATAGATCCATCAAAAGAGCATTGAATTAAAGGTGCTTCAGCATAGGTTTCGTTGCTCTCATCAAATTCTCTAAAAGGAACATTGAATTCTTTTAGAATTGTAAAATATTTAGGTTTGTCATTTTTTAAATCTTTCAGTATCTTCCAACTGTCAACTATTATAGATTCTCCACCTTTACATTCATTTACAAGCATGTGTAATGCTTGAATGCTAGGTTGTGACTTATAACTTGCAAAATCATTATGTGGAGGTAATCCTTTCGAAGTATGAGCAACATTGTATACATTTCCTGTTACAGATACATTATGAATCCTTTCAAAAAGAACTTCATGAATTGGACCGAGTCTCTTTGATAATAATTCAAGTGAATTTGGTTTACTTGGAGCATTTTCAAGGATAATTGCTCCATATTTTACAAATGTTTTAAGAGCACTAATTGCAGTTTCATTCTTATCAAGAAATCTTTGCCAGTCATATGTCTCAGGTTTAAAATTTAATGGCCATTCTGATTTACTCGGATAGCGTGAATCTGAGGATTGCTCTATCATCTTTACTGGAATTTTAGTCTCATGTCCGTCTGACCAAATAATAAAAATATTTCCCTCGATTTCTTTTACAATTTTTGGTGATAAGTCAATTGGAACAGTATGTAATAAAAATTGTTTTTCTTGAGTTTCAGTAATTCGACAACTATCACACTGACAATTGTCTCTTAACCATAGAAAGGGTAATTTATATTTTTTATTATTTGCAAGAGATAAAATAACTGAATCACTTTTAATTTTAATCATAGATATATATCAAATTTAGTTGTCTTTCCTTTAACTTGATAATTAATATTACTATATGTTTTTTTAGACTTTAATGGTCTTTTAAGAATAATTTTTTTAAATTTACATTTAAGAAATTCTTCAATTATTTCACTGTCTTCTTTTTTAAGTTCTTCATATTCTAAAATCTTTTTTATATGTTCTATATTTCCTGTCTTTTTAGTATTTTTTTTTATAATTGGATACATTGGATCTAAGTAGATAACATCAAAATTCTCGTAATTTTTTTTATAGAATGCAATTGAGTCTTCGTTAATAAATGTTAAATTCTTTAAATATGAGATCTTATTGCCTGCCCTATCAAGAGCGTCATTTACAAGAGAATATATTATCTTGCTTTGTTCTAAAGCTACAACTTTGTGTCCAAGTGACAAAAATATCATCGAATCAGATAACAACCCTGCTGTTGCATCAAAAATAGATAATGTTCTTTTAGGTTTTCCAAGTGCCTTCTTTAAATTTCCTTCGTGTTGAGATCTTTTAATTCTCCAAGCAAGCTTACCTTTAAGGAAATCAACATGAAGCCGCTCTCTAGGAAAAGATGCATCTTTAATATAGGAAAGGCCATCTTTATCATAGAAAAGGTAACTTTTATTTTTTGGAATATCAAAAGTAATTTCTGCTTTTAAAAAAATAGAGACATCTTCAACATTTTTTATAAAGTCTTTATTAGAAATATGTATTTTCATCTACATTATTAAAAGAACAACACCAAGCAACATTCTATAAATTATAAATGGAAGCATTCCAATTTTTTCTACAAATAATAAAAAAAATCTTATTGTTAAAAATGCAACAAACATTGAAACAAAGAAACCAATACCTAAACTCAATAAATCATTGTTTATTGTCGATAAATCTAAATTTATTATTAATAAAATTAGAGCGCCAATGATTGTAGGAATTGCAAGTAGAAATGCAAATTTTGAAGCATCTTTTATATTTAATCCAATTAATAGAGCTGCTGTGATGACTGTGCCTGATCTCGATGCACCAGGGATCAATGCAAAACATTGAANTAAACCAATNAANATTGCACTTAAAATTGTNATTTTATATATATTTAATGCTGATTTTCGAGATTGAAAAGCATAAAGAAGTAATAAAGCAAAAAGTATATTAGCAATAGCTATACTTGAGGTGTTAAATAGCCTTTGATCGATAAAGTCTTTAAATATAAGCCCAAAAATTATAATAGGTATTGTCGCAATTACTAAGTTTAAAGTTAGAATTCTTTCGTTATTAAGATCTTGTTTCTTTGTTAAGATTGACTGTAACATTGTGAATATTTCACATCTGAAGTAAAAAATAACAGCTGTTAAAGTTCCTGCATGAACAACAATATCGAAAGCTAAACCTAAATCTTGATAACCGAATACTTGAGATGGAATTAGTAAGTGTGCTGAGCTTGATATCGGCAAAAATTCTGTAAGGCCCTGAATAATACCTAGTAAAAAACTTAATAAATAATCATTCATTTAGTTTTTTAAATTTTAAATCTATTTCATATTTNGGATTTGCATGTNTTGGATCAAATTTATTTTTATNATNTCCAGAGTCAACAAATCTCTGTTTTGCAATTTGAGCNATTGAATCTATNTTAAANTTTTTGCANAAGTTTTCTTCAATTGANATCAANGGCTTATCTAAAGCAACNGCAAGACCTTTCATATAACTTGCTACTGATCGAGTGGCGGTATATGAATTTNGATCATCGCCAAATGCAAACAAATCAATATCTTTTAAGATAAAAGTTTTATTTTTTCCAACGTTATCAAGAAAAATATCCCAAACAGGCCTATCTTTTCTATGGTGAGACATAGAAAATGAATTGATCTCATCGTTTAATATAACGCTTATTGAAGTCTCTTCACCATTACTTTTAATAGCCAATACTTTCATAAGTTACATTTTTAGCTTAATAGCTTCAAAGACATCTTCAACAGTTTGTGATCCATCAACTTTAAAAAATTTTAAGTCTTGTGATTGAGATAAATTAGAATAAAATTCTGTTAAAGGTTTTGTTTGGTCATGATACACATTTAATCTATTTAATACGGTATCTGGCTTATCATCCTCTCTTTGGACAAGGGGCTCATTAGATATATCATCAAATCCTAAATTTTTTGGTGGATTAAAGTCAATGTGGTAACTCCTACCAGATGCGGTATGAAATCTCCTGCCTGAAATCCTTTTTACTAAAGTTTGATCCTCCACATGTATTTCAATTACATGTGTAAAAATAATGCCCATTTCAGATAACTGCTCTGCTTGACCAATTGTTCTTGGAACTCCATCAAATAAAGACCCCATTGAACAATCTGGTTTTGAAAGTCTATCTTTAATTAGAGACCCAATAATATCATCGGAAACAAGCCCACCAGAATCAAGAATATTTGAAACTTTTTTACCAAGTTCATTCCCTGAGGCAACTGCATCTCTTAACATATCGCCTGTACTTAACTTTGGAATAGAATAAAGATCACATATCATATTTGCTTGAGTGCCCTTTCCTGCTCCAGGAGGTCCTAATAAAATTATATTTTTCATTTTTCTAATATAGCAAAAGCCATTGCATATTCTCTTTCATCAGTGATGCTAATATGTGTTCTAGTAATACCCAAATTCAGCATAAAGCTTTTTAGGCTATTTATAGCCGTAAATATTGGTTTACCTTTTTCATCTCTTAATATTTCAATTTCTTTAAAACGAATTCCTGCACTTATCCCTGTTCCAAGAGCTTTTGAGAATGCTTCTTTGCCAGCAAATTGTTTTGAAATGAATGTAATTTTTTTATCATTACTTAATGAATCGAATAGATCTAATTCGTTTTTACTTAATATTTTTAATGCAAATTTTTCTAAAGAATTAATATTTTTAATTCTTGTGATCTTTATTAAATCTGTTCCTATTCCAAATATCATTGTTTTATAGTTTTAAAAATTTCACGACTTGTCAATTCTTTACCCTCTAAGCAAATGCCAATTGCTTTTGTTGTTATTTCTTTTAAGTACTTTAACGGAACTTCTTTTAGTTTTCTATTTTTTAAATTAACAATATCTTTACCTAAAAAATTTGAATTTTTTGATTTTCTAAACCCTCTTTCAGTAACAAATATATAACCATCATTTGGATTAATTGGCTCGCTATTATCAATATCGCTTTCATAATCAAACCCATAACCCAACATATCTAGCAAATCTAACTCAAAATGTCTCAATGAAAGTTCTAAATTATTGTGATTAGATACTTCAATTAAAAAATTTTCGTAAAGGTTAAATAGTTCACANTGCTGAGCATTTTTAGGTAAAAGCTTNATTAAAAGTTCATTAATATATAANANGCTGTAACTTGTTTTTGTNAGTGTATTNGCTGANTTTACTAAATCTCTNTCTATNCTNGTCAGNGTTTTTAATTCAGACTTGCCTGAAAANCTTATATGTAATTTNTGAAATGGTACTAAATANCCAAAGAATTTTGATCTNGGNTTCTTAGCNCCTTTTGCAATTAGTGAAATTTTTCCACTACTTTTTGTAAAGACATCTGCTATNAGNCTNGTTTCTCCATATGATCTATAGTGAAGGAGAAAGCATTGATCGGTATTACTTTGACTCATGGTCACTACCAACNCCTAAACTTTGTATAAATCCAGAATCTGTGTTCCAGTTNTTCTTTACTTTAACCCAAGTTTTTAAAAAAACTTTTTTATTCAAATACTTTTCCATTTCTTCTCTAGACTGCATACCTATTGACTTAAGAGTTTCTCCGGCAGAACCAATTACTATTTGCTTCTGTGATTTTCTATTAACATAAATAGTTGCATGTATTTCTGTAATATCTTTTTTTTCTTTAATAAAATCAATTTGCACGAAAGTATCATGTGGAAGTTCATCACCAAGTTTTCTTATAATTTTCTCTCTAATTAACTCAGAAAGCATAAATTTTTCATCGTTATTAATATTAAAACTATCGCCATATAAGTGTTTATTTTCTGGAAGATTATTCATAATTGTTGCTACCAAATCATCAAGACCATCCATAGCCTTTGCAGATACCAGTAAGATATCTTGAAACGTATGCATGGATGAGATTTTTTCAATAAAAGGAAGGAGTTTATTTTTATTATCTACTTGGTCAATTTTATTGATTACACAAAAGGTCTTTTGATTTGTATCTTTTAATCTTTTAAGAATTAATTCATCCTCTTTTTCAAAACTTAACCTCTGAAGAACAAAAAGTACAATATTTGAGTCCTCAATAATACTTTGAGCAGATTTGTTAAGAATTTTATTCATAGTCTTTTGAGATTTTATGTGCATACCAGGAGTATCTATGAATATAATTTGCTTATTTTTATGAGTTTTCACACCCAAGATATTATTTCTAGTTGTTTGAGACTTTCTTGATGTTATTGATACTTTTTTTTGAAGTATAGAATTAAGTATTGTGGATTTTCCAACATTTGGTTTACCAATTATAGAAACGTAACCACAGTATTCTTTATGCATTTGTATGTTTTATTTGTTCCAATGCATTTTTTGCAGCTGCTATTTCTGCTTGTCTTTTTGAATTACCTGATGCAAAAAAACTTCCTTCTGCTAANTCAATTTTACAAATAAATCCATTTTTAGATTCTTTTGTATCGTATTTTGGGAGTTTTAATTTTTTAGACTGGAGCAATTCTTGTAACTCTGTTTTAGAGTCTCTGTATTCTTGATTTATTCCAATTTTTATTANCTCAGCTTCAAATAGATTTAAGATAAAGNCACTTACTGTATCCCAATCACTATCAAGAAATACTGCGCCTATAATAGATTCAATTGTTCCCTCTAAAATTGAGTATTTTCTACTTTCAGACAAATTTGCAGTACCTTTTGAAAGAATTATAAATTTATTTAGTTCTAGATTTTGGGCTTTTTTTGTAAGAGCATCNCCCATAACAAGTGATGATCTCATTCTTGTCAATAATCCCTCTTTTTCATTAGGAAATTTTGAGAACAAATATTTTGAGATAACTGAGTTTAGAATTGAATCTCCTAAAAACTCAAGTCTCTCATTATTTTTAGAATTGCTTGAACTTTTATGAATTAAAGATAATTTTAATAATTCAATATCTTTAAAGCGATACTGCAATTTTTTTTCAAGAGTGATGAGTTCCATTATTTTATTTTTCCAGCTTTTTCAAAAGATGGAATGCATAACCAGCACTCCCATGACATAAAAATAAAGTCAGCTCTCCCAAAGAAATTCTCTCTTGGCACAAATCCAACATCCTTAGTGCTGTCATTAGAATTATCTCTATTGTCTCCCATTACGAAGTAATGACCTTGAGGAACAGTCCACTCTTGTGGATACTGGTCATTTTCGCCCCTAGTATTTCTAATAATATATTCTGCATTGCCATTTTTTTCTTTGAATAGATCACCAGTTGCATCAATCTCTTGGGTAACTATTTCCCCCGAGCTATATCTGAATCTTTTTTTAATAATAATGTCTTCAGTTTTGATAAATGTTGAATCTAATGCTACTCCATTAAGGTATATTTTTTTATTTATGATTCTAATGGTGTCACCAGGTTTACCAATAAGCCTTTTAATATATGGTACTGGGTTATGAGGTGGAATTATTACAACGGCATCTCCATATTTAGGTTCTTTTTTATAAAAATTAGGTATTCCAATTCTATTAACTTTTAATCCATAAGCAAATTTATTTACTAGAAGAAAATCTCCTTTTTTAAGTTGAGGTTCCATCGAGCCAGATGGTATCTGATAAGGTTCATATAGAAAGGTTCTTAGAACAAAAATAATAATAATAGGTATAAAATACCCTCTTGCTGAAATAAAAATTTCATTATTCTTAAGTATAAGTCCTAACAGCATTACAACAAATGCTATAACTGAACCTGCAAGCAAGACTATTCCTAAATCACCTGAGTTATAAAATATACTTAGCAATAAAGCTAAACCAGATATCAAACTTATTGAAGAAATATAACGAACAATAAAAGGCTCTATTTCTTCAGAACTTATACTAAACTTAATCCAGCTAAATAAGCAGATTGACATACCAAGAATGCCAATAATAAAAAGTGGATCAAGAATCATACTATTGCTCCGAATTGAAATAATTTAAAAATGCGTCCTGAGGTATTGAAACTTTACCCAATTGTTTCATTTTTTTCTTACCTTGTTTTTGTTTTTCTAACAACTTCATTTTTCTTGTGACATCCCCACCATATAATTTTGCTGTGACATTCTTTCTGTAAGCCTTAACAGTTTCTCTAGATATAATTTTAGCACCAAGAGCAACCTGAATTGGAACATCAAACATCTGTCTTGGGATTAATTTTTGAAGGTTTTTAGCAATTTCTCTTGCTTTTGAGGTAGAGAAAGATTTGTGAACTATCATGGATAGTGCATCTATTTTATTATTGTTAATAAGAACATCTATTTTTGTTAAATCAGATTTTTCAAATCCAATTAATGCATATTCTATTGAGGCAAATCCTTTTGTGGAAGACTTTATCTGATCAAAAAAATCTATGATTACAGATGATAGCGGCATTTGAAAAACTATAGATACTTGATTGCCAAAATATTTCATATCTTTTTGAATACCCCTTTTTGAAGTGCATAGTGTAATGATATTTCCAATATATTCATTTGGAGAAATAATCGTAGTATTCACAATAGGTTCTCTTATTTCATCAATTTCATTTGGGGTTGGTAATTGAGATGGATTATCACATTTTAATAGTGATCCATCAGTCTTTAAGACTTCGTATTCAACTGATGGAGCAGTAGAAATCAAGTCTAAATCATACTCCCTCTCAAGCCTTTCGCGAACCACTTCCATATGAAGTGTGCCTAAAAAACCACATCTAAAACCAAAACCCAAGGCATCAGATACTTCAGGCTCATATATTAAAGAGCTATCATTTAATACTAATTTTGAAAGAGAGTCTCTAAATTTTTCATAATCATCAGAGTTTAAAGTAAAAATAGATGCAAAGACTTTGGGATTTACTTTTTTAAAGCCGGGGAGTGCCATTGAGGACTCATTTTTTAATTCTACAATAGTATCGCCGACCGGAGCGCCCTTAATATCTTTAATACCTGCGACTAAGTAACCAACTTCACCCGCTGACAATATATTTTTTGAAATTTTCTTAGGTGAAAATATTCCAATATCATCAGCAGTATGTGATTGTCCATTAGAGTGGATTTGAAATTTTTGTCCTTTTTCTATTTTTCCATTTTTTATTCTAATTAAAGAAACAACTCCAAGGTAAGAATCAAACCATGAATCTATAATCAGTGCTTGAAGGGCAGCCTCCGGATCACCTTTNGGACAAGGAATTTCAGAAATTAATTTATCAAGCAAAGTTGCAATCCCATCACCAGTCTTTGCACTTACTAACGGAGCTTCATTAGCATTGATACCAACCATTTCTTCGATTTCTAACTTTACTCTTTCGGGTTCCGCTTGTGGCAAATCAATTTTATTTATAACTGGTAAAACTTCTAAACCCTCTTCAACAGCTGTNTAGCAATTAGCTAAAGTTTGAGCTTCAACTCCTTGTGAACCATCCACTACAAGAAGGGCTCCTTCGCAAGCAGATAAAGATCTGGATACTTCATAAGAAAAATCTACGTGTCCAGGTGTATCAATAAAATTTAAAAGATATTCAATATTATTTTTTCTGTAGTTTAGTGATACAGCTTGAGCTTTGATTGTGATTCCTCTTTCTCTTTCAATATCCATTGAATCAAGAATCTGTTCCGCCATCTCTCTGGAAGACAGCCCACCACAAAATTCTATTAATCTATCAGACAGGGTAGATTTACCATGATCAATGTGGGCTATTACAGAAAAATTTCTTATGTTCTTCATATTGCGCTGCTATTTTACAGGCAAACTTAATAAATAAGTAAATAATACTTCAATACTAATTTATAGTGAGGGATTGTATAACTCTGCTTCCGTTTCTGATTAAGTGGACGGCAATTTTATCTCCGGATGAAAAATTTATGATTGCTTCTTCAAATGATTCAACGCTAACAATGTCATATTTTTTACCCATATACTGAATCATCGTTATGATATCACCCCTATTTACTTTGCCAGAAGCGGGTGAGTTCGCGTTAATTCTGGATACTATTACGCCATCTGGCATGTTTGCCATTGATGGATTATCACGGTCAATATCAGCAACCTTCAAACCAATTGGATCAGATGATGACTGAGTTTTTGCAGGTATAAATGCATCATTATTTACGGGTAACTCACTTAAAGTGAAAGTAAGGATTATCTCTTTACCATCTCGTATGACTCTTGCAGATGAATTTGTATTTGGTTTTATTTGTCCAACAACATGAGGTAAATCAGAGCTAAATTTAATTTCTTTATTATCAAATTCAACGATTACATCTCCAGGCAGTAATCCTGCCATATCAGCAGATTCTCCTTCTTCTACATCATTTATAAGAGCGCCATAAGGTTTGTTCATTCCTAAAGCATCTGCTAAGTCGCTATCCACTTCACTCATTCTTACGCCAAGATATCCTCGAGAAACCTCACCACTATTTATTATTTGATTGGCGACATCTACCGCAACATTTATTGGAATTGCGAAAGCTAGTCCTTGATAGCCTCCACTTCTCGAATATATTTGAGAGTTGATGCCAACAACTTCACCATTTAAATTAAATAAGGGGCCACCAGAGTTCCCAGGATTAATTGCAACATCTGTTTGAAGAAATGGAACATAATTTCCAATATTATTATTTTGAATGCTCCTTCCTTTGGCGCTAACAATTCCGGCAGTAACTGAAAAATCAAAACTAAATGGAGAACCTATTGCAACAACCCAATCTCCTACTTTTAAGATATCGCTGTCACCAACATTCACAGTTGGCAAATCATCTCCATCAACTTCTAAAACAGCAAGGTCAGATAGCGGATCAATGCCAATAATTTCTGCTTTAAACTCTCTTCTATCAGATAAAGAAATAATAACTTCGGTTGCATCTTTTATAACGTGATAATTCGTCATAATATAATTTTTTTTAAGAATAAAGCCAGAGCCATAAGATATTGACTCTCTTTTTTGTTGAGGCATTTCTCTATATTCTCTGGGAATCCCAAATCGCTCAAGCATTTCATCTGGTATCCCTCCGTATCCGTATGAGGATCTTTGAGGGGCTTCTCTTTTGGCAGTAATATTCACTACTGCTGGTGCAGAATCATCAACTAGTTCAGATATATTTTCAGGAAGTTTTGAATGCACATCATTAGAAATCAAAATTATTGATAAAGTAATGAAAAAGCTTTTACTTAAAATTTTACTCATAGTATTTTTATTTATCGATAGTTTTAGCAATTGTTAGTGCTGTTGAGAGTGAAATATTACCATAGATTGTTAACACCCTTCCATCTTTTAAAGGGGTCATGTAGATCATTTTCTTGCCATGTCTCCAATATCTAATTTGTTTAAGGCCAAAATTATTTTTTTCAATTTTAAGCTTAAAGTTTTCTTTACCATTTGAATAACCCTGATTGGTCATGCTTGTAACATATCCAACGTTTCTTAAATCAATTGAATTGCTTGAATTCATAAAATCTGGTTCATTAATTACTCTCATAATATAGTCTGTTAGATACTGCTCAGGTTGTTCAACAATTGACTTTGCTTCTTTACTGCTAATTGCGGATGCTATCTGATTTGAATATTTGGTATCTTCATTCATTCTAGAAAAGTCATAATTATTTATAATGATTAAAGTAAGCAATATTGAGGCAGCTGCAGTTATTGAATTAGAAAACCAAATATTTGAAAACAAGTTAAGGTTACTTTTTTTCCTTATTTGAGTAATCTTATTAGGTTTATTGTTTGCGGCAATACCAATAACACTTAACATGGCTAATCTTTCCTGAAGATCAATATTTTTACTTACAATATCTATTAAATCATCAATCTCAGTGCTGTTAAGTTCGCCATCATATAATGCTGAAAGTTTTTCATTTATATCACTCATTATTAATAATCTCCGTATTCATGTATTCAATAATTGATTCTCTTGCTCGAAAGATTCTTGAACGAACAGTTCCAATTGGTGTATCAGTAATTATACTAATCTCTTCGTAGCTTTTTCCTTCAACTTCGCGCAAAGTGAAAGCAGTTTTTAAAGATTCTGGCATTTTGTTTATATAATTATTAATGTTTCTTAAAGATTGATTGTGTATAACAATCGATTCTAAGTCTTCAAAGGAATTTATCTCGATTTCAGATTCATCTATAGATGTATTTACTTTCTGTTTTTTATAGCCAGAACTTGCAACAAAATTTTTAGCTAAGTTAATTGCAATTCTATATACCCACGTAAAGAATGCGCTTTCGCCTCTAAATGAATGCAATTGCTGCCAAACTTTTACAAAAGTCTGTTGAGCTAGATCTTCACTATCTTCTTTTGATTTAGTAAAAGAAAATAGAGATGCATATACTCTTGTATAGTATTTGTTTACTAAGATATTGAATGCTCCTTTATTACCATTTTTTGCTTTTTTAATTAAAACGGAATCAATATCATCTGAATTTTTTTTCATATAACTTTGCTTCCTGGTTTTAAGACAAAAAATAAATCTAAAAGTTTCCTTGTTTTGAAAATGTTTTTAAATATTTTGCAACAAAATTTTCATGAACGGTATTACCAAGTGATACATTTTTAAAAATGTAATCATAAAGCTTTTGATCATCATAATTTAAAACTTCATCAAGAATTAAAAACTCTTTTTCATCTAAACTATTCAAAGATTTGGAAGTAAATTCTCTCAATAATAAGTCAATTTCCCTCATTCCCCTTCTGCATTTCCATTGAATTCTGTTTATTTTGCTGTTCATTAGTTAAAATAGTATTTTAATAAAACAATTCTACTTGAAAAAAGATAATCATAATAACCTAATAAAATATGGATCTACTCTAATCGATTCATGGTGCGTGATAAAACCTGAGGGCGAGAAACAGAAAATTTTTGAATTTCTTCAAGGTCAAGTCACTTCAGACATAAATAATATTGATGAGGGGTGCTCTCAGCTATCGTCAATATGCAATCATAAAGGTCAGATTATGTCTGATTTTATTATTGTTAAAAGTAAAGATGATTATAAAATTATTATAGATAAGGCTTTAAAACAAGAATTTATTAAAGAACTTGAGCCTTTTGCAAAGTTTTTTTCTGTTAAATTCAAATCTTTAGATCTTAGAGTCATTGGCGAAGTATCAAAAAACAAATCAGGTGGTATTTATTTATCAAACAATGCTTTTTCACTTGGTGTCAATCTAATTGAAAACAATGAAGTATTAACAAACACAATTGATATTGATGAATGGAATGTTGCAAATAAATTATTAGGAAATATTTTTCTCGAGTTTGATGATATTGGTAAATATCGTCCTCAAGAACTAAATTTTGACAAGTTAAGAGTATCTTTTAACAAAGGATGTTTTAGAGGACAAGAAATTGTTGCTAGGATGAAATACATAGGAGTAGATAGAAGAAAATTTTGTTTATTTATAGCTGAAACCGGATTTATTGCATCAGATGAAATTAAAATTATAGGGAAAGTTATATATATAAAAAATATGCAAGTATTTAATGCGATTATTAAAAAAGACAGATCAAATATATTGAAAGCAACTCCAGGAATATTCAGTATTAATTAACATCACCAATTAATTTTATTTAAATTGTTTTGTTTTAAATAATTATTACACTTTGAAAAATGCTTACATCCATGAAATCCCTTATAGACTGAAAGGGGTGATGGGTGCGAACTGGTTAAAATTAAATTATTAGAATTGTTTATAAATTTAGCATAATTTTGTGCTTTATTACCCCAAAGTACATATACGATTTTATTTTTTTTATTTAAAGCTTTAAGAACATCTTTGATAAAAGTATCCCATCCTATTTTTGAATGTGAACCTGCTTTACCTACCTCAACACTTAATGAGGAATTTAATAATAATACTCCTTGAGTAGCCCATGCTTTTAAACAACCATTTTGATTTGATAATAATCCTATATCATTTTTTATCTCTTGGAATATATTTTTTAAAGAAGCAGGTATGGGGTTATTTTTTCTAACTGAGAATGCAAGTCCGTTTGCAACATTTTTTTGAAAATATGGATCTTGCCCAAAAATCACAACTTTTGTTGATGAAAAAGAACAATACTCAAATGCTTTGAAAAGTTCTTGTAAACTAGGTGATATATCTTTTCCATTCTCAATCTCACTCTCAATAAATCTTAATGGTTTTATTAATGAGGCTATGTTTGAATAATGATTTAGTTGATTTTCCCAGTCTTTGGGTAACTTAATTTTTTCAAGGATATCTGTCATTTAAACTAAATTTTTTATCCACAGAAACTGTGGATAAAGTTATGGATAACTTTATTTATACCATAATTAACGCCTATAAATAAAGGTTTCCTTCNAGTTGTATAAAATTTGTACAAAAATACAAAAAATAACCTTATATCAATAATTTAAGTATATTTAAAGGTAATTTTATCAAATTTTGATGCATAAAATTTACTTCGCTTTTAACACTAAATTTTTCTGTTGACAAGTCTTTTTTTAAATTTTATTTTTTAAATTCATATGTGACATATGTTTACAACTNAATTGATCATTAGATCAGAAAGTTAGCAAACTCTTACACTTAAAATACTTGGGATNAATCGAATATTATCAATTNTTTTATTTGNNGGTTTNCTATCTAAATCAATAATCGTNATAGCAATTTCACCTCTACTTTTATTAATCATNTCTGGAATATTTAGATTTTTTAAAGCTATTTCTGCAGTAATGCTTCCAAGAACTCCTGGCTCATCTTTGTGGATTATNACCATTCTATATTNTGTCGTTCTACCTAGNTTAACTTTAGGGAAATTAACAGAATTAATAATCTCACCATCTTTCAGAAACTTAATAGCTTGTTCTGATGCCATAACAGCACAATTAATCTCAGCTTCTTTTGTGCTGGCACCTAAATGAGGTAACAATATGACATCTGAGTTTTTATTTGCTCTTATAACTAATTCAGGTGCAGGAAAATCAGTTACGAATGAGCTTAATGTTTTATTTTTTAACGCAGATAGGACATCTTTATTATTGACAATTGGACCTCTTGATAAATTAATAAGCTTTGCGCCATTTTTTACATATTTCAATGTTTTTTTTGAAATAAGATCTCTTGTTTCTTTAACTAATGGCACATGTAGTGAAATATAATCCGAGTTTGATAACAAATATTTTAAGTTATCTGCTTTTTCAACTTCTTTTGGCAATTGCCAAGCAGAATCAATTGAAATATTTGGATCATATCCAATTATTTTCATTCCCATACTATCAACTGACTGAGCTAATAATGAACCAATAGCTCCTAATCCAATAATTCCAATAGTTTTACCTTTTAATTCTGAGCCTTTAAAATTTTTCTTATTTGTTTCAACTAAATTTGTTAGTTCTTCTGATTTCTTATTTTTAAGACTTTGAGCATATGAATTTCCTTGAATTATTCCCCTTGAAGACAATAGTAATCCACAAATTACGAGCTCTTTAACAGCATTAGCATTCCCACCTGGCGTATTGAAAACCACTATTCCTTTTTGTGTAGCTTTTTCGATTGGTATATGATTTACACCAGCCCCTGCTCTACAAATGCATTTTAATGATTCAGTAAAATTACTATTTTTTAAAATTTGGCTTCTTATAATTAAGGCATCAGGATTTTTAGTATCCACAACGAATCCATTATCATTGAGACAATCTATTCCTTCTTGAGAAATATTATTAAAAATCTTGTATGTGTACATTTCAGCTTAGGTTAATTTAAAAAGAATATAGAAAACAGAAGCATTATATATAAAATTGACATATATTATTATTTAAAATGAGCTTGAAGATAAAAAACTTAACTTTTTCTTTTGATAAGGCTTGTCTGTTTAACAACTTGGACTTTGAAGTAGAGAAAAACGAAATCGGGCACGTAACAGGTCAAAGTGGTGTTGGTAAGTCTACTTTATTAAATATTATCTCTGGATTAATAAAACCTGATTCAGGATCCATTAAGAATAATGAAGTATTATTTAATGATACTAAATTATTTTTAAAACCTGAAAAAAGAAACATAGGTTATGTTTTTCAAGACTTCGCTTTATTTCCTCATATTAATGCTAAAAAAAACATTAAATATGCAGCACACAAAGATTTTGAAGGTTTGCATAATGATGTTGTAGAGTCTTTAAGTTTAATTGATCATCTTAATAAAATGCCACATGAGTTATCTGGAGGCCAGAAACAACGGGTGTCAATTGCAAGAGCACTACTAATGAGACCATCTTTAGTTTTGCTTGATGAACCATTTTCAAATTTAGATGAAAATAATTCAATTAATGCACAAAAATTAATAACTAGGATGATTGAAGAACTTCAAATCCCTTGCCTTATGGTCACCCATGATTTAAATAAGTTGGATTATTTAAAAATTGAAAAAAATATAACTCTAACTTAGCTTATAAACTATTTGATAGATACTTTCTCCATATAGAAAAGTCTTCTTCATATCTTTCTGATAATTTTTGATTATTTGCAAAAGTAGTTAAAATTGATTCCGGTATTTCATCTATATTTTCACCAGAACCAATCATTGCAACTTTACAAGCTCCAAGTGCTGTAGATTCTACATTATTTGGCCTTAAGATTTTTTTCTGCAATGTATCCGCAAGAACTTGACAAAATTTTCCATTGTTTGCCATTCCACCGTCAATAAGTAAGTTATTTATTTCAATATTATATTTTTCTAAAATAGAAGTTATCTCTTTTGTTTGAAAGGTTATTGCAAGAAAGCATGCAGTTGTCATATCTTTTATAGATGTATCTTGGGTAATTCCATAAAAGCCTCCTCTGATATCAGAATTCCAATATGGTGCGCCTAGGCCGTTAAATGCAGGAAGAAACAAAATATTATTNGAGTNACCAGTCTTATCTAAAAAAAATTCACTTTCATCAGCGTTCTTAAAAAATTTCATTTCGTCCCGAAGCCACTTAATTATATTCCCACAAGAATATATACTTCCCTCNATGGCGTAATGGATTTTTCCGTTAAGTTTATATGCAATTGTNGTCAANAGNCCTTCTTTGATAGAAACTGGATCATCTTCGGTATTGACCATTAAAAAACAACCAGTCCCATATGTTGATTTCATGTCNCCCTTATTAAAACAGTTTTGACCNACTAAGGCCGACTGTTGATCACCAATCACACCCCTTATGGGTATTTCTTTTAAACCAACAGACAGGGTGCCAAAATTTNCATCGCATGCAAGAACATCTGGCATCATTGATATTGGAATATTAAATAAATCTAAAAGATCTTTNTCCCATTCCATTGTTTTTATATTAAAAAGNANTGTTCGTGAGGCATTTGTTACATCNGTGANGTGATTTTTTTCTTTTGATAGCTTATAAATTAAGTAAGTATCTATTGTNCCAAAAAGTAATTCTCCTTTTTCAGCCATATTTCTTGCTCCATCNACATTATCAAGAATCCACTTTATTTTAGTTCCAGAAAAATATGGATCTAATAACAAACCTGTTTTTTCTGACACCATTTTTTCATATCCATCTGATTTTAATTTGTTACATAAATCACTAGTTCTTCGATCTTGCCAAATAATTGCAGGATAAATAGGCTCTCCTGTTTTCTTAGACCATATGACTGTTGTTTCTCTTTGATTGGTTATTCCACATGCTTTAATGTCGTCGTGATTTTTTAGAACATCTTCAACTGTTTTTTTTACTGTTTCGATAATATCTGATGGATTTCCCTCAACCCATCCATCTCTTGGATAGGATAAGTCATATTCTTTTTGTGATTCTCTTAGAGGTGATAAATTTGAATCAAAAACAATTGCTCGAGAGCTTGTTGTTCCTTGGTCAATAGATAAATAATTTTTCATAATGGGTCTCCAATGATAATTATCCACAATTTATTAACTGATTGCCAACAGCTAAAAAACACCATATATACACTATATTGTGTAAAAAAATGAAATTGTCACAANATATTGTGTTTTTTTGCTTGATTCTTTGTCCACAATAAGTATATTAGTGTTTAGGAGAAAAACTTTTAGGTACTGCAGACATCCCTTAAATTTTTCCAAAAGAAACAAATTAGAAAATACTCAAGANAGTGAGAGGNTGATCGGGGAAAAAATGGAAATACAACAACAAGAAGAAAAAATAAAAATAANNCAGGATATATCAGAAATAGANATATCCGCNCCAGGAAAACTTAGGGTTATAAAAAGAAACGGTAAGGTTGTCCCTTTTGAGGACGATAAAATCAAAGTTGCTATAACTAANGCATTTTTAGCTATTGAATCNGGAAATGCGGCTGCAAGTGAAAGAATCCATAAAAAAGTAACTAAGATAACTGAAAGTGTTATAGAAGTCTTTAAGAGAAGAATGCCATCTGGAGGNACGCTTCATATAGAAGAAATACAGGATCAAGTAGAACTGCAGTTAATGAGATCTGAAGAATTAGATGTTGCTAAATGTTACATTCTTTACAGGGCAGAAAGATCACAAGAAAGAAAGAAAGAAATTCCTGATATAGATATCTCAAATGCACCAGACATTAATATAACAAAAAGTGATGGCTCAGTCGTTCCTCTTGATGTTGAAAGGCTTGCAACCCTTATAAGTGATGCCTGCNAAGATTTAGATGAAGTATCTGTNAATGAAGTTTTAGATGAGGCGCTCAAAAATTTATATGACGGAGTTTCAATTGCTGATATGAGAACAAGNTTGGTAATGTCAGCAAGAACAAANGTTGAAAAAGAACCAAACTACTCTTTTGTTACAGCAAGAATACTCATGGATCAAATAAGAAATGAAGCATTAAACTTTCTCAATGTGGCAGAAGAGTCAACATATCATGAGATGGAATCAAACTATCCAAAAGCTTTCAAGGCATATATTGATAAAGGTATTGAATTAGATATTTTAAATCCTGAATTAAGGGAATTTGATCTTGAAAAATTGTCCAATGCAATTGACTACACTAGAGATAATCAATTTACATACCTAGGGCTCCAAACCCTCTATGATAGATACTTTATTCATTGTGATGACGTAAGGTATGAATTACCTCAAGTATTCTTCATGAGGGTGTCGATGGGCTTAGCACTTGAAGAAGAAAAAAGAGAAGATAGAGCAATAGAGTTTTATAAATTATTATCAAGNTTCGATTATATGAGCTCAACTCCAACATTATTTAACTCAGGAACGAAAAGACCTCAATTGTCATCTTGCTACTTAACNACAATACCAGATGACCTAGATGGAATTTTCTCTGCAATGAAAGATAATGCTTTATTATCAAAATGGGCTGGTGGATTNGGTAATGACTGGACNCCTGTAAGAGCAATGAACTCATATATCAAGGGAACAAATGGCAAAAGTCAGGGCGTTGTTCCATTTTTAAAAGTTGCTAATGATACAGCCGTTGCTGTGAATCAAGGCGGAAAAAGAAAAGGAGCNATGTGTGGATATCTTGAAACATGGCANTTGGATATAGAAGAATTCCTAGACCTTAGAAAAAATACAGGNGATGAAAGAAGAAGAACTCATGATATGAATACCGCAAATTGGGTTCCAGATTTATTTATGAAAAGAGTTGAAGAAAACAAAAATTGGACTCTCTTTTCACCAGGTGAGGCACCAGAACTTCATGATTTAATTGGTAAAGCATTTGAAGAAAAGTATGAAGAATATGAAAAAAAAGCTGCAAACGGAGAAATGGATCAGTTCAAATCAATTCCAGCAAAAGAATTATGGAGAAAAATGNTAACTATGTTGTTTGAAACAGGACATCCGTGGATAACATTTAAAGATTCATGCAACTTAAGATCTCCACAACAACATGCNGGAGTTATTCANTCNTCTAATCTTTGCACAGAAATTACCCTAAACACGAGCGCTAACAANGAGATCGCTGTNTGTAATCTTGGNTCAGTTAATCTTGCAAATCATATGGTTGATGGAAAATTAGATGAAGAAAAAATAAAACAAACTGTATCTACAGCTATAAGAATGTTAGATAACGTNATTAATATTAATTATTATTCAGTTGATACCGCAAAAAACTCAAACTACAAACATAGGCCTATAGGATTAGGATTAATGGGTTTTCAGGATGCTTTGTATCTTCAAAATATTCCCTACTGCAGTGATGAAGCAGTTAAATTTGCAGACACAAGCATGGAATTAATAAGCTATAACGCAATACTTGCTTCAACAGAGCTGGCGAAAGAAAGAGGATCTTATGAATCCTTTGAAGGTTCACTGTGGAGCAAAGGAATACTTCCAAAAGATTCTATTGAAATTCTTGAAGAAAACAGAGGCAAGGACTATGTAAACGTAGATAAATCAGAGACATTAGATTGGGATACTCTTAGAAAAAAAGTAATGAAATATGGAATGAGAAACTCAAATGTAATGGCTATAGCTCCAACAGCAACAATTTCAAACATTACTGGGGTCACACAGTCGATTGAGCCAACTTATCAGAACCTGTACGTAAAATCTAATCTATCCGGAGAATTTACGATTGTGAACCCACATCTTGTAAGAAAGTTAAAAGAATTAGATTTATGGGACGATGTGATGATAAATGATCTCAAATATTTTGAGGGAAGCCTATCAGAGATATCAAGAATACCAGATGATATCAAGAAATTGTTCTCAACTGCTTTTGAGGTTGAGCCAAGATATATTGTAGAGTCTGCAAGCAGAAGACAAAAGTGGATTGATCAAGCACAGTCATTAAACTTATATATAGGAAATGCAGATGGTAAAAAACTAGATATTACATATAGGATGGCATGGTATTCAGGTTTGAAAACTACATACTATCTAAGATCGATTGCTGCAACATCTACTGAGAAATCAACAGTTCAACAAGGAAAACTAAACGCTGTAAGTTCTGACGCTAGTCAGGCTTCCACTCAGGAATTAGGTGCACCTGCACCAATTCCTGAAGCATGCTCATTGGATGATCCAGATTGCGAAGCATGTCAATAACTTTAAAGGAGAAAAAAAATGTTAAATTGGGATGAATACGGAAAAGAAGAAAATAATGTTCCTCAAGTTACTGCTGAGGTAAAAACAAATGAATCTATTCAAGAAACAGAATCTAAACAACCAAAAGAAGCTATAAAGACAGAAACAGCTGAACCTGNAGTATCTGCTGATATTGGTGAAGGATCAAGAGCAGAAGCTGCAAGAAAAGCCGTAAATGAATTAGATGAAGCTGCTGGCATTGAAGAATTAGATGAAATGATGGCAAATGGTAGAGTTCAGGTAGATCAAAAAATGATGATTAACTGTAAAGCAGACTTAAATCAACTTGTGCCTTTCAAGTANGATTGGGCATGGCAAAAATATCTTGATGGAAGTGCAAACCATTGGATGCCTCAAGAAATAAATATGACCAATGATATTGTTCTGTGGAAATCAGAGGATGGTCTTACAGATGACGAAAGAGTAATAGTAAAAAGAAATCTTGGTTTTTTCTCAACTGCAGATTCTCTTGTAGCAAATAATCTTGTTCTTGCTCTATACAGATTGATCACTAATCCTGAGTGTAGACAGTATATTTTGAGACAAAGTTTAGAAGAAGCTATACATACACATGCTTATCAATATTGTATTGAATCTCTTGGTATGGATGAAGGAGAAATCTTTAATATGTATAGGGAAATACCTTGTGTTGCAAGAAAAGCTTCTTGGGGATTGAAATATACACAAGAAATATCTAATCCTGATTTTAAAACAGGAACAGAAGAAACAGATAAGCAGCTATTGAAAAACTTAATTGCTTTCTACTGTGTTCTTGAGGGTATTTTCTTTTACTGCGGGTTCACACAAATTTTATCAATGGGAAGAAGAAATAAAATGACTGGAACTGCAGAGCAATTCCAATATATCTTAAGAGATGAGTCGATGCATGTTAATTTTGGAATTGATGTAATAAATCAAATCAAAATTGAAAACCCACATTTATGGGATGATCAAATGAAATCTGAAGCTGCACAAATGATTCTAGAAGGAACAGAGCTGGAAATTCAATATGCTAGAGATACTATGCCAAGGGGCGTATTAGGNATGAANGCAGCAATGATGGAAGAATATCTTAAGTTTATTGCTAATAGAAGACTTACTCAGATAGGGCTTGANGAAGANTTTACTGGTGTTAGTAACCCATTCCCATGGATGTCTGAGATTATTGATNTAAGAAAAGAAAAGAATTTCTTTGAAACAAGAGTAACTGAATATCAGGTCGGTGGTGCTCTTAATTGGGAATAAATTAAACTGAAAAACTAGGTCTAGCAAAAACCTGAATGACATACTCATTTAGGTTTTTGTAATCTTTTAGATCAAGCCTATTTAATCTAACTAAAAAATTTANGTTAACAGCCATTTGGATATCTGCATAAGAAAATTTACNACCAGCAATAAATTCTTTNGTGGCCATAATCTCATTAAAGACTTGAAGTGCTTTAACACCAATTTTTCTTTGNGATAAGCCAAATTCTTGATTTTGATCCTCCATTTGACTCATATGAGGATGTGTATGTCTAAATCCGTGAGCTAGTGGACCTACTAATTCATAGGTTACTCTTGAATACCACATTTCTATTAATCCAATTTCTTCAGGGCTACTACCAAACATATTTGGTTCAGGATAAATAGATTCGAAGTATCTACATATTGCTGTTGTTTCAAGAATAATAGATCCGTCATCTAACTCAAGTGCTGGAACTTTTGAATTAGGTGCTATGGCTTTATATTCTGNTTTTTTGTGTTCGAGCTCACCTAAATTAATATCGATAATCTCAACATCACTTATATTCTTTTCGGATAAAAAAATTATAACTTTAAGTGGACTTGGAGCAAGCTTGCTAGAATAAAGTTTCATGAATTATTCCTTATTGATTAATTCAAAAAATTTAATAGTNTGCTCTCCTCCATTTTGAAGTGCTCTAGCGTCTTCCATATTAGATATTTTGTCCCAATTTGCTTGAATATTTTCTGGAGTCATATCTTCACCCATACCTAAAGAAACACCCATAGTCTCATGAACAAATATTCTTGAAAATACTCCAGCTCCAGCAGCCATAATTGCTCCATTNGGGGCATCATCGCTTGCGAGATAAATCACTGCTGGTGTTACATATTCTGGTTNTAAATTTTTGCCAAAATCTTCAGGAATTAATCCTTCTGTCATTCTAGTGTATGCAACAGGAGTTATTGAGTTAGTAAAAACATTTTTATTTTGGCCTTCTATTTTTAAAGTATTCATTAACCCTATCATTGCCATCTTTGCAGAACCATAATTAGTTTGTCCGAAATTACCAAATACTCCACTTGAAGAGCTTGTAAAAATTATACGGCCATATTCTTGATCTCTCATGATTGGAAAAACAGTATGTGTGCAATTTAAACTTCCTTGGAAATGAACATCCATTACAAGATTAAAGTCTTCTAAAGTGACCTTGTGAAAGCTTTTATCTCTCAAAATACCAGCATTATTAACCAAAATGTCTATTCTGCCCCACTCAGTCATAGTTTGTTCAACCATTGATTTGACTGCATTTAAGTCTGTAACGCTTGCTCCATTCGAAATAGCTTCTCCCCCATTAGACTTTATAAGCTCAACAACCTCATTTGCTGCATCACTTGCCCCACTTCCATCAACACTTCCCCCAAGATCATTGACAACTACTTTAGCTCCCCTCCTTGCTAATTCTAGAGCATGTTGTTTACCAATACCTCCACCAGCACCAGTAACAATAGCAACTTTTTCATCAAATCTAATAGTCATTNTTTATATCTCCAAGAGTATTTAATNTTTATTTNAAATAGGNAACTATTTTAATCAAAAAGAAAGTTATTTACTATGGAATAAAATTAAGGATTAGATTTTAATTTAGGAATATAATTACTAATTATTATTTCATTTAGGAAAGATATGAGTTCATCAGTAAAAGTAGTTGTAACAGGTGCAGNAGGTCAAATAGCTTATTCCTTGATTCCAAGACTAGTTGATGGGAGNACATTTGGTAATAAAAAAGTAAATCTTACATTAGTAGAAATTCCACAGGTAGTTGAAAAACTNNAAGGTCTGGTCATGGAACTAGAAGACTCTTACTTTCCAAACATGGGTGAAGTTGCATATACAGATAATTTTNAAGAAGCNTCCAAGGATGCTGATTGGTTTCTTCTAGTTGGAAGTATTCCAAGAGGTATAGTTTATAACGGCAAAAAAATAGAAGAAAGGTCAGATCTGTTAAGTATCAACGGAGGTATTTTTGTAGATCAAGGTAAAGCCATAGGTANGCATGGCAAAGATAATGCAAAAATACTTGTTGTTGGAAANCCTGCAAATACAAATGCNTTTATAGGTAGAGATGCTGCTAATAACGANTCTCAACTTTGGATGGCNATGACAATGTTAGATTCAAACAGAGCAAAGTCTGTTATTGCCAAAAAAACTAATACTGATATATCTANTGTAACGAACATGATAATTTGGGGTAATCATAGTCCAACNATGTATCCTGACTCTGAAAATGTAATNATTAATGGTGTTCTTGGTAGTGATTCAATTAATGATATTTCATGGGTTGANTCTGAGTTTATTCCTTNAGTTCAACAGAGAGGAAAAGCGGTAATTGATGCTAGAGGCGCCTCNTCAGCAACATCTGCTGCAAAAGCAGCAATAGATACGGTTATAGCTTGTGAAAATCCAACACCATCAGGTCTATGTTTCAGTGCTGCAATTGCTAGCGATGGCTCTTANGATGTACCAGAGGGTNTGATATGTGGATATCCTTTGATCACCCTTGANGATGGTAGGGTTGATATTAAAAGAGATATAGCATTATCTGACTTTGCAAAATCTAAATTTCAGGTTTCGATTGATGANCTGCTTGAAGAAAAAGANGCAGTTAAGCATCTAATGANATGACAAAAAAAGATAAGATTCTTCATAGTTATNTNACCAATATACTTGATGATGAAAAGCCCAATGATGTTGAGATACTTACAAAACAAGATATTTCAAAACTTGTAAAAAGAATAGAAAAAACTAACATAAAGACTTTAACAATCTCACCAAAAATTAATGAAGTTAGTCTTCATAACTGCGATTTATATATTGTATTAGATGACATTCTTGCCTCTGAAAGTGATATTGGAATTATTAAAAACCTATTGAGTCAAAAGATCGTGATATTTACAGATTTTAAACAGAGTAAAAAAATTGATGAAATAATGCTTAAGCTTGGATTTCAAACAGAGCTTAGAAATAAAATCAACAATTTAAAGTGCTATTCATATAATCTGAAAACCTATAACAATAAAAGGACATGGAATAATTCTAAGGGTTGGGCTAACCCTGAGAATTTTGATAAGTTTCGTTGGTAAATTTAATTAATCTGTAAATAAAAAATTTAAGATTTTAATTGTGGGAATAGTAAGACGTCTCTTATAGATGATTGATTTGTTAAAAGCATTACTAATCTATCAACACCCATGCCAACTCCAACTGCTGGAGGCATCCCATGCTCTAAAGCAGTAATATAATCTTGATCATAATCCATAGCTTCTTTATCACCAGAATCTTTTGCAGCCACTTGATCAACAAATCTTGAGGCTTGATCATCTGGATCATTTAATTCACAAAAACCATTCGCAAATTCTTTTCCACCAATAAATAACTCAAACCTATCTGCAAATTCAGGCTTTTCTTCATTTCGTCTTGATAATGGAGATACTTCAACAGGATATTCTGTTACAAAAGTAGGATCAATTAGATTTAATTCAACTGTTTCTTCAAATATTTCAAGAAGCATTCTCCCCGGTCCCCAGCTCTTCTCAATTTTTATATTATTATTATTTAAAAACTCTTCAAGTTTTTTGGAATTATCAAGGTCGTCTGCTGATAAATCTTTATTATGCTCTAAAACCAAATTAGTTAAGGTAGATTGTGTAAAGTTACCTAAATTTATTTCAATACCATCCCATGAAATCTTTGATTCACAATTAATTGCTTCAGCGGCATTGAGAATTATATCTCGGGTTAAGTCCATTTGATCTTGCATGCTTGCATATGCCTGATACCATTCCATCATAGTGAATTCTGGATTATGCTTGGTTGAAAGTCCCTCATTCCTGAAGCTTCTATTTATTTCAAAGACTCTTTCAAATCCCCCAACAAGTAGCCGTTTTAAATAAAGCTCAGGTGCTATTCTTAAATATAAATCTTGCCCCAAAGCATTATGCTGAGTAACAAATGGTCTTGCAACAGCTCCGCCAGCTAATGGATGCATCATAGGAGTTTCCACTTCTAAATAACCAGATTTATTCATTATTTTTCTCATTGAATCTATTATTTTTGTTCTCTTTATAAATACTTCTTTTGTAGAACTATTTGTCATTAAGTCTAAATATCTTTGCCTATATCGAGCTTCAATGTCGGTTAATCCTTTAAATTTTTCAGGCATCGGTCTCAAAGATTTTGTAATCATCTCAAGGTCCCATACATCAATAGTTAATTCATCTTTTTGAGTTCTAAATAACTTACCTGAAATACCAACAATATCTCCAAGGTCCCATGTCTTAAAATCTTCATACACATCTTCATCTACATTATTCTTAGTTACGTAAATTTGAATGTCTCCAGATGAATCTCTCAAAGTAGCGAAACTTGCTTTTCCCATTACTCGCTTTAAGACAATACGTCCTGCAATTGAGATATTTTTAATATCTTTTTCAGCTAATTCTTCTTTTGAAAATGATCCAAATTCATCGTGAAGTTTTTGAGCTTTATTATTAGGTTTAAATGAATTTCCATAAGCAGATCCTCTATCTCTGAGTTGATCTAATTTTTTTCTTCTTTCTTCAATTAAGGCTTTTTCGCCACTTAAATTATCTTTATCCATTTATACACCTTGTTTAAGAGATGATTTCATAAAATCATCTAAATCTCCATTTAAAACTGCTGTGGTATTCCCTGTTTCAAAATTAGTTCTCAAGTCCTTAATTCTTGATTGATCTAATACATATGATCTAATTTGACTTCCCCATCCAATGTCAGATTTGCTATCCTCAAGAATTTGTTGTTCTTCATTTTGTTTTTGTAATTCTAACTCGTAAAGCTTAGATTTTAATTGTTTTAAGGCATTTTCTTTATTTTTATGTTGAGATCTATCACTTTGTGATTGTGCTACAACCCCTGTCGGAATATGTGTTAGTCTGACTGCTGAGTCTGTCTTATTAACATGTTGGCCTCCAGCGCCAGATGCTCTATATGTGTCTGTTCTTACATCAGCTTTATTAATATTAATTTCAATTGAGTCATCTATTTCAGGTGATATAAATACAGATGCGAAAGAGGTGTGCCTTCTATTGCCTGAATCAAATGGAGATTTTCTTACTAATCTATGAATACCAGTCTCGGTTCTGAGCCATCCATATGCATAATCTCCATCAACATAAAGAGATGCAGACTTTATACCAGCAACATCACCATGAGATATTTCAACAATTTCATGTCTAAAGCCTCTACTCTCTGACCATTTTGTATACATTCTTAATAACATCTCAGCCCAGTCTTGTGCCTCGGTTCCTCCAGAACCAGATTGAATTTCGATATACGCTGATGATGAGTCCATTTTTTTTGTAAACATTCTGCTAAATTCAAATTCCTCAATAGCAGATGTTATTTCTTCAGATTCTTGCTGAATATCTTCCAGTGATGAATCATCATTTTCTTCAATGGAGACATCTAATAGAACTATACAGTCAGATAATTTACTAAATACTTCATTAAATGACTTTATTACTCTATCGATAGAAGTTTTTTCTTTACTAAGTTTTTGTGATAACTCTAAATTTGACCATACTTTTTCTTTTGCAAGATCATTCTCAATTTCATTCAGCCTCTTAACTTTGGAATCAATTGAAAGAACATTGTCTTTAATTTCAATCAATCTATTTTCTAAATCAGACAGATTTAATTTTAACTCTTGAATATCCATCAATTAATTATTTTTTTTAATGTAATTAAATATTGAATTTTCTGATGCATCTAATTTCTCTGCAATCTCTTCTTTTGCAAGAACTTCTTTTAAGTTATGGGGGATACTATCATTCTTAATTCCAGCATTTTTTAAAGCATTTGGAAACTTTGCAGGGTGCGCTGTTGCAAGTATGATAGTTTTATTTCTTAATTCCTCTCTCAAATTATTAACAGCATCCGCTGCTACAGCAGTATGGGGATCCATAATATAATCATATTCCTTATTATAAAAATTCATAGAATTATAAGTAGAATTATCGTCAATGCTAACACTCATGAATAAATCAACTGATTTTTGCCACATTTCATCATCAATTTTAATACTTTGCGAAGGAAATTCTGAATAAAGTCTTGCGCAAGCTTCGCTATCACGACTCAAATAAAAATCATACATAAGCCTTTCAAAATTACTTGCAACACTTATATCCATACTTGGAGAAATTGTTTCAGATACTGTTCTCTTGGAGTAATCATTATTTCTAAAGAACCTATCTAAAATATCATTATCATTTACTGCAACTATGATTTTTTCTAGAGGCATCCCCATTTTCGAAGCTGCATAACATGCAAAAACATTTCCGAAATTCCCAGTTGGAACAGAAAAATTTAAAGGATTTGATAATTTATTTACTTTAAGCGAAGCAAAAAAGTAATAGCAAATTTGACCAATTATCCTCACCCAATTTATAGAATTTACTGCCAACAAATATTGATCCTCTTTTAAGAAGGTTCTTTCACTAAAACCCTTTTTTACAATATCTTGACAGTCATCAAATGTTCCTGAAGCTAAAATAGGAAATACATTAGGTTTATTGACAGTTGTCATTTGTTTTCTTTGAATTTCAGACATGTTTCCTTCAGGGATCAAAATAAAACTCTTTATTAGTTCAAATTCTTTACATGCATCTATTGCTGCTGATCCAGTATCTCCAGATGTTGCGCCAAAAACTATTGCTGTTTTATTTTGCTTTTGAAGAGTCTTATTAAAAAATGCAGCTGCCAGTTGTAAACCAAAATCTTTAAAAGCTGCAGTGGGTCCGTGAAATAATTCTAAAACTGAAGTAGTTTCATTAATATCAAATATTTTAATAAGATCTTCTTCTGAAAAATTATGCCATGTATTATCCAGCAAATCCCTGACCTCATCGTCACTATAAGAGGATTTTGTAAACATAGGTACAATATACTTAGCAACATCAACAAATGTTTTTAGTTCTTGTAGGTGCTTTATGTCAACTTTTGGCCAATTGTCTGGCATAAACAGGCCGCCATCATCTGCAAGACCTTGCATTAAAACCTCTTCAAAAGTTTTGTTATTATCCTTTCCTCTCGTACTATGAAAAAGCATTTTAATAAGACTCTATTCTAATTGACCTAACTTTATTTACAGAATTTAAATTTAAAATATTTTTTACCAATTCATCATGATTTTTTTCCATAAATGGATCAGAAATTATAACTATTGGGACTCTATTATCTTTAAGGTTTTCTTTTTGAACTATTGACTCTATTCCAATTTTCTTTTGTGCAAACATGGATGTAATTGATGCCATAACTCCTGGTATATCTTCAGCTTCAATATAGAAATAGTATTGAAAACTTAAACTTGAGAAATCTATAATTTCTGGAATAGTTTCAATTTCATTTGATGAAAAATTAAGATTAGAATTGGCAAGATGAACAAGATCAGATATTAATCCTGAGGCTGTCGCCTCTTGTCCGGCTCCGGATCCTGCTATATGAAGAGTTCCAAGAAGATCTGTTTCCACCTCAATACCATTTCTTACACCTTTTAAATTAGCTAAATATGAATTCAATTTAATTAAAACTGGATGAACTCTTAATTCAATGTTATTGCTGTTCATTTTAGATACGGCTAAATGCTTAATTGTATAACCCATTTCTATTGAGTATTTAAAGTCAATTTTGTCTATTTTTGATATTCCCTCTATATAAAAATCTTCTGGTGGTAGAGCAGTCCCAAATGCAAGTGAAGATAAAATACCTATTTTATGCGCAGCATCCATTCCTTCAATATCAAAAGTTGGATCAGGCTCGGCATAACCTTTCTTTTGTGCAAGCTGTAAAGTAGGTTCAAAGTCCTCACCCTCCTCCATGTTTGACAAAATAAAATTTGAGGTGCCATTAAGCATTCCTGCAATTTTCGTAATATTATTTGCAGATAATTCCTCAGATAAAAGTTTAATAATTGGAGTTCCAGCACATACAGAAGACTCATATAAAAACTTCACTCCATTTAGATTTGCTTCTTTTTTTATTTCATCGCCATGATGAAAAATGACTGCTTTATTTGCAGTGATAACATGTTTTTTATTTTTTATAGCTTTAAGTATTAATTCTCTCGCTACCTCAACACCTCCAATTAATTCAACTACAACATCAATATCATTTTCTATTACATCAAAAATATCTCTTTCTATCTTAGTTTTGCCTGGATCGCATTTTGGATTATCTCTTCTAGCACCAATTACAACAATTTCAATTTCAAGATTACCATTTAATTTAATTAATTCTTTATTTTTGTTAACTGTGTTAAACAATCCAGTGGCAACATTTCCCCAACCACATATACCAATTTTTAAACGCTCCATAATCTACCCCTTCAATTTTTTCAGTAAATCCTCTGCAGAATAATATCCTGGTAAAAGTTCACCTTCCTCTGTAACTATAGCTGGAGTACCTGTGATTCCAATCTTTTTGCCAATTGCATAATGCTTTGCAACTGGTTGTGAGTCACAAAAATCTAAGCTTGGATTCTTTCCATTTTTAAGATTCGTAATTGCTTTTTTTGAATCTAATGAACACCATGCACCAACCATTTTATTGAAAACATCTGTTCCAAGTCCAGATCTTGGAAATGCTGCATATCTGACTGTGATACCCATATCGTTATATTGTTTAATTTCTTTATGTAATTTTCTGCAATATGCACAGTCAACATCTGTAAAAACAGTTATTTCATGTTTTTGATCATCAGATTCAAAACTTATTAATTCACTTTGTTTGATTTCTTGCATAAAGGATAATCTTTTTTCTAGCATATTGAGATCTGTTAAGTTACTTACTATTGGTTCAACTCCAAATGCGGATCCATCATCTGTCATGGAGGCTGTTTGCATTTCTATTTTAAACATTTGACCATATATAAAGTAATTACCATTTTCTGAAACATAGAGGGGTTGAATATCACCATAGTAAACTTTATATATTCCAGGAAATTCAGATTTTTCAATAGATTCAACTTTTGAGCCTGCAGGTAAAATAAGAGTTATAATTTTCTCGATAGATTCTTTGTAACAGTTTTCATCTTGGCATCTATAGAGATTATTTTCACTCAATCTATCCTGAGCAATTGAATCTGCTGCAATAGATAAAAAAATAAATAATAAACACTTTTTATACATATTAACCTCTAGGATGATGTTTTTTTAAAACATCGCTCAATCTTTGTTTTGCAATGTGAGTATATATTTGCGTTGTTGATAAGTCACTATGGCCGAGCAAAAGTTGAACTGATCTAAGGTCTGCTCCCCTATTAAGTAAATGGGTAGCAAATGCATGTCTTAAGGTATGGGGTGAAATAGAATTTTTAAGATTCTCTCTTGAAAGATATATTTTAATTCTTTGCCAAAATCCAATTCTGGACATTTTTTTGCCTCTATTTGATAAGAAAATTTCTTTTGATGATGATTTTTTTCTATCTAATAAATAATAATTAATTGCTTCTGATGCAGATTCACCAAAAGGAATTAATCTTTCTTTAGAGCCTTTGCCTAATACTTTTACTACCGATCTTTTCATATCAATATCAGTAATTTTTAAATTAACTAACTCTGAAATTCTCATGCCTGTTGCATACATCATTTCAATCATCGCTTTATCTCTTTTTTCAATTTGAATAGAAATATCTGGACTATTTAATAGCTTTTCAACTTCTTGTTCGGACATTGATATTGGGAGGTATTTACCTTGTTTTGGAATTACAAGTTCATCAATAGGTGATTTTGATAAAACATTTTTCTTAACGAGGTAAAGATAAAGTGCTTTTAAAGAAGATATCTTTCTATTAATAGAAGAGCTCTTTAATTTTGATTTAAATAAAAAAGCTATGTAATTGTTAATATCAGAAATACTAGCTTTCTTTACATCAAGTCTATTATTATGTTTTATCCAGTTATTAAAGTTTAGAATATCAGTCTTATAAGCATCAACCGTATTTTTTGATAAGCCTTTCTCTATGAATAAATAATCAAAAAAAGATCTAAGATATGGATCTTCTTTTATTTCATTTTGCATTTTTATTCTAATCTTTCTTTAATTCTTGCAGATTTTCCAGACCTTTCCCTTAAATAGAATAATTTTGCTTGGCGAACATCACCTTTTCTTTTTACTTTTATAGAGTCTATTAATGGGCTATGTGTTTGAAATGTTCTTTCAACGCCAATTCCGCTGGATATTTTTCTAACTATAAACGAAGAATTTAACCCGCCTTTTTTAATACTCATAACAACACCTTCAAAAGCTTGAAGTCTTGTCCTGTCTCCTTCTTTTACTTTAACAGAAACTACAACAGTATCACCTGGTCTAAAATTAGGTATATCTGTTTTCATTTGTTTAGATTCGAAATTGGAAATTATTTGCGCAGGAGTCTTTTCTTCTAATGAGATTTTAACTTCTTCAGGTGTTTCTTCTTCTGCTGGTGTTTCTTCTTCTGCTGGTGTTTCTTCTTCTGCTGGTGTTTCTTCTTCTGCTGGTGTTTCTTCTTCTGCT
>NHJW02000022.1 GCA_002169625.2 Gammaproteobacteria bacterium TMED225
TTTAGTAAAATTTTTTTAATAGTTTTCTTATCGGTTTTTATTATTTCTGCAGAGAATATTGATAAAAATGAGATAAAAAAACCTACTTTGTTGGTTCATAAAACTCCAACTTGTGGTTGTTGTAAGATGTGGATGGAGCACATTGAAGAAAATGGCTATATAACTTACTCACAAGATCATCAAAATTTAATGAAAATTAAAGAAATGTTCAAAATTGAACCNCAATATAGATCCTGTCATACAACTGTNTCTTCAGATGGCTTTATATTTGAAGGNCATATACCANGTAAATATATAACTCANTTTCTATCGGAAGATCACCCAGGAGCAATTGGACTATCTGTTCCAGGNATGCCTCTTGGATCTCCNGGAATGGAAGTGGAAGATCGTTTTATGCCATATGATGTGCTGATTCTTTTTGAAGATGGTACAAGCCAAATTTATGCAGAAGTAAGACAATAAATTTATTTCTAATAATTAGAAATATTATTTCTATAGAATAAAAGTTGAAATTAAAATTTACTTTTGTAAGTTTAATGATGTGACATCTTCAGTAGAAAATTATTACAATCCTTTTGGTGCTATTTTACTCACTTTAATCATTTTCATTTTGCCAACCGCGATCCTTTACGCAGTCTTAGGAGTTGCTGAGTCACTTCTTGATAGAGGCATTTTTAGTCAAGATCCTGTAAATATAAATATCAATGGTCTTGAAACAACATTTTATCCAATAAAAGATAACTTGCTATATTTGCTTTCAATACCATTACAAATTTGGTTAATGATTTTATTTTTAAATAGAAGGAGCATAAGCCTAACGGAAAGTCTTGGTTTATATAAATTCAACAGGAAAGCTTTTATTTCATCTTTTGTTCTTTGGTTAATTGTTTCTACTTTAAGTTACTTATATGGTTATTTATTTGATATAGAAATTCCTGAGGATTTTATAAAGCTTACTAAAGCCGCACCGCCATTATTAATAGGCGTTGTATTTATTGTTGGGGCGCCAATTGTTGAAGAACTTTTATTTCGAGGATTCCTTTTTTCACATCTTAAAAATTCTGCTCTTGGTGTTTACGGAAGTATTATTCTTACTACTATATTGTGGACATTTATTCATTTTCAGTATGATCTTTCATTATTAATTGTGTTATTTTTTCTTGGTTTATTACTCGGGTATATTAGGCATAAATATAACTCAATTTATTTAGCGATAGTTATTCACGCTATTCATAATCTATTAGCAACAATAAATATTTTATTTTTTATTTAATTTACACTTACTAAAGCGCTAAACCCTTATCAAAAGGTATTGACAAGTATGTTATCTTTAAATGATGGAATTAATAAATTAGTTATTTTCTAAGTAATCCTTTATGGCAAGCTTATCTGCTTTCATGTCAGCCCTGAAAGCATTAAAAAGCTTTTGTTCGTGATTAGGCATTAGTCCTTTAGCCATATTTTTAATTTGCTGATAAAACCATGCCATCGCACCAAATGCATTTATTACTTTGATTATAGTGAAAGGGCTTGATGGAGATAATATTGAAGGCCCTAATGAAAGTGTCTTCTCAAAACTTGGTAGTGTTTCTAACTCACCAGCTATCATTTTTTTTACACAATAGGGATCTGCACACAAAGGTCTTCCAATACCTATTATTTGGCAAACATTACTTTGTAATGCAACCTCAATAGCTTCTTTAGTTCTAAATCCACCTGTAACCATTAATGGTAAAGAAACTGCATTCCTAATATCTTTTGCATATTCAAGGAAATAAGCTTCTCTTGCAATTGTACTTTCTTTTCTTTGTTCACTTCTTTTAGGGTTAATGGTTAAATCGTCAACTCCAATTAATTTGGGTTGTTCATATGTTCCCCCAGAAATTTCTATAATGTCTACGCCAGCGTTTTCTAGCATCTGTGCAACTCTTATAGAATCATCAGGAGCAAACCCACCCTTTTGAAAATCTGCAGAGTTCATTTTCACTGAAATAGGAAAATCATCTCCAACCTCTTGTCTACATCTTTTAATTATCTCCAGATGAATCCTAGCTCTGTTCTCAACACTTCCACCCCATGCATCTGTTCTATCATTAATGTCTGGTGACAGAAACTCTGACAAAAGATAGCCATGAGCTGAATGAAATTGAACACCCGTAAATCCAGTTTCTCTAGCAATATTCGCTGTAAAAACAAATCGTTCTATTACATCTAAAATATCATCTTCTGTCATAGGGGTTGGCGTGCCATAATTCTTGCCTGGTATTTTCAATCCAATATTTGAAGGTGCCATAGGAGAAGAATTTATTTCACCGGGTGTTTGTCTACCAGCATGAGAGATTTGCATCCATAACTGAGTATTATTTTTTGTTCCTGCCTCTGACCATGCTTTGAGAGAATCAAATTGTTCTTTATAGTTATTCTTATCAATTACAACATTTGCTGGACCTTCGAGGTTTCTTCTATCAACTTGAACATTGCCTGTTAGTAAAATTCCTATATCTCCATCAGCCCACCTATCATATAGATTTATATGCCCTTGATTAGCCAAATTATTACCTTTAGCAATTCGTTCTGTCATTGCTGCTTTGCATACTCGGTTCTTCAATACTTGACCACAAGGGAGTTTAAAAGACTCATTTATTAGATTCGACATTGGTTATCTTTTCAAAGAATTAAAAAAGATATCATACAAGAAAACTAAAGAGATGTTTATATGATAATTTAACAATATGGTGGGCCCGGGAGGACTCGAACCTCCGACCAATGGATTATGAGTCCACTGCTCTAACCAACTGAGCTACAGGCCCTATGTTCACACGAACAAAAGAGCGATAATTATATAAGAATTAATTTTTTAAGGAAGTCTTTAAATAAACCTGATAGGCTATTGTCATATTATGATTGAATTAAACGGCATAACTCCTTTCGCTGAAGGTGGTAATAGGAAATGCTTTGTTCATCCCGAGAAGCCTGACAGATGTTTAAAAGTAGTTCATCCAGGACTATTAGAAAAAATAACAAANAATCAACCTTGGTATAAAAAGCTAAGGCCAGAAAGTAGCTTTGATGATAATTTAAGAGAACANGAAGCTTATAATCAAAAATCTTTAAAAANGAATGATCNAATAGCTTATAAGCATTTAGCTAAATGGTATGGAATGGTTGAGACCTCAATTGGTATGGCTTCAGAAACAGAGCTGATTAAAAATAANGNTGAGATTGCACAGACTTTAGAANATTATTTATTTACAAATGGATTGACAGATGAAATTAAACATTCAATTGAAGAATTTCAAGATTGGTTAAGAGCGAATCTTATCTTAACGAAAAATCTTATACCTCATAATATTGTAATCAAAGTCGAGGGAGATAAGATGATTTTGAAAATTGTAGATGGTCTTGGCTCTAAGGCATTCTTTCCTCTTCCAAGGTTTTCAGATTTTTTTGCAAAAAGATATGTGGAAAGGAGAATTCAATTAATGTGGAGTAGAATTAATTGGGATCTTTCAGGTAGAAAAGGTAATTGGAAGTAGTTTTATTCGTCTAAGAAACTTTTTAGATGACTTGATCTGCTTGGATGTCTTAGTTTTCTTAAAGCCTTTGCTTCAATTTGCCTGATTCTCTCTCTGGTTACATCAAACTGTTTTCCAACTTCCTCTAATGTATGGTCAGTATTCATTCCTATTCCAAATCTCATTCTTAGAACTTTAGCCTCTCTTGCAGTTAAAGATGCAAGAACGTCGTCTGTAGCGAAATGAAGACTTTCTTCTGTAGCATTCTCAAGTGGAGACTCTATAACAGTATCCTCGATAAAATCACCTAGACTTGAATCTTCATCATCTCCAATCGGCGTTTCTGTAGAAATAGGTTCTTTCGCTATTTTTAAAACTTTTCTAACTTTATCTTCAGGCATATCTAATTCTTTACTTAATTCTTCTGGAGTAGGCTCTCTCCCCATATCCTGCATCATTTGTCTAGAAACTCTGTTTAACTTATTAATAGTTTCAATCATATGCACTGGAATTCTTATTGTTCTAGCTTGGTCTGCGATTGATCTAGTTATGGCCTGTCTTATCCACCATGTGGCATAAGTAGAGAATTTGTATCCTCTTCTATATTCAAATTTATCAACAGCCTTCATCAAACCTATGTTCCCTTCTTGAATTAAATCCAAAAATTGTAGTCCTCGGTTTGTATATTTTTTTGCAATAGAAATAACGAGTCTTAAATTGGCTTCTACCATATCTTTTTTAGCGCGTCTCATCTTAGTTTCGCCCATAGACATGTTTCGATTAATTTCTTTAATCTCTCTTATATTTAATCCAACTTTCTCTTCAAGTTCAATGATGTCTTTTTGGGCAATAACAACATCTTGTTTTACATTTTCTAAAAGATCTTTCTTGTATTTTTTTTCTTTCATTAAAGAATCAATCCATCTAACCTTTGTTAAATTTTCTGGATAAAGCTTTAAGAAGTCTTTTCTAGGTATTCGTGCATTTTTAACTAACTGAATTTGGATAAATTTTTCTTTTTCTCTTAAAGAATTAAGTCCATGCCTTGCTATTGCAGCAATATCTTCAAACATTCTTGGGCTAAATTTTAGAAACTTAAAAATTTCACCAAGTTTTTTAAACTCTATATTAGCTTCTTTTGAATGTCTTCCCTTTTTTTCGATGACTTTTAAGGTTTTATTATATTGACGTTTTAGATTTGTCATGCGCCTCTGAATCTCTTTCATATCAGGACCTGATGACGCTTCTTCATCTGAAGACTCTGCAGCTTCAGCTTCTTCTTTTGCTCTTTGACTACCTGGGCCTGCCGATGGAACTTCTTCCATTTCTTCTAAGAAGCCAGTTACAAAATCATTTATCTTTTTTTCGCCGTCCTTTACGAGTTGAAAGAAATGAATAGCATATTCTACGGTCTTTGGATAAATAACACTTGCACTAAGAAGGTCTCTCATGCCCTCTTCTATTCTTTTTGCAATTTCAATTTCACCCTCTCGAGTAAGAAGATCAACAGTTCCCATTTCCCTCATATACATTCTTACAGGATCAGTTGTTCTTCCAGTCTCATTTTCAACAGCCGCAAGAGCTTCAGCTGCTTGTTCTAAAGCAATATCATCAGAGTTTTCTGATTCTGCGAGCATCAAAGTATCTGCATCAGGAGCAGTTTCATGAACTTGAAGACCTAAGTCGTTAATCATCCCTATTATTTCATCAACTTGATCTGGATCTGATATATCATCAGGTAGGTGGTCATTAACATCAGCATAAGTTAANTAACCTTGTTCTCTTCCTTTTTCAATAAGCTCAGCTATTCTTGAACCTTTTTGATTTAATTTATCCACAGACTTCTATTTCCTCAACTATTCAGCTTTATTTATGGATTGATTNGCAAAAATCAATCTATTTAGAACTTAAATTTNTAATCAATGCTTCTTCATCCTGCGACATTTTAGCTTTTTTTAAGATAATTTGTTGTAATTCTCTCTTTTCAGCAGAAGAAAGCTCATTTAAGCCATATTTTTCTTTTAAAAGANCCTCCCTTTCTGATTCTGATTGTTGAATGATTTCTAAACAATCGCAGATCATTGATATTGCATCTTCTTCTGATAGTTTAATTTCAGATACTAAGGCTTCTCCAAAAATGTTCTTTATTTTTTCTGTTTCTATTTTTTCAAAAATAACTGAAGCAGGAGAATTATTATTTTCAATATAAAACTCCTTAACTTCTCTAATAAAAAAGAACTTGGATTCTGATTTAATTTTATTAAATTCTTTCATTGATGCTAATTTAGGATGTTGTATCAAACCCATAAATATTCCTAAGACAGACTTCCTTAGAACTGATTTTGAGGTTACTTTGACTTCCTCTTGAGGAGGTGTTGATTTTTTTTCTATCTTCGAACTCCCTTCTATTAATTTTGAAAAGTCTAAATCACAAATCTTTGATACTTCATTTATGTAGACTTGTTTTAGAGTTTCATTTGAAATCTTTCTTACCAATGGCAATGCATATTTTGCAGCCATTGATCTTCCTTCAACTGTTGATAAATCATCTACATTTTTAATTGTGTCCATGAAGAAATCTGAAAAAGATTTAGCATTTTTTGTTAGATTTAAAAAAGCATCTTTTCCATTCTTTTTAATGAAACTATCTGGGTCCTCTCCAGGATTTAGAAAAATAAAACTTATTCTTGTATCCTCTCTCATTAAAGATAATGCATTTTCAACTGCTCTCCATGATGCTTTTTGACCAGCTTCATCACCATCAAAAACAATAAAAATTGTATTTGTATAGCTTAAAATTTTTCTTAATTGTTCTTGAGTGAATGCTGTTCCAGAAGAGGCAACTGAGTTTTTTACTCCATGTTGGAACAATCCTATTACATCCATATAACCTTCTACCAGAAAGACANATTCTGGTCTTTTATCTATCTGACGTATTTCATGAAGCCCATATAACTCATATTTCTTTTTATATGTTTTAGTCTCAGGTGAGTTCAAATACTTAGCTTGTTCTTTTTTATCTTTTAAAAGTCTNCCTCCGAAAGCAATACATTCACCTTTTACATTTCTAATTGGAAACATAAGCCTATCTCTAAATCTATCGTAGAAATCTCCATCTTCGTTTTTGCCAAAAAGTCCAGATTCTTCAAGGTCTGGTATATCAAATTCCTTTTTAAGATTTTCGAAAAGTGTAGGTTTCTTATTTGATGAATATCCTAATTGAAAAAATTTAGCTGTTTCTCCTGATATGCCTCTATCTTTTAGGTAAGAAATTGATTCATTTCCACTAACTGATTTTANTTGATCATAAAATATTTCTGCAGCTCTGTTATTTATTTTTGTTGCTTGTGATGTATCAACAGATATTTCTTGTTTTGGAACTTCCATGCCTACTTGAGATGCAAGAGTCTCTACTGCTTCAATAAAATCAAGTCCGTCATGTTTTCTTAAAAAATGGACTGCATTTCCAGATTCTTTACACCCAAAACAATGATATGTACCTGTTTCTTCATATACTTTAAATGATGCAGTCCTCTCTTCTCCAGAGCCATGAAATGGGCATTTTGCCCAATATGCACTTCCCTTTCTTTCTAAAGTTAACCTTCTTCCAATAACATCAACTATGCTTACTGAAGCTAATAAACGATCAATAAATGTTGAAGAAATTGGCATATTAATTATCTATCTATATTTAACCAGTTATCTATAAGTATTTTTGCTGCATTTGCATCTACCATATCTGATTTATTATCTTTAAGAATCTCCCTTGCTTCAAATGTTGTTAACCTTTCATCAACATACTCATATTTGGAATCATATAGTGNAGTTAAATGTTTATAAAATTTATNGACTTTTNTCATTATTTTACTTTCAGAATCATCCATATTTAATGGTTTTCCTACAAGTATTAGTTCTGGTTTCCACTCATATAAAATCTCTTTAATTTCATCCCAGTTTGTTTCACCATGATGATTGAAGATTATCTTCAATGGAGAAGAAGTATTTGTGGAAGTTTGACCAACAGCAACTCCAATCTTCTTTTCACCGAAATCAAATGCAAGAATCTGCATTTAATTACTAGAAAAATTCCAGTCTCTTACTATCTCGAGAACACTATACTCATCAGACATTGTTTGATTAAAAGCTGCAAAAGGAGCGGATTTTTTTAAAATATTTATAGCCATCTCGTCAATTTGCTTGTCTCCTGATGAAATTAAAATTGTAGCATCAATTAAATTTCCGTTAACATCTACAGTTGCCATAATTTGAACTTTACCATTAAATATTTTTTTACTATTTGAGATTAAGTTGTCACCTGTTTTTTCTATTTGCCTTTGCCAAAAATTNAAATACATCGCCTCATCTGAATTNANAATAGAGTTTGCTTGAAGNTTTTTAATTTTGAATGATTGTGTAATATTTTTAGATGAGTTCATCTTTCCCTCTGAAGAGAAAGAAATATCCTTATTTAAGTTTTCGGTATCTCCAAAATTGATATTAGTAAAGTTATCTTGAGAAGAATTAGCAAATTTAACATTGATAATTGGAGAGTCGCTAAAAATAGGTAATTTATAGTAAGTTGTTATAGAGATACTAAAAATTAAAATTATATGAATTAAGATTGAGATAATAAAAGATTTATTAAATGTTAGTGACCTTTTTGAAATATTTCTTGAAGATGATACTAAACTCATAGACCTTTAAAATATTCTTCAATAGGGTTTGTTCTAGTTTGATCAAGTATTTCTCTTGCGCACGTTGGGCTAGTAATGTTAATTTCAGTTAAATACTNACCAATAATATCTATTCCTGCAAAACTTATACCATTTTTAATCAAGATAGAGCCTATCTCTTTACCAATGGTCTTTTGAAAATCTGTAATATCTTTTGCAACACCAGTTCCACCTGCNGCAAGATTTCCCTTGAAACTTCCCTNTTCAGGAATCCTCGCTAAAGTTTTATGAAACGGCTTGCCATGAATTATTAGAATTCTATGATCGCCATCAAATATTTCCTCTATAAATTTCTGACAAATGATTTGAGTTTTTCCTGAATTTGTCATTTTATTAATTAAATCAATATCTTGGNTATTAAACTCTGTGATTTTAAATATTGATTTGCCTCCCATTCCATCAAGAGGCTTTATAACGATATTCTCATATCTCTCAAAAAATTTATGAATTTTCTTTATATTTGATGTCACTAGCGTATTAGGTATATATTTTGAGAAATGAATTGCGAAAATCTTTTCATTAAATTCCTTNATTGAATTTGGTTTATTGTGAACATTGGCGCCTTGTTTTTCAGCTAATCCNAATAAGTGTAAAGCGTTAATATAATNCTCATCAACTGGGGGATCTTTTCTCATGAAGCAATNCTTAAAATCTGAAACTTTGATCTCTTTTTTGTCTGTNTCTTTTATGAATTTTGATTGTGAAGAAAGAATACTGCTTGAATTTGCAAAAACAGTATCTTCTTCGATAAATAAATCGTTTAGTTCGCATTGAAAAACGTCTAATTTATTTTTTATGGCCTCATCAATCATAAGAATTGAAGTATCTTTTTTCAAATTTAAGCTTTCGTATGAATCAGTTATAAATAAAACTTTTTTACTCATTATTAATTTTNCCGAAATGATTTTTAATTAAGGATGAGACTACTATTGGAGCAGTCTCTGCTCTTAATATATTTTTGCCAAGAAANCTTAATTTAAAAGCTCCTTTATTAATTATACTCAATTCCTTTACTGAGAATCCTGATTCAGGGCCAGTGATAATACTTATTGAAGAACTATCATTTAGTTCATCTTGATTAAAATATTTAGTTGCGTCAGTATCAAATAAATACTTTTCATCATCAATATCAATTTGCTTTATAGCCTGATCAAGATTATTAAAATTATCCACAGTTGGTAGGAAATTGTTTCCACATTGTTTACAGACATTAATAATAACCTCTTTTGATTTATCGATAATTTTTTCTAGGTCTTTTTTTGCAATACTTTGATCTAANAGGTCTGATTTATATACTATGAATTTATTCACTCCTATTTCTGTTAATTTCTGAATCATATAATTGAAATTATTTTTTTTAATGAAGGGTATTATGACCGTAAGTGTTCTACTAGGAATTTCTTGAAATTCTATTTTTGAAATCCTATGTAATTCACAACTTTTATCAGAAAGTTTAATGATTGAGCAAATTCCTTTTTTTCCATTTCCATCAAATACTTCAACTTGACTCCCTTCTTTGAGACGAAGTGCTCTTACAAGATGATGAGACTCAGCTTTATCTAAATTAAAATTCTTGTCAGGTTTTGAAACAGACTTACAATATACTCTATGGATTCTCACGATATTATTATAGCTACAAAATAAATGTCACAGATTAAAATTATATTAATAAGGCATGGTGAAGCTGAAAATAAGTGGGGAGAACATCCAGATCCTGGGTTAAGCTTAAAAGGGATATCTGAGTCATATGATTTACTTCAACATAAAGAACTTCAGTCTCTTGAGGATTATTTTTTTATATCAAGTCCAAAATTAAGAGCTATTGAAACTGCAAAGCCCTTAGCAAAAAAATTTAATAAAAAAGTTAAGATTGATAATTGTTTTATTGAGATACCCGCAGAGGGAATAAAGCCAGATAAAAAACAAGAATGGCTTGAACAAATTGTTCAAACAAATAAGAAAGAATTACCAATGTTTATAAAAAATTGGAAAAATAAGATTTTAAATAAAATAAAAAAACTTGATAGGAATACAATTATTTTTAGTCACTTCATGGTTATAAATGCTTTGCTTAGTGAATTGACCGATATAGATACACTTTTATATTTTTATCCAGGACATACTTCAGTTGTAACATTAGAAATGAAAAATAAGGAATTCGATTATTTCATTACAGAAGGCAACAAAAAAACAGCCATTAATCTCTAAAAACCTATTGAGCAATTTTTAAACAACTGTAAACTTAATCTTCCGTTATATAAAAAAAGATTTTGGATAATAAAAAAAAATCATTTGATAGTTATTCTAAAAAACCTCTTAAAGATGAGGTAAGAAAAGCTATGAAAAGATACTTTTTACAATTAGATCAAAAAAATAATCCTATAGACGTTTATCAAATGGTTTTGAATGAAGTGGAACCTCCACTCCTAAATGCTGTGATGAAATTTTCAAATGACAATCAATCTAAAGCAGCAAAAATTTTAGGTATGAACAGAACAACGTTAAGAACAAAATTAAAAAAATATAATATTAGCTAATGACAGTCATTAAGCCAAAAACAGCTTTAATTAGTCTTTCTGATAAATCAAACCTTAAAAACATTGTAGATTTTTTGATTGAAAGAAATGTAAAAATAATATCAACAGGTGGAACTTATAAATCNATAAAAGAGATTACAGATGANGTAATTGAGGTATCTGAATTCACTGGACATGATGAAATGATGGATGGAAGANTTAAAACGCTGCATCCTAAAATTCATGCAGGTATTCTTGCAAGAAGAAGCAGTGACATGAAAGATCTCAAAGATAAGGGTTANGAAACCATTGATTTAGTGATTGTAAATCTATATCCATTTAAAGAAACAATTAAAGAAGATTGCACTTTTGAGGAAGCTATTGAGAAAATTGATATCGGTGGNCCAACAATGATTAGAGCAGCTGCAAAAAATTTTAATGATGTCATAGTTCTTTCAAATCCTAATGATTATGAATCAATAATTATGGAATGGGATCAAAATGATGGTATTTCCTATGAAACTAGAAAAAGTCTGGCATCAAAAGTATATTCTTTAATGTCAGATTATGATCAATCGATAACTAATTATCTTAATAATAAAAAGAGTCTGTTGGACTATGAATTTGATAAGAGTTCTACTCTAAGATATGGAGAAAACCCTCATCAATCTGCAAAGCTTTTTACTTTCAAAAATCTGAAACATAAAAATATTGCTAATGCTGATGTTATTCAAGGAAAAGAGCTTTCATATAATAATATTGTTGATGCTGATGCTGCATGGGAATGCGTTAGGGAATTTAATAATCCAGCATGTGTAATTGTAAAACATGCCAATCCTTGTGGAGTTGCAGAAAATAGTTCAATTCAAAATGCATATGATCTTGCATACAAGACTGATCCAACTTCTGCATTTGGTGGAATAATTGCATTCAATAAAGTTGTGGATCACCAAACTGCTATAGAAATTGTTTCGAGACAATTTGTAGAAGTAATAATTGCTCCAGAATACAAAGATGCTGCTTTAGAAGAATTTTCTAAAAAAAAGAGTGTAAGAATTTTAAGAGTGGATATAGAACAAGATACATCTTATCAGGGAATAATAAAAAAAGTTTCAGGAGGCATCCTCATGCAAGATGAAGACTTTAAAAGTGTTTCTATTAATGATTTAAAATGTGTTACAAAAAGACAACCTACGCAAGAAGAAATAAATGATCTAATGTTCGCNTGGAAAGTGGCTAAATTCGTAAAAAGTAACGCTATTGTTTATGTCAAAAATAAGCAAACTATTGGAATTGGTGCAGGTCAAATGAGTAGAGTTATAAGTGCAGAAATAGCCAATATAAAAGCTGAGGAAGAACAATTAAAAATTCATGGTGCATCTATGGCTTCAGATGCCTTTTTTCCTTTTAGAGATGGTATTGATAAGGCTGCAGCAAGTGGTATAGCATCAATAATACAACCAGGTGGTTCAATAAAAGATGATGAAGTTATTGCAGCTGCAGATGAAAATAATATCTCAATGCTGTTTACAGGAATAAGGCACTTCAGACACTAATGGATATTCTAATCATTGGTTCAGGTGGTAGAGAGCATGCTTTGGCATGGAAATGTGCACAAGATCATTTTGTAAATCATGTTTTTGTATGTCCAGGAAATGCTGGCACTCATTTAGAAGACAAAGTAAGCAATGTCGAGATAGATACAAATGACTTTAAATCAATTGAAAATTTTTGCATTAAAGAAGATATAAAACTTGTAATAATTGGGCCAGAACAACCTTTAGTTGAGGGTTTAACCGACCATCTGCAAAGTAAAGGTATAAAAACTTTTGGTCCATCAAAAAAAGCAGCTCAACTTGAGGGATCTAAAACTTTTTCAAAAGATTTTTTTAAAAAATATAATATTCCAACTGCAGAATATAAATCTTTTGAAGACTATGATTCTGCTTTAAATCATTTAAATCAAATTGAGTATCCTACTGTCGTTAAAGCTGATGGATTAGCAGCTGGAAAGGGAGTAATTATTTGTTCATGTAAAAAAGATGCAGAAGATGCCCTTATAAGTATTTTTAAAGATAATGCTTTTGGTTCAGCTGGGAGTAGAGTGGTAATTGAAGAGTTTCTAGAAGGCGAAGAAGCTTCTTTCATCGCAGTGGTTAGCAAAGATAAAATTGTTCCATTGGCAACCAGTCAAGATCATAAAGCTGTTGGAGATGGAGATGTTGGTTTAAATACAGGTGGTATGGGCGCCTACTCGCCTGCCCCAATTGTAAATGCAGAAATACATCAAAAGATTCTTAATGAAGTAATGTTTCCAACTATGGAAGGCTTAATAAGAGAAGGATACCCATACTTAGGATTTCTATATGCCGGTCTTATGATAAAAAATAATAATATAAAGGTTCTTGAATTTAATTGCAGATTTGGTGATCCTGAAACTCAGCCAATTTTAATTAGATTAAAATCAAGTTTGGTCGAACTTTGCCTTTCGGCTATTAATGAAAAATTAGATTCTTACTCCATCGATTGGATTGATAAACATTCTTGTGGAGTGGTAATCGCCTCAAATGGTTATCCAGAAAGCTATGATACAAATAAAGAGGTAAAAATTAAATTAAATGAAGATGGCGACTTGAAATTATTCCATGCGGGCACTAAATATAAAAATAATAAAATTGTAACTTCCGGAGGTAGAGTATTTTGTGCAACAGCTCTCGGAAATGATTTGAAAGAAGCACAAAAAAAAGCTTATAATTTAGTAGACGATGTTAGTTTTGAGGGCTCCTTCTTCAGGAAAGACATCGGATTCAAAGGTATTAAATGAGTATTTTAAATAACATTGTTAATGAATTTGATATTGCGTTAAAAACTTTGTCAGATAAGAAGGCTGGGACTGACAGAGAATATCCNCCTGCGCCATTAAAAAAAAATCAAGATGAGCTTTCACAAAAAGAAAAAGATTTATCCATTCAAATGATGAGGGTAAATCATGCTGGTGAAGTTGCTGCACAAGCTCTCTATAGAGGCCAAGCTTTTGTNTGCAAAGATAAGCAAATTAAAGAACACCTAATTCATGCAGGCGACGAAGAAACAGATCACTTAGTATGGTGTAAAAAAAGACTAGATGAACTCGGTGGTAAGAGTTCTATTTTAAATCCATTGTGGTATGCAAGTTCTTTTGCTATTGGGGCCATATTTGGTGCAATGGGTGAAAAAACAAGTCTAGGATTTGTTGAAGAAACTGAGAAACAAGTTGTTATCCACTTGCAAAAACATTTGGATAAGATTTCAGATAAAGATAAAGAAACAATTGAAATACTCAAGACAATGCAAGCTGATGAAGATCTTCATGCAGGTCAAGCAAATGAATCAGGTGCTGAGGAACTTGAATCACCAACAAAAAAAGTTATGGAATTTACTGCAAAAGTAATGACATCAACNAGCAAATATATATGACTTTTAAAACTGGACATTTGAGCTTGAAGTTTATTATCTTATTTTATTTATCACTTCTTTTTGTAAGCCCTGTCCATGCAGTCAAATATGATAAATTAAATGCGAGTGCTTTATATGAAAGAGCAGTCAAATATATTGATAGANAAGATTATATTAAGGCAAANAAAGCTCTTAAAGCTTATACAAAATCAAAACCAAATGATGCAGATGGATGGAATTTATATGCTTTTGCAAACAGGAAAATGAATAAATTTGAAAANGCAGAAGTCTATTATGAGAAAGCGCTAAATATTGATCCAGATCATAAGGGTGCATTGGAGTATCAAGGTGAGTTATTTATNCAAACAAACAGACAAAACCTGGCTGAAGAAAATTTAAATAAATTAATTAGCTTATGTCCAAATTCATGCTATGAATTAGAAAAACTTCAAGAATATATATTAAAT
>NHJW02000023.1 GCA_002169625.2 Gammaproteobacteria bacterium TMED225
ACTGGCATAATTACTTTGATACAGTTCGCAATTCTCTTAACGATGGTGGTATGGCTGCACTACAAGTCATAACAATTGATGAAAAAAAGTCTAAAGATTATCAAAATAGACCAGATTTTATTCAGCAATATATTTTTCCAGGTGGAATGCTTCCAACTAAAAAACAATTTGAATATTCTGCAAAACATGTTGGGCTCAAATGTATTGAAAATTTAAGCTTTGGTCGTTCTTATGCAAAAACGCTAAAAATGTGGAATAAACAATTTCAAAAATCTTGGAATGATTTATCAAAGTATGGTTTTGATATTAAATTTAAAAGAATGTGGGAATTTTACCTATCTTATTGTGAAACAGGTTTTGCTAACAGTTCAACCGATGTTTCTCATTTTTTAGTTAAAAAATAAAAATGCAAAAACTAAAAGTATTTTTAATCTTAACTGGCTATCAAATAACTTGGTTGGCTTGTGTATTTGGCGAAACTAAATTTTCTTATCCTATGCTGGGCATTTGGGTTGGAGTTATTTTTCTATTAACTTATTTTTATTTCAATAATAATAAACAGAAATTTATTAAAATTTCACTTTTGATTTCAATCCCGGGATATATTTTTGATACTTTATTGGTTTATTTCCAAATATATGATTTTGAAACTATTGCAAAACTTGGTACCTTGCCATTATGGATGATTGTTTTGTGGTTAAGTTTTAGTACTCTTTTTGATGAAATTCTAACTTTTTTCAAGAGTTATAAAATTTTAGGGATAATTTTAAGTGGCATGTTAGGACCTTTAACCTACTATCTTGGTGAACCCATTGGTGTCATAAAAATATACAATTTTCAGGTTTTTATTATTTCAATGATCTTATTTTGGATGATCTTGATGATCTACTATCTAAATTACGTTGTAAAAACTGATTAGTTATCTTGATCTAATTTTTTTGTTCTAGTTCTATTTAAAGTTCTTTCGAGATCCTTATAAGTACACAAACCAACATCCATTGGACTCTTTGCCTCAAGAACTGCCTCTCTGTATGTACCATTTCTTATAGCCTCTACCGTATTTTTTGTTGAACCAGTAAGTTTAGCAATCTGAGAACTACTTAATTCAGTTGGATATCTTTTGATAAGCCATAATATTGCAAACGGCTTTTCTTGTCTTAAAGAAAGGGGGGTATATTTAGAGTCTTTTTTTCTTGGCGGTAAATCCTCTATTAAATCAGACTTTATAAGATTCAAACGAGCTGTATTATCTTTTTCACATCTTTCAATTTCTTCTTTTGTTAATTGGTTGTTATCTATTGGATCATAACCTCTCATACCGACAGCAACTTCTCCATCAGCTATTCCTTGAACTTCTAATTCATGTAATCCACAGAAGTCAGAAATTTGATCAAACGTTAAAGCAGTATTTTCTACTAACCATATTGCTGTTGCTTTTGGCATTAAAGGATATTTCATAATTGTCTGATATAATATAATCAAAAAATAATATATAACAAAATATAACTATGACAGATTTTTTTGAAATTGATGAAAAGCAAAAGACAGTTAAAATATTAAATTTGGATGATTTCAGTATTGAAGATTTGCAAAACTATATTTCTGAACTTGAAACTGAAATATCCAGAGTTAAAGAGGAGATAAAAAAGAAAGAAAAATCAAAACTTAATGCTGAAAAGTTTTTTAAATAATTATTTATTAATTTTAAGACCTTTAAATCTTTTTTGAAATCTTGCTACTTGTCCTTCAGATTCATTAAGACCGGCTTTTCCACCAGTCCATGCAGGGTGAGATTTAGAGTCAATTTCTAACTTAAGCGTATCACCTTCTTTTCCCCAAGTAGATCGAGTTTTAAAAGTAGAACCATCAGTCATAACAACATTTATTTCGTGATATTTAGGGTGAATATCTTTTTTCATGCGTTGCTTATATTTATAAAGATTTTAAAGTAAAGTAAGTTTTTCAACTAATTCATTGTGAATTTTATTATTTGAAGCCAATAAATCACGAGAATTTGTTTCCCAAGCATTTCCGTCAATGCTTGAAATTTTTCCACCAGCCTCTTTAACTAATAAAACACCTGTTGAAACATCCCACAAATTTAGATCTTTTTCCCAAAAACCATCTAATTTACCAGAGGCAACATAAGCCAAATCAAGGCCTGCCGATCCAAGTCTTCTTATTCCTGCAGAAGATTTTAGGATTTCATCAACTTCACTTAAATAGTTTTTATAAATTCTATCACCAAATGGAAGGCCAGTGCCTATCAAGCAATCTGAAAAAATTTGCCTATTTGATACTCTAAGTCTACTATTATTACACCATGAACCTTTACCTTTTGAACTCCAAAAAAATTCNTTTAAAATTGGATTATAAATTACACCGTCNGTNATTTCATTATTCGTCATTTTGGCNACAATNATTCCAACATGAGGTATNCCNTGAATAAAATTTGATGTTCCATCAATTGGGTCAATAATAATGGTGTTTTCATCACCTTTNATTTNACCAGTTTCTTCAGTTATGTAAGTATANTCTGGATAATAATATTTTAGAGTTTCNAANANTGTTTTTTCTANTTTAATNTCTGCATTTGTTACAAAATCTCCAACTGATTTAGANTGTATNTGTAAATTTTCTAATTCNCCAAAATCTCTTAATAATATTTTACCAGCTTTTTTCACTGCTTTTTCAAAAATATTAATTACAGCAGGTTGCATTAATTTTTTGATTTTTCGATATAGCTACAATCAATTGTACTGATTACTATTTTATCATTAACAGCGATAAATTGTGGAACAGATGTTTTAATATTCTTTTCTAAAGTTGCTGGTTTATATGACGATGCTGCTGTTTGACCCTTTACAACACCTTCAGTTTCTACAACAATTAATTCTACATTATCAGGTAAGTCAATTCCAACTGGTTTTTCATTATAGAAGTTTATAATAACATCGCTATTCTCAATTAAAAATTTTGATTGATCTTCATTTAATATATCAGAACCAAGCTCTATTTGTTCATAGGTTTGTTTATCCATAAATATAAAGTTGTTATTATCCTCATAAAGATACTGAAATTCTTTTTCATCAAGGATTGCTCTTTCCACTGTTTCTGATGACCTAAACCTATTATTCATTTTAGTACCATCTCTTATTTCTTTAAGTTCAGCCTGTAAGTATGCACCTCCTTTACCTGGTTGAGTATGCTGGGTTTTCAAAACTTTCCAGAGCTTATTATTAATCTCTAAGATATTTCCTACTTTAATTTCATTTCCATCTATTTTCATAATTTTATTTCAATTTTTTTTGCATATTTTTAATTTTGGTAAGATCTACTACATCAAAAGTTGGATTTAATAAAACCTTATTTTTTTTAGCAATTTGATTAATTTTATTTAAGATAATTTTATCATTTTTTAATTTTATATAATCTATATTTTCTTGCGTTAATAAAATACTTAAACCTTGATCGTAGCCTGAATCAACAAAAAATTTTATATTATGTGTCTTATATTTTTTGTTAATATAATTTATCAATGATCTCAACCACTCTACTCCAAAACCTTTAATCAAAAAATATTTTATTAATATTATTGAAGATTTAGACTTTGATTTTCTTAACTCTATTAAACTTTCAATTTGTGTTAGTGTAGATACTGCAAAACAAATTTTTTTGGGCACTAAATAAATTTTTTAAGATCAACTATAGTGTCTATCATTCTATTAGAAAATCCCCATTCATTATCATACCACGATAAAACTCTACAGAATTTATCCTTAATAACTTGTGTTTGGCTCATATCGAATACAGAACTGCTTGAATTATGATTAAAGTCAATTGAAACCAGAGGCAATGAGTTTGTTGTAAGAATTCCATTTAATTTTTTAGTTTTTGATGCTTGAAGAACTATAGAATTAATTTTTTCTGGATTAGTTTTTTTCTTACTTACAAATGTAAGATCTATAAGTGAAACATTAGGTGTAGGCACTCGAATAGCTGTTCCATCTAGTTTACCTTTTAATTTAGGTAACACTAGACTCAATGCCTTTGCTGCTCCCGTTGAAGTTGGAATCATCGATTCAGCTGCAGCCCTTGATCTTCTTAAATCTGAATGAGTTTGATCAACAGTTCTTTGATCTCCAGTGTAGCTATGAATTGTTGTCATAAAACCACTTTCAATTCCTAACTTTTCATCAAGAACCATAGCTAAAGGAGCAAGACAGTTAGTAGTGCAAGATCCGTTTGATATTACGTCATGGTTTTTTTTAATAGTATCATTATTTACTCCTTGAACTATTGTAGCATCTACATTCGAAGCTGGCGCAGAAATAATAACTTTTTTAGCTCCTGCATTTAAATGTGAAATTGCTTTTTCTTTTGAAGTAAAAACACCACTACATTCAAGAACAACATCAACCTTAAGAGATTTCCAAGGAAGATTATTTGGATCTCTTTCAGAAAAAAAATTAATTTTATGTTTTCCAATTTTTAATCCTTTTTTTATTGAACTAATCTCATCTTTAAGAATACCATGCACACTATCATATTTTAGTAAGTGAGCGCTGCTCTCAACACTGCCTAGTTCATTAATAGCAACAACATTAATATCTTTAGGATTTTTTTCTAATAAAGCTCTAAAAACAAGTTTTCCAATTCTCCCAAATCCATTTATTGCAATTTTCATATTTCTCCCTCTTATAAATTTTTAATTATTTTTTCAATTAAGTAATTGTCTGTTATCTTAAAGTGTTCATATAAATCTTTATATGGACCGCTTTCACCAAAAGTAGACATACCAACAAAATTTACATTTTTAATATATTTTTCCCAACCATTTATTAATCCAGCCTCAATAGCAAAAATAGGTTTATTACCTAAAATTTCATTTTTATAGCTATCATCATTTTTTTCAAACAATTCAAATGAAGACATGCTTACAACTCTGATCTTTAAATCATTGTTTTCAAAAAGTTTATTTGATGCAGAGCAAGCAATCTCAACTTCAGAACCAGAAGATAAAATTGTTGCATCATATTCTTCAAAATCTCTAATTTTGTAAGCGCCTTTATTAACAAGATTTTCTTTTCGATTATCTTTTTGTAACATTGGCAGATTTTGTCTTGTTAAAACTAAGATTGTCGGTCCAGTATTGTTTATTGCGCATTCCCATGCTTCAATGGTTTCAATAATATCACATGGTCTTATAACTGTTAAATTTGGTATCGCCCGTAAAGCTGCAAGGTGTTCAACTGGTTGATGAGTCGGTCCGTCTTCTCCTAATCCTATTGAGTCATGTGTCATTACATATACAACTGGTATGTTCATGATAGCGGATAATCTAATTGCAGGTCTGCAATAATCAGTGAATACCAAAAATGTTCCTCCATATGGAATTAAACCTTTATGTAAAGCTATACCATTCATTACTCCAGCCATTCCATGTTCTCTGATACCGTAATGAACATAATTGCCATCAAAATCATCTGAAGTAATTACACTCATATCTTTTGCCTTTGTATTATTTGATCCAGTAAGATCAGCGGATCCACCAATAAGATTTTTTTGAAATTTTGAAATTAAGTTTAATGTTAGTTCACTAGATTTTCTTGATGCACAATTTGTTTTGTCATTAAAATGTTCAGATTTTAATTCATTAAGTTTTTCTGGAAGAGATGAATTAATTTTTTGATTAAAATTATCTTTAAAATTGTTACTTTCAATTAATTTTTTATTATTTAATAACCAAGAATTTCTTGTTTCATTATTTCTTTTATAGAAACCTCTCCACTTGTATAATAAATCATCTGGAATTTCGAACGACGAATAATTCCATTCTAATTTTTTTCTTGTTAAACTAATTTCATCTTTACCAAGAGGCGAACCATGTGATGATGCTGAACCTTCTTTGTTTGGAGAACCAAAACCAATTTTAGTTTTACAAGATATAATTGTTGGAGCATCACTTTTTTTTGCTTGAATTATAGCTTGATCAATTTTTTCATAGTTATGACCATCTATTTCTATTATATTCCAGTTGTAAGCTTCAAATCTTTTATTCGTATTGTCTGAAACTGACAGTTCAGTTTTTCCATCAATAGAAATAGAATTATTATCAAAAAACATAATAAGTTTATTTAATTTTAAATGTCCTGCTAGACTACATGCTTCATGACTTAAACCTTCCATTAAGCATCCATCTCCTGCAAAAACATATGTGTGATGATCAATTAATTCTTTTCCATAATTATTTGATAGTTTTTTTTCTGCTAACGCCATTCCAACTGCATTTGCTAAACCTTGAGATAATGGACCTGTGGTTGTTTCTATTCCTTGTGCACTTCCATACTCTGGATGACCTGCAGTTTTATAATGTAATTGTCTAAAATTTTTAATCTGATTTATGTCAATGTCTTTATAGCCTGTTAAATATAAACAGGAATATAAAAGCATTGAGCCATGCCCATTTGAAATAATTAATCTATCTCTATCAATCCAACCTGGATCATTAGGGTCAAACTTTAAATGATTTTTATAGAGAACTGTTGCGATATCAGCCATACCCATAGGCATACCAGGATGACCAGATTTTGCCTTTTCTACAGCATCCATTGATAAAAATCTAACACAATTCGATAATTGTCTTAGATTTTTGATATTATTTAAATTATTCAATTTCTTACCTTTATGGTTGATATAAAATTATTTAATATGAGCTCATTACCGTGACAATTGTAAAATTACAAACTATAAAATTATAATGGAAATACAAAAAAAAATTACAGTTCTGAACGAAAATTTAAATAACCTGAGATCAGCTGTAGAAGATTTTAGGGACCATCATATTTCCAAAAAAGAAAAAATTAAAAATCTTGAAAAAGAAATTAAAAATTTACGAAAACAAATGTCTGAGTATATTGATGAATTGGAACTTCTAATTAAGAAATAATTATGCCTTTTTACAAGACAAAAATTTTAAACAGAGAAATTTCATTAGAATATGATGAAAAAGATGAAACAAAAATTATAGACTCAATTAATTTAATAAATGAGAAAATAGATAACAAATTACAAATTCCAAAATACTCTAATGGAAAAATTAGTGATACTATATTGTTATCACTTCTATCAATTGAGCTTCAAGCAGAACTTTTAGAAAAAATAAATATACAAAAAAATTCAGAAGTAAAAGATGCAAAGTATGAGGAATATATTAAGTACAATTTAAAACTTAAAGACCAAATACTAAAACTAGAAAAAGAAAAAAAAAATTTAGAAAATGAAAAAACAGAATTAGATCAGGAGTTTTACGAAATAAATAAAAAAGTAGAAGATTTAATTCATATAATCAAGAATTCTTATTATGAATAATATTAAAGATGAAAAATCAATAATTAGAAAAAAGCAAAAAATTATTAGAGATGAGATTTTTAAAAATAACCCATCTCATTTTGTTTTATCTTTATTTGACAAACTTTTTGAAAAAATTAATTTTCAAGAAATCAATATCGTTTCTAGTTTTATTTCTATAAATTCTGAAATCAATACAACAGAACTTAATAATCTTATCTTTATTAAAAATAAAATATTATGTTTGCCTGTAATTGAAAAAAAAAATAGTCATTTAATCTTTAAGCAATTTAAGAGTGATGAGAATTTTGTAAAAGGGCATATGAATATATTAGAGCCTCAAAATAAAAATACAATTTTAAATCCTGAACTAATTTTTGTACCTTGTTTAGCTTTTGATCATAAGGGAAATAGGTTAGGTTATGGGGGAGGGTACTATGACAGGACTTTTAATTATTTAAATAAAATTGATCATAAATTCATCTCAGTCGTATACGCATATCAAGATCAAAAGTTAGATTATATACCTATAGATAAATTTGATTTTAAAGTTGATTATGTTATTACTGAAAAAAATTTGTACAGTTTTCAATGAAAATTCTTTTTATAGGTGATATTGTGGGCAAGGCTTCACGAAAAAAAATTAAAGAAATTATCCCAACTCTAAAATCTAAATACAATACTGATATAATTATTGCGAATGGTGAAAATGCTACTTCTGGTTATGGATTATCAAAAAAGGATGCGGAAGAATTATTTTCTAGTGGATTGGATCTTCTGACACTTGGGAATCATGCGTGGGATCAAAGAGATATGTTATCCTATATTGAAAAAAACCCAAAAATAATAAGAGCGCTCAATTACCCTGAAGGTGTTCCTGGAAAAGGTTATTATAAGCTTGAGCTTTTAAATGGTAAAAAAATTATAGTATTACAAGTAATGCTTCGATTATTTATGAATTTATCATTAGATGATCCGTTTAAAAGTATAATCGAATTTCTTCAAAAAGAGAGGTTAGGTAGTACATGTGACAGTATAATAATTGATATGCATGGCGAAGCAACCTCAGAAAAAAAAGCATTTGGATATTACGTCGACGGAAAAGTGTCAGCAGTTTTAGGAACACATACACATGTTCCAACTGCGGATAGTGTTATTTTACCAAAAGGAACAGCTTATCAAACAGATGTTGGAATGTCAGGTGATTATAATTCAATAATTGGATTTGATATAAATAATCCAATCCATGGATTTGTTAAGGGATTTAGGGCAGAAGGAAGATTTACACCTGCTAGTGAAAAAATAACTGTATGTGGAGCTTTAATAGATATCGATACTAATACGGGTTTAGCTAAAAATATCACCCCAATTCAAGAGACATAATTTACATATATTAGACACATTTATCTAATATTTTATATCTTTACTAACATCGGATCAAATATTTATAAATCTAATCGTAATGGCAGGGCACTCGAAATTTAAAAATATTATGCATCGCAAAGGTGCTCAAGATAAAAAGAGAGCAAAAGTATTTTCAAGACTTGGAAGAGAAATATCTGTTGCTGTAAAAGTTGGGGGTGAAGATATTGAGAGTAATATCAGGTTAAGATCTGCTATTGCTTCAGCTAAGTCTTTAAACATGCCAAAAGATAACATTGCGAGAGCAATTAAAAAAGGTCAAGGGAATGATCCTGATAGTAATTATGAAGAAGTAAGATATGAGGGTTATGGCCCTGAAGGTATAGCTATAATAGTAGAAGCACTTACAAATAACAAAAACAGAACAGCTGCTGAAATTAGATCCTCTTTTAGTAAACATGGTGGTAATTTGGGTGAAACGGGAAGTGTTAGTTTTGGTTTTGATAGATTTGGCAATATTACTCTTGATAAAAGTTTAGCAAAAGAAGATCAACTTTTAGAATTTCTTATTGAAAATAATAGTGAAGATTATGAAATTAATGACACAGAATATTCAATATACTGTGATCAAAATGATTTGCATGAACTTAATGATAAATTAATTAAAAAGTATGGTCAGACTAACTCTGCAAATTTAATTTGGAAAAGTAAAAACAATATCAATATTGACAAAGATACAGCTGACAAACTATTTAAATTACTTGAAGTTTTAGAAGACAACGACGACGTTCAAGTAGTATCATCAAATTTTGAGGTAGATGACAATCTTCTATCTTCACTCACAGCCTAATGAAAGGAACATAAATGCCTGACAAAGCTTGGAAAAAAAGAGAAAGAGATGTTGCAAATTATTTTAATGGTACAAGAACACCTTTAAGTGGAGGAAATGGTAAAGTGACAAGAGCTGATGTAATTCATGATGATTTATTTATAGAATGTAAATTAAGAGCAAAGCATACAGCAATTAGCTTGTGGGATGATACTGCAAAGCTTGCCAAAGAAGAGGGTAAGACGCCAGTAATAGCATTATGTGAAAAAAATAGACCAGGGTTTTGGGTCATGGTTCATAGTAGTGATCTAGAAAAAATAAAAAAATAATTATTATGGCAGATATTAATAGTGCAAATTTATCGGCGGAAGCACCAGATTTTTCGATGCTTGCTCTATTTATGCAAGCTGATCTAGTAGTGAAATCAGTAATTATAATTTTAATCTTAGCTTCTTTATATTCCTGGAATNTAATAATTTCAAAAATTTTGAGAATTAGACAATTAAAAAAACTTGATAAAGAATTTGAAGATATTTTTTGGTCTGGAAATTCATTTGAAGATTTATATGAAACTTTAAATTTTAATCAGACAGATCCAAAGTCAAAGTTATTTTGTGCCGCAATTTTAGAGTGGAAAAAAAGTAAATCTCAATATGAAAATGATAATTCAGATATAAATTCTCTAAAGGATAGAATGATGAGATCAATGACAGTTGTTTTTAATAAGGAAAGTGAAAATGTTGAGAGAAATTTAACTTTCCTAGCAACTGCTGGATCAACTGCACCGTTTATAGGATTATTTGGAACAGTTTGGGGGATAATGAATAGTTTTAAATCTATTGCAATTGCACAAAATACTAATTTAGCAGTAGTTGCCCCAGGAATTGCAGAGGCGCTATTTGCAACAGCTTTAGGCCTTTTTGTAGCTATACCTGCGGTTGTTGCGTACAATAAAATTTCAAACGATTTATCAAAATACTTCATATCCTTAGAAACATTTATGGATGAATTCTCAACAATTTTTTTTAGACAATTAGAGAAAAAATAAATTGCTTACCTCAAATAATTTAAACAAACGTAATAAACAAAGATACACTCAAATGAGTGAAATTAACGTCACACCTTTTGTAGATGTTATGCTTGTTTTACTAATTGTTTTTATGGTTACCGCCCCCCTTCTAACGGTTGGAATAAAAGTTGATTTACCTAAGGTTAAAGCTACTGCATTAACTGATATTAAAGATCCAATTGAGATAACCGTTAAGTTGGACGGAGAAGTCTACATTGGAGAATCAAAGGTTGAAGTAGAAAATTTGATTCCTCGACTAAACGCTATTACTGAACAAAATACTGAAGCAAGGATCTACATAAGAGGTGATAGAGTAGTAGCTTATGGGAGGATTATGGAAATAATGTCCATAATAAACTCAGCAGGATATATTAAAGTTGCATTAATTACTCAAAATATTGAGCAATAGATGGACCGTATAAGCTATAATAGTTTAAAAATAATAAATTTTTTTGAAAACCTAAATCCTAAAACATCTGGAGTCATTTTATCAACACTAATACATTTAATTATCCTTTTATTTATGGTCGGGTTGCCAAATTTTTTTTCTCCAAAAGAGATCTATGTTCCAAACGTAATACCTATTGAAATACTTAATGTTGATGAAAATACAAATTTGAAAAAATCTGATACTGAAAAAACAGAAAATAAAAATAAGGAAACAATTACTAAGCAAAAAAAATTTAATTCATCAGATCAATTAGAAATAAAAAAAAATGTTGAAATAAATAAAACTAAAATTGAAGAAAAAACTAATCCAAATCAACCAGTTTTGGAAATGAAACAAACTCCTAATTTAGAAGTTAAGGAAACAAAAAAAGTAGTTATTAAAGAAAAGGAAATTTTAGAGGTTAAGAAAAAAATAGAAACAACTAAAACTGATATAATTAAACCAAAACTCAAGCCAAAGCCAAAAATTATAATTAATGAAAATGTTAAATCAGATTTAGATGTTGAAACAAACATAAAGGATAAACCAAAGTTGGAAAATAATAAGACTATATCTAAACCAAAGTCAAAACCCGAAAAAGATTTTAGTATAGCATCAATGCTCAAAGATTTAAGAAATGAAAAAACAAATATGGTTCAAAATGAAGTTAAAGAAGAGGTTGAAGAGGTTGATAATAAAAGTACAGATGATACTGATGAAAATATTATGCTATCAATATCTGAAATAGACATGTTGAGGCAGCAATTATCTTCTTGTTGGAGTGCTCCAGCTGGTGCAGTTATAGAAAGAGGAGATAAAGTAACAATTTCAGCAAAAGTATTACAAAATATGAAGGTTTCAGCAAATAGTATCCGCATTGTTGACACAAATATAGCTAAAACTAATCCATTTTATGGACCGATTACAGATAGTGCAATGAGAACTCTCTTAAACCCAGAATGTACACCGTTAAAACTTCCAAAAGATAAATATAATCTATGGAAAAATCTTACAATTACTTTTGATTATAGTATTATGAAA
>NHJW02000024.1 GCA_002169625.2 Gammaproteobacteria bacterium TMED225
AAAAATTTAGTTGCAAATAACGACAACTACGCTTTAGCAGCTTAATGCTAACCGATGCCAGAATTGACTATGGTTTGAAGCATCGGCAAATATCATAGTCTAGCCAAGCTGTGTTGCTTGGACACAGTTTGGTTAAATTAATCAAGCTCGCTTTTACACCCTGCTCCTCGGGTCGTAANAGTCAAAAAGCCAATTGAGTGAGCTATGCATGTAGAAGTTAGGCTGAAGGATTGNCGGACGCGGGTTCAATTCCCGCCGCCTCCACCATNAATCAAAGTCTTGATATGTATGGACATATCGTAAATAGATAATTAAACTACGCATCTAAATTATGGCTAATTCAAAACAAGCAATTAAAAGAGCAAGACANAACTCTGATAAATATAAGCTAAGACACGCTCAACGATCTGTTGTTAGGACTGCCGTTAAAGCTGTTAAAGCAGATATCCAATCTAAGGATAAAGCAAAGGCTGTAGAATCTTTTAATAAAGCTCAAAAGATTATTGATACAGCAGCTTCAAAAAAAGTTCTGCATAAGAACTCTGCTGCAAGAACTAAAAGGAGACTATCTAAAGCTATTAAAGATCTAAATTAGATATATTATTTTTAATAACTGCTGTTTCTAAAGATTTCAAAAGTTTTTCTATTCCCTCACCAGTAGCTGCTGAAATAAAAAATATATCATTCGATGATATATTAAGTTTATTCTCAATATCATTTTGGATAAGGTCTAATTCATTACTTTGTATAAGATCAATTTTATTACATATAATCCATGAAATTTTTTGAGTAAGATCATCTTTAAATGAATCTAGCTCTTGTTTGAGTAAAGTTATTTGTTTTACAGGTTTTAGATTTTCTGCAGAGAAGAGATCAACAAAAATAAGAAGAAGACCTGTTCTAGATATGTGTTTCAAAAATTTNATACCAAGTCCAGCTCCTGAGGATGCACCCTCTATTAGACCTGGTATATCAGCAATAACATAATTTGATTCAGTTGCTTTTACTGTTCCTAAATGAGGTCTTAATGTTGTAAATGGATAATTTCCAATCTTTGGTTTTGCTGATGAAACTTTATTAAGAAAAGTAGATTTTCCCGCATTTGGAAATCCCACTAAACCGACATCTGCCAGTGACTTTAACTCAAGCCTTACAGATCTTTTCTCACCTTCAAATCCTGGAGTGCACTTTCTTGGAGCTTGATTGACACTAGATTTAAATCTAGCATTTCCAAGGCCTCCATCACCACCTTTGACTATTAAATATTCACCTTTGAAATCTTTGCAATCCATTATTTCTTCNTTTGTCAGCTCATCGTATATCACTGTGCCCATTGGAATTTCTATTATCAAATCTTCACCAGCNGCTCCAGATTTATTCTTACCAGAGCCTCGATGACCATTTTTTGCTTTAAATAACTTCTTATTTTGAAAATCTACTAATGTATTTAAATTATTATTAATTTTAAAAAAAATATCTCCACCTTTCCCGCCATCACCCCCATCAGGGCCACCAAAAGGTATATATTTTTCTCTTCTAAAGCTTGATGCACCAGAGCCGCCATCTCCCGCCTTAATTTCTAGATGGGCCTCATCGATAAAATTCATGTATTAATATTATTGAGGAATAACGTTAGCTGTCTTTCTTTTTTTAGGTCCTTTATAGGTAAATTGAACAATACCAGCAGACTTTGCAAATAGAGTATCATCTTTTCCCATGCCAACATTTAAACCAGGATGAGTGTTNGTGCCTCTTTGTCTAATAAGAATTTCTCCAGCCTTTACAAGCTGACCGCCAAAACGCTTAACACCAAGTCTCTTTGAATTAGAATCTCTTCCATTTTTACTAGATCCACCAGCTTTCTTATGTGCCATTATTTACTCTCTAACTTAATATTTTTGATCTCTATTTGAGAATGTTTTGCTCTATGTCCTATTTTTCTCATACTATGTTTTCTTCTTCTAAAACGTAATATAGAGATTTTATCAGCCTTAACAATATCTTTTATTTCTGCAGTTACCTTNACATTATCAAGGTAGGGCTGGCCAACTTCAACATTGTCTCCATCAACATACAACATAACATTATCAAATGTTATTTTTTTACCAATATCATCTTTTAAAAGATCAACTGATAAAATCATACCTTTTTCAACTTTATGTTGTTTGCCACCTGTTTCTATAACTGCATACATAATATAATCCTAAAAAGCTCGCAAAATATACGCTTTAATGAAGAAATTATCAATACTTAAAAAGAATTTATAAACATAAATGAATCAAAATGCCTATAAATACTAATATTGCTAAAGAATTAAAGCTCATCGATAAATTTATTAAAAAAGATTTAATTAAAGAAAAAACTATATCGGGACTATATAAATATATATTTAAATCAGGTGGGAAAAAAATTCGAGCAAAATTAAGTCTAATATCTTCATCAAATGTAAAAAATGATAATAGATACAAACTGGCATCCGTCATTGAGCTACTTCACACAGCAACATTAGTTCATGATGATGTGGTTGATAATTCTTCTATAAGAAGAGGTATAAAATCTGTTAATAATCTCTGGACTAATTCGCATGGTGTTTTAATTGGAGACTACATATACTCTAAAGCTTTTATTTTAATGGTTGAAATAGGAGATAAAAAGATTTTAAGTGAACTTGCAAATGCTACAAATGATATTTCTCAAGGTGAACTTATTCAATTAGATGCAATAAGAAATCTTGATATGACATTAAATAAGCTTAAAAAGATAAGTTATTTCAAAACAGGAAGATTGTTTGAGGCTGCTGCAAAAACAGGCGCAATGCTTTCAAANTCAAATCAATCTTATACAAAAAATATTACTGAGTGTGCAAAAAATTTAGGAATATTGTTTCAAATAAAAGATGATCTTCTAGATTATTCTAATAATTTAAATACTGGGAAGCCCCCCTTTCAAGATCTTAAAGAAGGTAAGGTTACCTACCCTTTCTTTTTTGCATATAAAAACGCAAGTAAAAAAGAAAAAAAACGATTGGAGGATTTGCTTGGAAATAAAAAATTGAACTCTACTATGGCAAATTCTCTAATACAAANACTAAATGGTTTAAAAAAAACAAATGAATTAGCANATAAATATCANAAAAATACAATTGATTATGCAAAAAAAATAAATGAGCTTACTATTAGTAAAGAAATGATAAAATTAGCAGACTTTGCATATGACAGAGAAAAATGATGTTTAGTCCAAAAAATTCTTATAATAAAGAGGAGCTCATCTCTTGCTCAGATGGAAATCTTTTNACAAAAGATGGGGATGGCAGATTGCCTTCAGATCAAATGTTGATGTTTGATGAAATTACTAACATTGATGATTTTTCAGGTAATTTTAAAAAAGGTTCTATTTCGGCTGAGCTAAATATAAATCCTGATTTATGGTTTTTTAAATGCCACTTTAAAGAAGATCCAGTTATGCCNGGNTGCTTAGGATTAGATGCTATGTGGCAACTTTTAGGATTTTATCTTTTATGGAGTGGATTGCCAGGTATNGGAAGAGCTCTAGGAGCGGATAATATAAAATTTTTTGGTCAAGTGCTCCCAAAAGCAAAAAAGGTTAATTACAAACTTGATATAAAAAGAATTATTAATAGAGGAGCTATAGTTGGATTNGCTGATGGTGAAATGTTTGTAGATGAAAAAAAAATATATACAGCTGAAAGACTTAAAGTAGGATTATTTAAAGATCCTAGCAATTTCTAATGAAAAATGTCGTCATAACAGGTTTGGGAATTAAATCTTGCATTGGCAANGATTATGATAATGTTTTAAAAAGTTTGCAAAATGGTAAATCTGGTATTGTTTTCAATAAAGAATATTCAGATATGGGTTTTAGAAGTTGTGTATCAGGNTCAATAGATATANATCCATCTGAACTTATTGATAGAAAATTATTCAGATTTATGGGTGAGTCAGCTGCATATGGCTACCTTGCAACAAAAGATGCTCTAAAAATGGCTGGTATTTATGAAGAGGATTTANATTCTCCAAAAATTGGAATTGTTGCAGGTTCAGGAGGCGCATCAACTCGTGTAATGGTATCAAGTGGTGATATTGCTAGAGAAAAAGGTCCAAAAAGAATTGGCCCATATGGAGTAACTAAAAGTATGTCCAGTTCTATATCAGCTATCATAGCTACTGCCCTAAAATTAAAAGGTATTAATTATTCAATATCTTCTGCATGTGCAACAAGTGCTCATTGTATTGGTCATGCTGCAGACTTAATAAAAAATGGGCAACAAGATATTGTCATTGCTGGTGGTAGTGACGATGAGCATTGGAGCTCATCATGTTTATTTGATGCGATGGGGGCTTTNTCCTCAAAATTTAATTCAACCCCAACTGTTGCATCACGACCTTATGATTCTAATAGAGATGGTTTTGTTATTTCAGGTGGTGCTGGAATGGTTATATTAGAAGAAGAGGAGCATGCAAAAAAGAGAGGTGCTGAAATCTATGCAANGTTGAGTGGTTATTTTGCAAACTCTGATGGTTTTGATATGGTCGCGCCTTCTGGNGAAGGAGCTTTAAGNTGTATGGAAGGCGCAATAAGACAATCAGGAAAAAAAATTGACTATATTAACACTCATGGAACAAGTACACCTGTCGGTGATGTTGCTGAATTAAATGCTATTCATAAAGTATTTGGTTCAAATTCTCCTATGATCAGTTCAACGAAATCAATGACTGGTCACTCTCTTGGAGCAACAGGTGTTCATGAAGCAATATATTCAATAATGATGATTAATGAAAATTTTGTTGCGCCTTCAATTAATATTGAATCATTATGTGAGGAGGCAAAGGGCCTTAATATTGTTACTGAAACTAAAAATATATCTATAGAAAATATCCTTAGTAATTCTTTTGGTTTTGGTGGGACTAATGCAAGTCTTGTTATTAGTAAATANTAATTGATTTTAAAAAGGAATATCATCATCTGAAAGTCCTGGTCCACTGTCATCTTCAGGAAAAGGGCTGCTATTTGAATCATTAGATTGCATAGAAGAATCAGATGAAGGTCTTGATCCTAACATTGTTAACTGATTTCCAAGAACTTCGGTTGTCCATTTATCATTACCATCTTTGTCTTGCCATTTTCTAGTTTGAATTTTACCTTCAACATAAACACTTGAACCCNTGTCTAGGTATTTTTCAGCAATCTCAGCNAANTTACCAAAAAATACAACTCTATGCCATTCTGTTTTGTCTCTATTTTCACCACTTTCTTTATCTTTCCATGACTCGGTTGTTGCAATCGATAAATTTGCTACAGCAGTTTGTGTTGCTGTATATCGCATTTCAGGTTTTTGTCCTAAATTTCCAACTAAAATTACTTTATTTACGCCTCTACTCATAATTACCTCTTATAATAACAACTTAAGAGTTTAACCTAATTTAATTTTTTCATCACGGAATTTTTTTTCATATGGACAGTATTTTTATTAAAGGTGCTAGAACACATAATTTAAAAAATATTGATCTAGAATTACCTAGAGACAAAATAATTGTNATCACTGGTCTTTCTGGTTCAGGAAAATCATCTCTTGCTTTTGACACACTATATGCAGAAGGTCAAAGAAGGTATGTTGAGTCATTATCTACTTATGCGAGAAGATTTCTTTCAATGATGGAAAAGCCTGACGTTGATCAAATTGAGGGTTTGTCCCCTGCAATATCAATTGAACAAAAAGCAACCTCACATAATCCAAGATCAACTGTTGGAACTGTAACAGAAATATATGATTACTTAAGGTTACTTTATTCTAGAATTGGTTCGCCAAAATGTCCTGATCATGGTGAGGAATTAAGAGCAAAAACTGTTTCAGAAATTTGTGATGAAATTTTAAAACTTAAAGAAAACACAAAAATTATGATACTAGCGCCAGTAATAAGAGGTAAAAAAGGTGAACATCTCGCAATATATGAAGAGCTTCGAAAAAGTGGGTATGTAAGAGTAAAAGTAAATGGTTTTGTCTATCCAATTGAAGAATTTCCAGATTTAGAAAAAAACAAAAAACATGATATTTCAGCAGTTATCGATAGACTTGTTATTAAGCCAGGANGTGAAATAAGATCTCGAATATCTGAATCAATTGAAACATCTTTATTATTATCAGATGGATTGGTTGAAATAGAACAAATTGATTCAAAAAAAATAGAACTGTATTCATCGAATTTTTCTTGTTCACAATGTGGGTATTCAATACCTGAATTAGAGCCACGAATGTTTTCTTTCAATAATCCTTATGGAGCATGTACTAAATGTGATGGTCTTGGTGTAATACAGTATTTTAATGAGAAACAGTTGATTCCAGAAGAAGATGTATCAATATCTAATGGTGCAATAAAAGGATGGACTAGAAGAAATAAATTTTATTTCTATCAGCTAAGATGTTTGAGTGATCATTTTGATTTCTCNTTGACAACAAAATGGAAAGATTATCCACAAAAAATAAAAGATATTATTTTATGGGGAACTAAAGAAAAAGTAGATTTCTCCCATAGATTTAGAAGTGGAAGTAGAATTATAAGAAAACATAAATTTGAGGGCGTTATTCCTTCAACTGAAAGACGTTTTAAAGAGACAGACTCTGAATACATTCAAAACGAATTAGCGAAACTTCTATCAGAGAGTGAATGTAATGAATGCAATGGATCTAGACTAAATGTCTATGCAAGAAATGTATTTTTAAATGAAATACAAATTAATGAAATAACATGCATGAGAATTAACGATTCCCTTGATTTCATAAAAAATATGAAACTTTCTGGTTCAAAGAAAAAAATTGCTGAAAAAATATTAAAAGAAATTATTGATAGATTAACTTTTCTACAAAATGTTGGTCTTAATTATCTAACACTTGATAGAAGTGCAGACACATTATCTGGTGGAGAAGCTCAAAGAATTAGATTGGCTAGTCAGATTGGATCAGGATTAGTTGGCGTAACATATGTTTTAGATGAACCCTCGATTGGTCTTCATCAACGTGATAATTCTAAGCTTATAAAAACTCTTAATAATTTAAAAGATCTCGGTAATACTGTAATTATAGTTGAGCATGATGAGGAAGCCATAAGAGCAGCTGATCACATTGTTGATATTGGTCCAGGTGCTGGGAAACATGGGGGAGAAATTTGTGCTCAAGGTGATTTAAATTCAATTTTAAATAATAAAAATTCTATAACTGCTAAGTATTTATCTGGTAAAAGAAAAATAAAAATACCGTCTAAACGATTAAAAGCAAAAGAAGAAAAAATCAAAATTATCAATGCTTGTGAAAATAATCTTCAAAATATCACAGTTGATATACCAGTTGGTTTATTTACATGTGTTACTGGTGTGTCAGGCTCTGGTAAGTCCTCTTTAATTAATCAAACTTTGCTGCCATTGAGTTCATTTATGTTAAATAAATCTAAACTCTCTAGAGAAATAAAATGTGAAAAAATTGAGGGTCTTGATAATCTTGATAAAGTAATAAGTATTGATCAATCACCAATAGGAAGAACACCAAGATCAAATCCAGCTACATATACAGGATTATTTTCACACATAAGAGATCTTCTTTCTCAAACAGTTGAGGCTCGATCTAGGGGGTATAAGCCTGGTAGGTTTAGTTTTAATGTAAAAGGTGGAAGATGTGAAGCTTGTCAGGGTGATGGGATGATAAAAGTTGAAATGCATTTTCTTGCTGATGTATATGTTAAATGTGATGTTTGTAATGGTAAAAGATACAACGAACAAACTTTAGAAATAAAATTTAAAGAAAAAAATATTGATGACATTTTGAATATGACTGTAGAAGAAGCTCTAGTTTTTTTTGATGCACATCCAGCAATTAAAAAAAAATTAGTTACGCTAAATGATGTTGGATTGGGATATATTACGCTTGGTCAATCTGCTTTAACTTTATCTGGAGGTGAGGCTCAGAGAATAAAACTTTCTAAAGAATTATCAAAGCGAAGTACAGGAAAAACTTTATTTATTCTTGATGAGCCAACAACTGGACTTCATTTTGCTGATATTGAATTACTTCTAAATGTCTTAGAAAGATTAAAGAAACAAGGAAACACCGTGGTAGTAATTGAACATAATTTAGATGTTATTAAAACTGCGGATTGGATCATTGACTTGGGACCAGAGGGAGGTTCAGATGGCGGGAATATCGTGGCTCAAGGCACACCAGAAAATGTTTCAAAAATTAAAGAATCTTTTACCGGATTATATCTAAAGGAAATATTAAATTAAGCTACGGATTCTTTTTCGTCTTTTAATTCAGGCTCTTCAGTTTCAGAGTCCTGATCTAATTTTCTATCTACAAGCTCAATAAAAGCCATNTCNGCTTTGTCACCAGCTCTAAANCCTGCTTTAATAATTCGAGTGTAGCCACCCTCCCTATCTTTAGCATTAATTGAAACCTCAGTAAAAATTTTTGCAACCGCCTCATCTGAGCGAAGCTTACTAAAAACATGCCTCCTATTGGCAACAGTATCAACTTTTCCAATAGTTATTAAAGGCTCAACAAACTTTCTAAGTTCTTTTGCCTTTGGAAGTGTTGTCTTAATGATATCTTTTTCAATCAAAGCGATAGCTAAATTTTTAAATAATGCTTTACGATGAGCTGAATTCCTATTAAGTTTTCTTCCTGATTTTTTATGTCTCATTTTTTATCCTACTGGTGGCCAGTTCTCAACATTCATGCCAAGCGATAAGCTCTTAGAAGCTAATACATCTTTAATTTCATTTAAAGATTTTTTTCCTAAGTTTGGTGTTTTTAATAAATCAAATTCAGATCTATGTATCAAATCTCCAATAAGAAAAATACTTTCAGCTTTCAAGCAATTAGTTGATCTTACTGTTAATTCCAACTCTTCAATTGATCTTAAAAGAATTGGATCAAAATCGTTCTGATCTTTTTTAGCCTCTTGTTCTGCTATTGCATCTAAGTCAACAAATGCACCTAATTGTTGTTGTAAAATTGTTGCGGAATGTTCAATTGCCATCTTTGGATCAAGAGTTCCATCAGTTTCAAGTTCAACAACTAATTTATCTAAATCTGTTCTCTTACCAGATCTAGCATTATCAACAGTATAAGAAACTCTTCTTACTGGACTATACGAAGCNTCTACTTTCAAGGCACCAACAATTCTATCTTCATCCTCTCTAAGATCTGCAGGCTCATATCCACGCCCATTCTTGACAGTCAAAGTCATCTTAAGATTAACTTTGTCAACAATAGTTGCAATATGAAAATCTTGGTTAACAAGCTCAACATTACCAGGCACTTCAAATGAAGAAGCTNTAACATCACATGGGCCTGAAATATCTAATGTAACCTCTGCAGAGTCACCCTCAATTAGATTTATAGGCATATCTTTGATATTTAAAAGAATATCAATTACATCCTCTCTTATCCCTTCGATTGTGCTGTATTCATGCGAAATGCCATCAATACTTACATCAGTTACCGCTGCACCAGGCATTGATGAAAGCAATATTCTTCTGAGAGCATTACCTAAGGTATGACCAAATCCTCTTTCAAGAGGCTCTAATGTTACCTTAGATAAAGTTGGTGAAATATCATCAACTTGAATTTCGGTTGGTACTAATAGATCTATTACAGATGTTTGCATAATTTTCTCCGTATTTAATACTTTATTTTGAGTAAAGCTCAACAATAAGATTTTCGTTAATTTCCGTACTCAAATCTGCCCTATCTGGNACTGATTTAAACACACCTTTAAAATTTTTCTCGTCAACTTCAATCCAATCACATTCTTCTCTACTAGATGCGATTTTTAAAGAAGCTGCAATTCTTAGATGACCTCTTTTAGATTCTCTTACTTCAATCTCGTCTCCAGGTTGGACCTGATATGAAGGAATATTTACAACTTTACCATTAACTAAAAATGCCTTGTGCGAGACCATTTGACGAGCCTCNGCTCTTGTGGATCCAAANCCCATTCTATANGTTACATTATCAAGCCTTTTTTCAAGAAGAGATAANAAATTTTCCCCTGTATTACCTTTTGAAGTTGCTGCTTTTTTATANTANTTTCTAAATTGTTTTTCNANTACNCCATACATTCTTCTAACTTTTTGTTTTTCTCTTAATTGAAGTCCATAATCAGANAANCTTCCNCTTCGTGCGCCATGCACCCCTGGTAAAGTGTCCATATTACATTTTGATTCAATTGCTCTNACTCCACTCTTAAGNAGAAGGTCTGTGCCTTCTCTTCTTGAAAGTCTTAGTGACGGTCCTCTATATCTTGCCATTTAATACTCCTTTAAACTCTTCTTTTTTTAGATGGTCTACAGCCATTATGCGGAAGTGGTGTAACATCAGTAATACTTTTAATTTTCAACCCACATGCGTTTAAAGATCTAATTGCAGATTCTCTTCCACCACCAGGACCTTTCACTTTTACATCAAGATTAATCATGCCAAATTCTTTTGCGGCATTTCCTGCTTTATCAGCAGCAATCTGAGCAGCAAATGGAGTACTTTTTCTTGAACCCTTAAATCCAGATCCTCCAGAGGTTGCCCAACATATTGTGTTACCTTGCTTATCTGTAATTGTTACTATCGTATTGTTAAATGATGAATGTATATGCGCCACACCATCTGTAACGATTTTTTTATTCTTCTTTCCTTTTGAAACTGCCATATTTATCCTCTCATTGGCTTTTTAGCGCCTTTTCTTGTTCTTGCATTATTTTTAGTATTCTGTCCTCTTGTTGGCAATTTCCTTCTATGTCTTATGCCTCGATAACTTGCCAAATCCTGAAGTCTTTTTATGTTAGTGCTAATGTTTCTTCTTAAGTCTCCCTCTACAATATATGAAGAGACAACTCCTCTTATATTTTCCATCTCTTCCTCCGAAAGATCTGAAATTTTTCTTGTATAGTCAATCTTAAGATCAATACAAATATCCTGAGCTGTCTTTCTGCCAATTCCAAAAATATGTGTTAGAGAAATCTCAACATGCTTATTCTCTGGTATATTTACTCCTGCAATCCTAGCCATATTATCCCTGCCTTTGTTTATGTTTTGGATCTGAACTACAAATTACAAATAGAACACCATTTCTTCTTACAATTTTGCAATTTCTACAGATCTTTTTTACTGATGCTTTAACTTTCATATTATCTTTTATAGTTTTTTAAATTAGCTTTTTTCATTAAAGATGCATACTGGGATGACATCATATGTGATTGAACCTGTGCCATAAAGTCCATTAAAACAACAACAATAATTAATACCGAAGTTCCACCAATTGAAATAGTTGGTGANACACCTGCAAAATTTATAAGTGCTAATGGAAGTAAGCATATCAATGTCAAATATATAGCCCCGAATACAGTTAATCTAGCCAAAACAGAATCTATATAATTTGCAGTTTGTTCTCCAGGTCTTATGCCAGCAATGTATGCACCAGACCTTTTTAAATTGTCTGAAACATCTTTTGTATTAAATGTTAAAGCCAACCATATAAAGCAAAAACTAATTATTAATCCAGCAAAAACTAATATATAAAGTGGTTGGCCTGGATTTAAAGCAAGCGAGAAGCTCTGAAGAAAGCCTAAAGATTCATATTCACCAAACCATGTAGAAAGTGATGCAGGAAACAACAAAAATGTACTTGCGAATATTGCAGGTATAACACCGGCCATATTTACTTTAAATGGAAGATGGCTTGCTTGAGCTTGCATTAATCTTCTACCTTGTTGTCTTTGAGCATAATTAACAGTTATTCTTCGTTGACCTCTCTCTATGAAGACAACAACTGCAATTACAGCCATGGACAATAGTCCAATACCAATTAATAGAAGAACGCTTAAATCCCCTTGCCTAGATTGTTCAAGAGCTTGTCCAATTGCTCCTGGGATACCAGTTAAAATACTTGTAGCAATTATTATTGATATTCCATTACCTATGCCTCTTTCGGAAACTTGTTCACCTAACCACATCAAAAACATTGTTCCAGCAACAACAGAAAATACTGCTGATATGAAAAAGGAAGTTCCAGGAACATATGCTAGACCGCTTGCAGATAAAGTTACAGCAAGAGCTGATGCTTGTATAAAGGCCAATACTGCCGTTCCATATCTTGTGTATTGAGTTATTGTATTTCTACCAGCTTGTCCATCTTTTTTTAATTCCTGAAGATAAGGAATTGAATTTGAAAAAAGCTGCATAATAATAGCAGAAGAAATATAAGGAACTACATTCAAAGCAAATATACTCATTCTTTCAAGCGCACCTCCAGAGAACAAATTAAACATTTCTATAATTGTTCCTTGATTTTGCTGAAATAAAGCAGCCAATCTATCTGGATCAATTCCAGGAATTGGAATGTGAGTACCTATTCTATAAATTATGATTGCAAAAAAAACAAACCTTAAACGTTTCCATAGATCGCTCATGTTACCTTGATCAGCCATTATTTTTCTTCACTCTCATTTTCAGTTAATGATTTTTCTTCCATTATTTTTGGCTCGATTTCAACAATTTTGCCTCCAGCATTTTCAATAGATTTTTTTGCGCCCTTTGAAACGTTAATGCCTTCTACAATTATTTTTGAATCAATAGGTGCATCTCCAAAAATTTTTACTTTTTTGATAGATTTACTAATTAATTTTTTTTCTTTTAATGTGTCTAAGTTAACTACTTTCATTCCATTTAAATTTTTAATGTTTACTTCTTTAAAACTTCTATTAACTCTTGATGAAAAACCAAATTTGGGTAATCTCATTTGAAGTGGCATTTGACCACCCTCAAAACCTAATCTTATATTTCCACCAGATCTAGATTTTTGACCTTTATGCCCTCTTCCTGCAGTTTTTCCTAAACCTGAACCAATACCTCTTCCGACTCTTTTTCTTTGTTGCGATGTGCCTTCGCTAGAAATAGTATTCAGCTTCATAGAATTTTTAGATTGTTCATTCATTTTAATTCTCAATTACCTCTAACATATCTGAAATTTTGTTTATCATNCCTCTGTTGCTNGGAGANTCTTCAATAACTATTGATTGATTCAATTTTTTAAATCCTAAGCCTTTAATACATAACTTGTGGTTTTTCATTCTTCCAATTCCACTTTTTATTAATTTGATTTTGATGGTTTCTTTTTTACTCACGATATTTCCTCAACTTTTTTACCTCTTCTAGAGGCAACTGTATCTGGAGATTCCATCATATTAAGAGCATTTATTGTTGCTCTTACAACATTAACTGGATTTGTTGAGCCATAACATTTAGCTAATACATTTTGAACTCCAGCTAGTTCTAATACCGCTCTCATTGCACCTCCTGCAATAATTCCAGTTCCTTCAGAAGCAGGTTGCATGTAAACATTAGCAGATCCATGTTTTGCTTTGATGGGATACCACAAGGTAGTATTATTTAACTCAACTTCTATCATGCTTCTTCTTGCATTTTCCATAGCTTTTTGTATAGCNATTGGCACTTCTTTGGCTTTACCTCTTCCAAATCCAACCCTTCCATTGCCATCNCCAACAACAGTCAAAGCTGTAAATCCGAATATCCTTCCTCCCTTTACAACCTTGGCTACTCTATTGACCTGAACAAGTTTTTCTTCAAGTGCATCTACTTGCTGAGTATTCATTGATTTTTCATCTTTCATTTATTTAAAACTCCAATCCTGCATCTCTAGCAGAGTCTGCTAAAGCTTTNATTCGCCCATGATATTTATATCCTGATCTATCAAAAACAACTTTTTTAATTCCATTTTCTAAAGCCCTTTCAGCAACTTTTTTTCCAATAACTGCAGCAGCTTCAAGATTATTGGATTTGATTTTCAAGTCTTTTTCTGAAGTTGAAGCTGTTACGATAACTTTTGATCCAATACTATCAAAAACTTGTGCATAAAAATGCTGAGAAGATCTATACACTGATAATCTTGGAAATTCTTGATCTCTCATTTTAGATCTTGTTTTTTTTGCTCTTTTTAGTCTTGAAATATTTTTTATACTCATTATCCAGCTCCTGCGCCTGCAGCNTTCTTGGCTTCTTTTCTCTTAACTTGTTCATCAGAATATCTTACTCCTTTACCTTTATATGGTTCAGGAGGTCTAAAAGATCTTATTTCAGCGGCAACTTGCCCTAATAATTGTTTATTATGGCTTTTTANAACAACTTCNGTCTGACTTGGGGTTTCGACTTCAACGTCCTCTGGTAATTGATATTTAACAGGATGAGAAAAGCCTAACGTTAATTCTAACAATTTACCTGATGCTTTTGCTCTATAACCTACNCCAATTAATTCGAGNTTTTTTTCAAATCCATNAGTAACACCTATAATCATATTATTAACTAATGCTCTNGAAGTGCCTGCTAGGGCAACTGATTTTTGATCAGNTTCNTCATACTGAACTGTAAGAATATTCTCCTCAATATTTAGATTAACTGACANAGGTAGTTCAAATTCTAATTCTCCTTTACCACCTTTAACCATGACAATGTTNTCGTTGATTTTCAATTCAACGTTATCAGGNATANTAATAGGATTTTTGGCTACTCTAGACATTAAAATACCTCACACAAAATTTCGCCACCAACATTCTTTGCTCTTGCATCTTTATCAGTCATTAATCCTTGATTAGTTGAAATAATATAAGANCCAAGACCACCTTTGACTGAATCAAAGTCTGTGGCTCCAGAATATTTTCTTAAACTAGGCTTGCTAATTCTTTTAAGATCTTTAATTACAGGTGAATCATTGTGATATTTTAATTCTACTTGAATAAATGATTTATTTTCTTTTTCTGATTTGTTACAAGACTTTAAATAGCCTTCCTTTACTAAAACATTCACTAAATCATGTTTTAATTTTGAATATGGAACGTAAACATGATTTTTACCACGCATTAATCCGTTTCTAATTCTTGTTAAACAATCTGATATTGGATCTTGAAAACTCATAATATTACCAACTTGATTTTACTAAACCAGGTATATCTCCTCTCATAGCTGCTTCTCTTAGTTTNATTCGGCTCAAGCCAAACTTTCTATAAACTGCATGCGGTCTTCCTGTAACCTGACACCTTCTAACGACTCTAGATGGACTTGCATTTCTCGGGAGTTGTTGGAACTCAACACGAGCCTCATATCTTTCTTCACTCGATAGATTTTGATCATTCATTACTTTTTTTAACTCAGACCTTTTCTTAGCATATTTCGCAACAGTTTTTATTCTTTTTGCTTCCCTTGCTATCATTGATTTTTTTGCCATGTGTCTACCTATTATTTAAATGGAAAATCTAAAGCTTTTAAAAGTGCTTTAGCATGTTCTTGTGAGTGGGCAGATGTATTAATACAAACGTCCATGCCTCTTATGTTATCAATATTGTCATAATTAATTTCAGGAAAAATTATTTGTTCTTTGATTCCAAAATTATAGTTACCTTGCTGATCAAAAGATCTTGGGTTTAGTCCTCTAAAGTCTCTTTCTCTNGGTATTGCAATTTTGATGAGTCTCTCNATAAAATCATACATTTTACTGCCNCGAAGAGTGACCTTACATCCAAGAGGCCAGCCCTCTCTTATTTTAAAACTTGCCACAGATTGTCTAGCTTTAGTTACTATTGGTTTTTGTCCAGCAATTGCAGTCAAATTACCTAAAGCAGATTCTAAATGTTTTTTATCATTTGCAGCCTCNCCTACTCCCATATTTATAACTACCTTAGTCAATTTTGGGACAGCCATGATATTTTTAATACCTAGCTCTTCCATAAGTGCTGGACGAAGTTCTTTATTATACTTTTCTTTTAAACTTATCATTATTTGATTTCAGCCCCATCAGACTTAAATAGTCGTATTTTTTTACCTTCCTTATCAGAAGAATAAGAAATTTTATCCTTAGCTTTTNTTTTTGGATTCCATATTGCTAAATTTGAGAGNGAAATTGCAGCCTCTTGCTCAACAACTCCACCAGTAATCCCCATCTCTGGATTAGGTTTAGTATGTTTTTTTACCATATTTACTCCAGTTACAATCCCTTTATTTTTACTTTTTGCTATCTCACGAAGTGTTCCTTTTTTTCCAATGTCTTTTCCTGCAATAACAATTACTTCATCACCAGATCTTAATTTTGTAGGTATCATTTCTTTATTCATACTAAATTACCTCCGGAGCTAGCGATAATATTTTCATATGCTTTCCATCTCGTAATTCTCTTGTTACTGGTCCAAATACTCTTGTGCCAATTGGAGCTTTTTGAGCGTTAATAAGAACTGCAGCATTTTCATCAAATTTTATTAAGGATCCATCTCGTCTTCTAACACCCTTTTTTGTCCTCACAATTANTGCATCTACAACTTGACCTTTTTTAACTTTACCAGTTGGTATTGCCTCCCTAATAGCTACTTTTATTACATCGCCTATATTTGCATATCTTCTTTTTGATCCACCNAGAACCTTAATNCNCATGNCACTTCTTGCTCCACTGTTATCAGCTATTTTGAGGAGAGATTGCATTTGAATCATTTTTCTACCTCGTTATTTTCTGATTGATCTGAAACAAGTATCCAAGTTTTGGTTTTTGAAATTGGCCTACATTCTTTAACGGAAACAATATCGCCAATTGAGGCACTGTTATTTTCATCATGAGCATGAACTTTAGTTGCTCTTTTTATAACTTTGCCATAAAGAGGATGTTTAACTTTTCTTTCAATNTTAACAGTTATACTTTTGTTAGCTTTATCGCTCGTAACGACACCAGTTAATATTCTAGGATTGGTTGATTCCATTATTTGNTATCCTTTAATTTAATTTCGTTNATAAGTGTCTTGATTAATGCAACTTTTTTTCTAATTTTTTTAAGATCACTTGTCTCATTTAATTGTCCTGTTTTGTGTTTTATTCTTANACCAAATTGCTCTTCTCTNACGNCTATAAGTTCAGCATTTAACTGNTCAAGGTTTTTNTTTCTTAAATCTGTTAAAACTTTATTCATTTATAAGTCCTTTTTAATGAAGTGNGTTTTAATTGGTAATTTAGAGGATGCTAATCTAAAAGCTTCNCTAGCAAGCTCTTCTTCNACTCCAGCCATCTCAAACATAATTTTTCCTGGNTGTACAAGAGCCACCCAATACTCAACGTTACCTTTACCTTTTCCCATTCTTACCTCAAGTGGCTTCTTTGTTATTGGTTTATCTGGAAAAATTCTAATCCAAATATTTCCACCCCTTTTGATATACCTTGTCATTGCTCTTCTTGCAGCTTCTATTTGTCTAGCTGTAATTCTTCCTCTATCTGAAGCCACTAAACCAAACCTTCCGAATGCAATAGTATTGCCGTTTTGGGCAAGACCACGGTTTCTACCTTTATGCATTTTTCTAAATTTTGTTTGTTTAGGTTGTAACATGACTATTAACTTATTCCTTGTTTATATGGATCTTCAGAAATTTCTCCTCTAAAAACCCAAACTTTTACACCAATAATTCCATAAGTAGTTAGAGCCTCTGCAGTACCATAATCAATATCGGCTCTAAGTGTATGAAGCGGTACTCTGCCCTCCCTATACCACTCAGTTCTTGCAATTTCAGCTCCATTTAATCTACCAGATACTTCGATACGAACCCCTTTTGCACTTTGTCTTAAGGCACTTTGAACAGTTCTTTTCATTGCTCTTCTAAACATAACTCTTTTTTCTAGTTGTTGAGCAACNCCTTCAGCTAAAATTTTTGCATCTAGGTCTGGTTTTTTTACTTCTTTTATATTTATTTGTGAAGGNCCCTTAACTATTTTCTCTATTGCTTTTTTTAAATTCTCTATTTCTTCCCCTCTCTTACCTATAATGATTCCAGGTCTAGCTGTATGGATATTAACTACAAAAGTGTCAGCTGTTCTTTCTAACTCAACTTTACTTACAGATGAATTTTTAAGTTTTGTGTTCAAATGACTTCTTACCTTTAAATCTTGGATCAAGTTATTAGAGAAATCTTTTCCTTTAGCATACCAATTAGCATTCTGCTTTTTTGAGATGCCTAATCTAAAACCGTTTGGATTTACTTTTTGNCCCATTATTTGTCATCCTCTGTCAATATAATTTCAATATGGCATGTTGGCTTTACAATTCTGTCAGCTCTTCCTCTTGCTCTAGGCTTCATTCTCTTAAGCCTCATACCTTGATTTACAATAATTGTTTTCACTGACAATTTATCTATATCAGAATTATTATTATTTTCAGCATTTGCAATTGCTGATTCCAATAATTTTTTTATTACTGCAGAACCTTTTTGTTTATTAAATACAAGAAAATCCATTGCTTTATCAACTTTTTTACCTCTTATTTGATTTGCAACAAGTGACGCCTTTTGAGGTGATAGCCTTGTTCCTTTTAAGTATGCTCTTGTTTCCATAATAATTANGCTTTTCTATCTCCCGAATGCAATTTAAAGGTTCTAGTCATTGAGAATTCACCTAATTTGTGACCAACCATATCTTCATTAATAAATACTGGAATATGCTGTCTGCCGTTATGAACAGATATTGTAAGTCCAACCATTGATGGAATNATCATTGATCTTCTTGACCATGTTTTAATTGGTTTTTTATCATTATTAGCAATTGCTGCATCAACTTTTTTTGATAAAGATANATCTACAAATGGTCCTTTCTTTAATGATCTAGGCATTTTACTTTTTACCTCTTCTTCTTATTATTAAGTTATTAGTTCTTTGATTTTTTCTTGTTTTATATCCTTTNGTAGGAANACCCCATGGTGTAGAAGGATGTCTACCACCAGAAGTTCTCCCTTCCCCACCNCCATGTGGATGATCAACTGGATTCATTGCAACTCCTCTTACAGTAGGTCTAACGCCGCGCCATCTTTTAGCTCCAGCTTTTCCTAATGACTTAAGATTATTTTCTTTGTTAGAAACTGTTCCTAGGGTTGCTCTACAGTCATATAAAACTTTTCTAGTTTCACCAGACTGAAGTCTTAAAGTTGCATATATTCCCTCTTTTGCAACCAGTCTTGCTGATGTGCCAGCACTCCGAGCAAGTTGTGCACCCTTCATTGGCTTTAGCTCTACACAGTGAACATTTGTACCAAGAGGAATATCTTTAAGCTTCATTGAATTCCCAACTTTTATTTCACAACTATCTCCCGAAATTATCTCGTCACCTACCTTTAATTTGGATGGAGCAATGATGTATCTTTTTTCTCCATCACTATATTTTAATAAGGCAATGTGAGCGGATCTATTTGGATCGTACTCAATTCTTTCAACACTTGCTGGAATATCGAATTTATTTCTTTTAAAGTCTATTATTCTATAGTGTTGTTTATGTCCACCACCCTTATGCCTTACCGTGATCCTTCCGTTATTATTTCTTCCACCGCTTTTAGTTTTGGATTCAATAAGTGATTTTTCAGGCCTTCCTTTATAAAGATCAGATTTTACTGATATAAGCCCTCTTCTTCCTGGACTTGTAGGTTTTGATTTTACAATAGCCATTAGTTTATGCCCTCAAATTGAATATCAGAGTCTTCACTTAATGATACAAATGCTTTCTTATAATTTGATTTTTTGTAAATACCAAATCTATTTCTTTTTGTTTTTCCTTTAATTACCGATGTAGTTACTTTTAACACTTTAACTTTAAATAATTCTTCAACGGCCTTTTTAATTTCTCTTTTATTCGAAGAAAGATCAACCTTAAAAACAACTTGTTTAAGATTCTCACTGAGTTGTGCTGTTTGCTCAGTAATAATTGGAGATTTTATTAATGTAAATAATTTTTCGTTATCCATTTATCCACTCCTCTATGAGCTTTAAAGCTTCGCTAGTTACTGCAACCTTTTGAGGTTTTAGTAAGTTGATAGGATTAATTTCTCGAACTGTNATTACATCTACATTTGGTATATTTCTTGCAGAAAGATATAAGTTAGTATCAAGCTCATCCATTATTATAAGAACTTTACTAAGAGAAAATTCGTTCAAAAAATTAGCAATTTCTTTAGTTTTCGGCTTTTCTAATACTGGCTTTTCTATTGCAACAAGTCTGTTTTGTCTAACCAGTTCTGAAAAAATTGACTTTATGGCTGCACGATACATCTTTTTATTAATTTTTTTAGAAAAGTTTCTTGGTCTAGATGCAAAAGTAACACCACCGCCACGCCACAAAGGACTTCTGATTGTTCCTGCCCTTGCTCTTCCAGTTCCTTTTTGTCTATATGGTTTCTTTCCGCCACCTCTTACTTCAGATCTATTTTTTTGCTTTGCACTTCCTTGACGAGAAGATGCCATAAAGCTTNCNACTGCTTGATGAACCAAGGATTCGTTGAATTCCTTACTAAATACATCATTTGATACAGATATATCTTTNTTTTTACTATTTGATAAAAGCTCGATCTTCATGATTTTTTAATTGATGGCTTTATTTTGAGTTCTGATCCATTAAAACCAGGCACAGCACCCTTAATATAAATAACATTATTTTCAACATCCATATCTACAATTTTTAAACTTTGAATTGTTTTTTGAGTGTTTCCCATTTGGCCTGACATTTTTTTTCCTTTCCAAACCCTTCCTGGTGTTTGACATTGACCGATGGAGCCATGTGCTCTATGAGCTAGAGAATTTCCATGTGTTGCATCTTGCATTGTAAAGTTGTGTCTTTTAATAACCCCTGCATAACCCTTACCTTTTGAGGTGCCAGTGACATCAACATATTGTCCTATCTCAAATAAATCTGCAGTTAAATGTTTACCAAGTTCATGAGAATCATCATCAGATCTAAATTCTGCTAATGTTCCTGNATTAATGTTTATTTTCTTAAAAAATTCTGTTTTAGATTTTGGAGTATTATTTGATTTTTTTGTCTTGGAAACAAGAATTGCGTTATAACCGTTTTTTTCTTTTGTCTTTATACCAGCAACGAAATTACCACATACAGAAATAGCAGTNACAGGAATTGATTCACCATCTTCAAGAAAAAGACGTGACATACCTGATTTTTTTCCTATTAAGCCTATGCTCAATGTTTTCTCCTTTTACGGGGCTATAAACCCTCTATGGCCGCATTTGCGTTAAAATTTATTGTCCTAAGCTTATTTGAACGTCTACCCCAGAGGATAGATCAAGTTTCATCAAAGCATCAACTGTTTTATCAGTTGGTTTTACAATATCCATCAATCTTTTATAAGTAACAATTTCATATTGATCTCTAGCATCTTTATCTTTATGAGGCGAAATCAAAATTGTTGTTCTCTCTTTTTTTACTGGTAAGGGAATTGGACCTTTAATTAACGCGCCGGTTTTTTTAACTGTTTCTACAATTAACTTAGCTGAAGCATCAATTAATCTATAATCAAAAGCTTTTAACCTTATTCTTATTGATTGATTTTCCATGTTCCCTATTTTTTAATTTACCAAAAAAATTACATCTTACAAATTGCAAAATGTGGCGTATTCTAAGCTCCTTAGAGCAATGCTGTCAACTTAATTGACTAGTTTTATTTATATAGTTTTATGAGGTTTTTAGCTGTTCTGCAATATTACTAGGAACCTGACCATATTTAGTAAATTCCATAGTAAAAGTTGCACGCCCCTGTGTTTGTGATCTAAGATCAGTGGCATATCCAAACATCTCTGCGAGAGGTACTTCTGAAGACACCTCTTTACCAGAAGTAATGTCTTCCATACCTAATATTATTCCTCTTCTTCTATTGAGATCTCCAACGACATCACCCATATGGTCTTCAGGAGTAACGACCACAACTTTCATAACAGGTTCTAGAAGAGCAGGTTTAGCTTTATTAGCCCCCTCTTTTAATGCCATTGAACCAGCTATTTTAAAAGCCATTTCATTAGAATCAACATCATGAAATGAGCCATCATACAAAGTTGCTCTTAAAGCAAGCAGAGGATAGCCTGCAATAACACCATTTTGCATTTGTTCTTGAATACCCTTATTAACTGCGGGAATGTACTCTTTTGGAATAACACCGCCAACGATTTTGTCTACAAATTCGTATTCGTCATCAAGACCTAATGGTTCTAATTTAAGCCAAACATGACCGTATTGGCCTTTACCACCACTTTGCCTAACAAATTTACCCTCTATTTCAACTGATTCTTGGATAGTCTCTCTATAAGCAACTTGTGGCTTACCAATATTTGCTTCAACTGAGAACTCTCTCTTCATTCTGTCAACTAAAACATCTAAGTGAAGCTCTCCCATGCCAGAAATAATTGTTTGACCTGATTCTTCATCACTTGTAACTCTAAAAGAGGGATCCTCTTGAGCTAATTTACCGAGTGCTAAAGACATTTTTTCTTGGTCTTGCTTAGATTTTGGTTCTACGGCAACTGATATAACAGGCTCTGGGAAATCCATTCTCTCTAATACAATAGGTTTATTTGCATCAGACAAGGTATCTCCAGTCGTTATATCCTTTAAACCAATACAAGCAGCTATATCTCCAGCTCTAACTTCTTTAATTTCTTCTCTATTGTTAGAGTGCATTTGCACCATTCTTCCAACTCTTTCTTTTTTTGATCTTGTTGTATTCATTACTCCATCACCAACACTAAGCACACCAGAATAGACTCTAATAAATGTAAGAGTCCCAACAAAAGGATCCGTTGCTATTTTNAAAGCTAATGCAGAAAATGGCTCATCATCTGCAGATTTTCGGCTATCAGATTCTTCTTCTTCATCTGAGTTATTTGGAATAACTCCCTCTATAGCTTTAACTTCATCAGGTGCAGGTAAAAAATCTATAACCGCATCTAGGACTGCCTGCACACCTTTATTTTTAAAAGCTGATCCACACAATGCAAGAATAACTTCGTTGGCAAGAGATCTAATTCGTAAACCCTCTTTTATTTGTTCAGGAGATAAATCTCCAGTTTCAAGGTATGTATCCATTAGCTCTTCAGTAGCTTCAGCTGCAGCCTCAAGCATCTCTTCCCTTAGCTTTTTACACTTATCTATTAAGTCATCTGGAATTTCTTTTGAATCAAATGTTAATCCCTGATCTTCTTCGTTCCAGTAGATAGCTCTCATATTAATGAGATCTATAACTCCTTTAAAGTCGTCTTCAGCACCAATGTTATACTGGATAGGAACTATATTGGCTTGAAGTCTGTCTTTAATTTGCTCTACTACTTTTTCAAAATCAGCGCCAGCTCTATCCATTTTATTTACGAAAACAATTCTAGGAACTTCATATCTATTTGCTTGTCTCCAAACTGTTTCAGATTGAGGTTCCACACCTGACGTTCCGCAAAAAACGACGACGGCTCCGTCTAAAACTCTCAAAGACCTCTCAACTTCAATTGTAAAATCGACGTGACCAGGTGTATCTATTATGTTAATTCTATGTTGTGGATATTGTTGCTCCATGCCACTCCAGAAACATGTCGTGGCAGCAGATGTAATTGTGATTCCTCTCTCTTGTTCTTGNTCCATCCAATCCATGACTGCTGCTCCGTCATGAACTTCACCAATCTTATGAGATAAACCTGTATAAAAAAGGACTCGTTCAGTTGTTGTAGTTTTACCAGCATCAACGTGAGCACAAATACCAACATTTCTATATTTATTTAAAATAGTATCTCTAGCCATAATATTATTATTGTTAATTTTTTAAAATCTGAAGTGAGAGAAAGCTTTATTAGCTTCAGCCATCTTATGAACGTCTTCTCTCTTTCTATATGCAGATCCTTTCTTTTGTGAAGCATCTTGAAGCTCACCAGCAAGTCTGAGATCCATTGATTTCTCATTTCTGCCTCTGGCAGCATCAACAATCCATCTCATAGCTAATGCTTGTCGTCTAGAAGGACGAATCTCAACAGGCACTTGATAGTTTGCACCACCTACTCTTCTTGATTTAACTTCAACAACAGGACTAACTTCTTCTAAAGCTTTCATAAAAACTCCAAGTGGATCTTCTTTTGAGCTTTTTGTAATCTGGTCAAAAGCACCATAAACAATTTTTTCAGCAACAGATTTCTTGCCATCTTTCATTAAATTATTCATGAATTTGGCTAAAACAACGTCTTTATACTTTGGATCAGGCAATACTTTTCTTTTCTCAGGACTTCTTCTTCTTGGCATATCTATTTACCTTTCTTAGCCCCATACTTTGATCGTCTTTGCTTCCTACTTGCAACTCCAGAGGTGTCTAATGTGCCTCTTACGGTGTGGTATCTAACACCGGGTAAATCTTTTACTCTNCCNCCTCTTATCAATACCAAGGAGTGTTCTTGAAGATTATGTCCCTCACCGCCAATATATGAGGTAACTTCATATCCACTTGTTAGACGAACTCTGCATACTTTTCGTAATGCAGAATTAGGCTTTTTAGGAGTTGTTGTATAGACTCTTGTGCATACTCCTCTTCTTTGAGGGCAAGAGTTTAATGCGGGCACATCAGTCTTTTTAACTTTAGGTTTTCGAGACTTTTTTATTAATTGATTTACTGTTGCCATATTTATTTAATATTTATACGCGGCGATTTTATAGAGCATAAGACTAATGGTCAACATTATTCTTCATCATTTTCTTGCAACTCTTGCCTTAGAGCTGCTTCAATATCATCATCAGATAATACACTTTCATCAAATTCACCATGAATTTTATCTCTTAATTTGTCATGAAATTCCATACCTGTGCCTGCGGGTATTAATCTTCCAACAACAACATTTTCTTTTAATCCNCTTAAATGNTCTTTCTTGCCTGTAACGGCTGCTTCTGTTAAAACTCTTGTAGTTTCTTGGAAGGACGCAGCTGANATAAATGAATCTGTTGCTAATGAAGCCTTTGTTATACCCAACAATACTCTCTCGTATTCTGCAGGATTATTTCCATCTGCTTCAACTTTNGCATTTTCTTCTTTTAAATCAGAATAACTTACCTGATCACCNTGGATAAACTTAGTATCGCCNCCGTCAACAATTAATGCTTTTCTTAGCATTTGTCTCAATATTGTTTCAATATGTTTATCATTAATTGACACTCCTTGCAGTCTATAAACATCNTGNATTTCATTAACTATAAAGTTNGTTAAGTCAGGTATTCCTTTCAATCTTAAAATATCATGAGGACTTAGTGGGCCTTCAGATATTACGTCACCTCTGTTAACGCGTTCTCCCTCAAAAACATTTAATGTTCTATGTTTTGGTATTAGCATCTCAGTATTCTGAGATTTTTTAGAGGCTCCTTCAGGTGTAATTACTAACCTAACTTTACCTTTAGTCTCTTTACCAAAAGATACCAATCCAGTTTGTTCAGCAAGAACTGCTGCATCTTTTGGTTTTCTTGCTTCAAATAAGTCTGCTACTCTTGGAAGACCACCAGTGATATCTTTTGTCTTAGAAGCAACTAAAGGCATTCTTGCAATTACTTCACCAGCAGTAATTTTTTGGCCATTCACTAGATTAACTAANCCNCCAGCTGGTAACGGATAAACTGCAGGTTGATTAAATTCACCAATTAAAACAGGCTTTCCTTTTGAATCCACNATTTCTATTGTTGGAGTCATGTCTCTTCCAGCTGATGTTCTATCTGCAACTTCNATGATTTCTACACTTGATAATCCAGTCAATTCGTCTAATTGCTCTCTAACAGTTACGCCGTCCTCTATATCACTAAATTTAATTTTTCCTGACGTTTCAGAAATAATTGGTCTAGTATATGGATCCCAAGAAGCAATTCTTACTTCATCTTCTAAGCTGGTAGAGCTAGCAACTTCAAGAGTTGCTCCATATGGAACTTTATATTGTTCAATTATTTTTCCATTCGAATCTGATATTGAACACATTGCATTTCTAGATACAACAACTTCTAACTTGTCTTTATTTGTAACAGTCTTCATATCATCAGAAAATGAAACTGTTCCAGAGTTTTTGTTGTAAATAGCATTATCTTCGGAGGAGCTTGATGCTGCGCCTCCAATATGGAATGTTCTCATAGTAAGCTGAGTTCCTGGTTCTCCAATAGATTGAGCAGCAACTACTCCAACTGCTTCGCCTCTGTGTACAAGATGTCCTCGTGCTAGATCTCTTCCATAACATTTTGCACAAACTCCAATTGGAGCATCACATGTCATTGGAGATCTTACTTTAAGACTAGACAAGTTTAATTCCTCAATCACTTCTAAAGCATCTTCATCTAACATTGTATTTACTGGAAATAATTCTTTTCCTTCAGAATCAAATATCGGTTCAGCAATAACCCTACCTAATATTCTGTCAGTTAATGTTTGTATGATTTCGCCTCCGTCTATTATTGATGTAACAACAATAGATTCTTTAGTGCCACAATCATCAATATTAATTACCGAATCCATAGAAACATCACATAGTCTTCTAGTTAAATATCCAGAATTGGCTGTTTTAAGAGCTGTATCAGCTAGTCCTTTTCTTGCTCCATGAGTCGAGATAAAGTATTGAAGAACTGAAAGGCCTTCTCTAAAGTTAGCTGTGATTGGTGTTTCAATAATTGAGCCATCAGGTTTTGACATAAGGCCTCTCATTCCTGAAAGTTGTCTAATTTGGGCAGGAGATCCTCTAGCACCAGAGTCTGCATAAATATATACGGAATTAAATGAAGATTGGTCAACATTTTCACCATCAGGTGTTTTTACATTCTCAGAACTAATCTTTTCCATCATTGCTTTTGCAACTTGCTCATTTGCTCTTGACCATATATCAATTACTTTGTTGTATCTTTCACCTCTTGTTACAAGACCTGAATCAAATTGTTTTTCAATTGCTTTAACTTCTTTTTCAGAAACATCAATTATTTTTGCTTTCTCTTCTGGAATAACAAAATCATTTACACCGATTGAAGATCCTGATCTTGTTGAAAAATCAAAACCAAGATACATTAATTGATCAGCAAATATAACTGTCTTTTTAAGACCAGCCTTCCTATAAGAAATATCTATTAATTTTGAAACAGACTTTTTATTTAAAACAATATTAATATTTTCAAACCCAACCTCTGCTGGTGTAATTCTCCAAATTAGAATTCTACCAACAGTCGAATCTTCGATTGATGTTTCACCATTTTCATCAGTTATTCTAACTTTTACTGGTGAATGAATTTCTAAATTTTCTGTTTCATAAGCTCTTAGAACCTCATCAGGATTACTATAAGATCTTCCACCACCTGACGCATTTGCATTATCTCTAGTCATATAATAAAGGCCCAGAACAACATCTTGAGTTGGATTAATGATTGGAGATCCATCTGCTGGAGAAAGAATATTATTAGTAGACATCATTAAAGCTCTTGCTTCTAGTTGGGCTTCAATAGTTAATGGAACATGGACAGCCATTTGATCTCCATCAAAATCTGCATTAAATGCAACACATACTAAAGGATGAAGTTGAATTGCCTTTCCTTCAATCAACTTAGGTTCAAATGCTTGAAGTCCAAGTCTATGAAGAGTTGGAGCTCTATTTAATAAGACTGGGTGTTCTCTTATAACTTCTTCTAACACTTCCCATACTTCAGGTGTTTCTCTTTCGACTAACTTCTTAGCAGCTTTTATAGTAGTTGCTAGCTCTCTATTCTCAAGCTTTCCATATACAAAAGGTTTGAATAATTCTAAAGCCATTTTTTTAGGTAGTCCACATTGATGAAGCCTCAGATTTGGTCCTGCAACAATTACAGATCTTCCTGAATAGTCTACTCTCTTACCAAGAAGATTCTGTCTGAATCTGCCACCTTTACCTTTAATCATATCAGCTAAAGATTTGAGAGGTCTTTTATTAGTTCCAGTTATTACTCTTCCTCTTCTTCCATTATCTAAAAGAGCATCGACAGATTCTTGAAGCATTCTTTTTTCGTTCCTTACAATAATCTCAGGCGCATTAAGCTCCAGTAATCTTTTTAATCTATTGTTTCTATTTATAACTCTTCTATATAAATCATTTAAATCTGATGTAGCAAATCTTCCACCTTCAAGAGGAACCAAAGGCCTCAAATCTGGAGGTAAAACTGGTAAAACATTCATTACCATCCATTCAGGTTTATTTCCTGAATCCTTGAATGCTTCAAGCAACTTTAATCTTTTTGATAATTTCTTTAATTTAGTTTCAGAATTAGTTTGAGGAATTTCTTCTCTAATTATTCTAATTTCGTCATCTATATCTAAGTCTTCTAAAAGAATTTGAACTGATTCAGCTCCCATACCAGCAGAAAATTCATCACCATATTCTTCGTATTTTTCAACCCATTCATCTTCAGTTAAAATTTGTCCTTTTTCTAGTTCTGTTAATCCTGGATCTGTGACGATATAACTTTCAAAATATAAAACTCGTTCTATTTCCCTTAAAGTTACATTTAATAAAAGTCCAATTCTTGAAGGAAGAGATTTTAAAAACCAAATATGTGCAACTGGAGCGGCCAAATCAATATGACCCATTCTTTCTCTTCTAACCTTGGCAAGAGTAACTTCAACTCCACATTTTTCGCAAACAACTCCTCGGTGCTTCATTCTTTTATATTTGCCACAAATACACTCATAATCCTTTACAGGACCGAAGATTTTTGCACAAAAAAGACCATCTCTTTCAGGTTTAAAAGTTCGGTAATTGATTGTTTCAGGTTTTTTTACCTCACCAAATGACCAAGATTTAATAACTTGAGGAGAAGCAAGGCCAGCAGAAATCGTTGTAAAGTCATCTTGGCCAGTTTTTAAAGAATTTAATAAGTCTCTCAATTTAATCTCCTATTTATCTAAATCTAATTCAATATTAATTCCTAAGGATTTAATCTCTTTGCTAAGCACATTAAATGACTCAGGAACATTTGCATCCATCTCATAACTTCCGTCAACAATATTTTTATACATTTTAGTTCTTCCAGAAACATCGTCCGACTTAACAGTTAACATTTCTTGAAGTGTATAAGATGCGCCATAAGCCTCAAGAGCCCATACCTCCATCTCTCCAAATCTTTGACCACCAAATTGAGCTTTTCCACCCAAGGGTTGTTGAGTCACAAGGCTGTATGAACCAGTTGATCTNGCGTGCATCTTATCATCTACAAGATGATTTAACTTGATCATATACATATAGCCTACAGTTACTGGCCTATCAAATTTAGTACCAGTTCTTCCATCGTATAAAGTAATTTGTCCAGATTCTGGTAAATCAGCTAACTTTAGCAAGTCTTTAATTTCACTTTCTTTAGCTCCATCAAAGACAGGTGTTGCAATTGGCAAACCATCTCTAAGATTTTCAGCTAATTCAATAATTTCTGAATTATTAAAAGAATTTAAGTCTTCTTTATTAGCTGCATTTTTATTATAAATAATATCCAAATATGCCTTTAACTCAGCAGGCTTAGCTTGTTCTTTTATCATTAAATCAATTTTCTTTCCAATTCCTTTTGCAGCTGATCCCATATGTGTCTCAAGAACTTGACCAACATTCATTCTTGATGGGACACCTAAAGGATTTAATACAATATCAATTGGATTTCCATCAGAATCATATGGCATATCTTCTACGGGCATTATTTCTGAGATAACTCCNTTATTTCCATGTCTNCCCGCCATTTTGTCTCCAGGCTGTATCCTTCTTTTGATTGCTAAGTAAACTTTTACAATTTTAATTACTCCAGGAGCAAGATCATGACCTCTAATTATTTTTGCTTTCTTTTCTTCATACCTAGACTTAATGTCTTTAATATATTGCTTATAAAGACTTTCAGTTTCTTCAACAACACCGTTGACTGATTCTGAGTCTGTTCTGATAGAGAAAATATCATTCAATTTNAGAGATTCTANTTTNTCAATACTTAAGACTTCTCCTTTTTTAACATCATTACCTTTGATAACTTTCTTTGATTTAAGTATTTCAGATAATCTTGCTTTTGTAGCCTGCTCTACAACTGCAGCTTCATCATCTGAATCTTTTTTAGATTGATCAAGGTGGTCTTGTTCNATAGCTTGAGTTCTCTCATCTTTCTCAACACCATCTCTTGTNAAAACCTCTACTCCAATTACAGTNCCTTTTGAGCTTGATCTTTGAGATGTATCTTTAACATCAGAAGCTTTTTCACCAAAGATTGCTCTAAGTAATTTTTCTTCTGGAGATAACTGAGTTTCACCTTTAGGTGTTATCTTACCAACAAGAATATCACCAGGTTCGACTTCTGCACCAACATATACAATTCCACATTCGTCTAATTTATTTAAAGAGCCTTCTCCTACATTTGGTATGTCAGCTGTTATTTCTTCAGAACCTAGTTTTGTATCCCTTGCGATACAAACTATTTCTTGAATATGTATAGAAGTAAATCTATCTTCTCTAGCAACTTTTTCAGATATTAATATTGAATCCTCAAAGTTATATCCATTCCACGGCATGAAAGCAATTCTAATATTCTGACCTAATGCCAATTCTCCATTATCGACTGAAGGACCGTCGGCTAATATATCTCCTGTTTTAACTGCATCACCTTCTTTTACGATTGGAGATTGATTTATACATGTATTCTGATTTGACCTTGTGTATTTTATTAAATTATAGACATCGGATGCTGTTTTAGATTTCTTGTCAGTTACCCTCACAACAATTCTTGAGGCATCTACACTTTCGACTACTCCGGAGTTTCGAGCAACGATACATACTCCAGAATCTCTAGCAACAACAGTTTCTAGACCAGTTCCTACTAAAGGTTTTTCAGCTTTTAAAACTGGCACTGCCTGACGTTGCATATTTGAGCCCATTAGAGCTCTGTTAGCATCATCATGTTCTAAAAATGGGATAAGTGATGCAGCTATTGATACAACTTGTTGAGGTGATACATCCATCAAATCAATCCTGTCCGGTGACATTAATTCGAATTCATTGCCATGTCTTACTGCAACTAAATCATCAATAAATTTATTATTCTTATCTAATACAACATTTGCTTGAGCAATAACATGTTCTGCTTCATCAATTGCAGATAAATATATAATTTCATCTGTTACTTTCCCATTACTAACTTTTCTGTATGGTGTCTCAATAAATCCAAATTGATTAGTTCTAGAATATGATGCAAAAGAATTAATTAATCCAATATTTGGTCCTTCTGGAGTTTCAATTGGACATACTCTTCCATAATGAGTTGGATGCACGTCTCTTACTTCGAACCCTGCTCTTTCTCTAGTTAATCCACCTGGACCTAATGCTGAAACTCTTCTTTTATGAGTAATTTCAGACAAAGGATTATTTTGGTCCATGAACTGAGAAAGTTGACTTGATCCAAAAAATTCTTTAATTGCAGCAGTGACTGGTTTTGCATTAATTAAATCTTGAGGTCCTAACTCGTCAGCTTCCGCCATACTGAGTCTTTCTCTTACAGCTCTTTCAACTCTAATTAACCCAACTCTGAATTGGTTTGCTGTCATTTCTCCAACAGACCTAACTCTTCTATTTCCAAGATGATCAATATCATCTACGATATCGTGGCCATCACGAATATCAACAATACCTTTCATAACTTCAATGATGTCATTTTTATCAAGAATATTAGGATTTTCTTTTTTTTCATCAAGTTTGAGTCTTCTATTGAATTTCATCCTTCCAACTTCAGATAGATCATATCTTTCTTCATTAAAAAAGAGGTTATTGAAAAGGGTTTCTGCGGAATCTTTTGTAGGAGGCTCGCCCGGTCTCATCATTCTGTAAATTTCAACTAAGGCTTCTATCCTATTTGAAGTGCTATCGACTCTTAGAGTATTTGATATATAAGGACCTTTATCCAATTCATTAATATAAAGGCACTTCAATTCAGAAATATTATTTTCTTTTATTTCTTCTAAAATAGCTTCATCAATTTCTGTATTGGCAGAAAATAAAACCTCTCCTGTATCTTTGTTAAATATGTCCTTTGATAAGACCTTTCCAATTAAAAATTCATCAGAAAGAGTAATCTCAGATGCTTTGGAAGATGTTAATTCTTTTATGTGTCTTGCAGTGATTCTTTTACCAGCTTCAACATATACTTTACTTTTAACTTTTATATCAACTGACAGAGTTTCTCCCCTTAATCTTTCTGGGATCAATGCAGCTTTTACAGAGTCTTTATCTAATTTAAATAAATCTTCATCATAAAACTCAGTAAGTATTTCTTCAGTCCCCATATCAAGTGCACGAAGCATTATAGTTGCAGGAATCTTTCTTCTTCTATCTATACGACTAAACAAAATGTCTTTTGGATCAAACTCAAAATCTAGCCATGAACCTCTATATGGTATTATTCTTGCAGAATACAAAACCTTTCCAGATGAATGAGTTTTACCTTTATCGTGATCATAAAAAACCCCAGGAGATCTGTGAAGTTGAGAAACTACAACCCTTTCTGTTCCATTGATAACAAATGATGCATTTTCTGTCATCAATGGTACTTCTCCCATGAAAACTTCTCCTTCTTTGATGTCTTTAACGTCCTTAAAATTAGATTCTCTATCAAATAAGACTAATTTAACTTTAATTCTTAAAGGTGCTGAATATGATAAACCTTGAATTAAACATTCTTGAACATCATATGTAGGTTTACCCAATTCATAAGAAACATACTCTAAAGCGGCATTTCCTGAAACACTTTTTATAGGAAAAAGAGATTGAAAAACTTCTTCAAGCCCTTGTTTATTTCTAGTTTCAGGTGTCATATCTGCTTGCAGAAATTCAGCATAAGATTTGGTTTGAGTCTCAATTAGGTTTGGTAAATCCATTACTTGAGCAAAAGTACCAAAGTTTTTTCTTATTCTTTTCTTTTCTGTATAGCTGTATGACATAAATGCTTCCTTTTAATATTTTATAGTTGTGTTACTTAAGTTCGCCTGAAGCACCAGCTTCGGTTAGTTTAGCTATCATTTCTTCAGCTTCCTCTTTCTTAACACCTTCTTTTAACGTACTTGGCGCACCATCAACCATATCTTTTGCTTCTTTCAGACCAAGACCTGTTATTGCTCGTACAGCTTTAATAACTTGGACTTTTTGATCGCCCACTGCTGCTAATACTACATCAAATGAATCCTTCTCTTCAGCTGCTGGAGCATCTCCATCTGCTGCTGCTGCTGGTGCTGCTGCTACAGCCGCTGCTGCAGTTACACCAAATTTTTCTTCAATATCTGAAATTAAATCTACAAGATCCATAACAGACATTTCTTCTATTGCTTTTAAAATATCATCTTTACTAGTTGCCATTTTATTCTCCTTATAATTTAGGCTGTTGCCTCTTTGTTGTCACGAACTGCTGATAAAACTCTAGCAAGCTTACTTGGAACTTCATTTAATAAAGTTGCAAATTTACCCACAGGAGCTTGTAAAACATTGGCAATTAGACCATATGCTTCATCTTTAGATGGAAGTTTTGCCAAAATATCTATTTGACTTCCATCTAATAGTTGCCCTTCAACTACTAAAGCTTTGATTTCAAGATCTTCAAAGTTTTTAGCATATGTTTTAAGCAACTTAGCTGCTGCACCTGGCTCTTCAAAAGAAAAAGCAAATAAAGAAGGCCCAATTAAAACCTCATCTGAACAACCAAAATCAGTTCCTTCAAAAGCTAATTTTGCTAATGAATTTTTGATTACCTGAATATGTATTCCAGATTCATTAGCTTCATTCCTTATTTGAGAAAGTTCAGAAACTTTAAGGCCTCTAGCATCAGAAATAACTAATGAAGATGCATTAGATGCAACTTCCTTAACTTCCTTAACTATCTGTTCTTTTTCATTTTTAGATAATGCCACAGCAATTCTCCAATTAAAGCCTTTCGGCTATTCAGTGACAAATTGTAAAATTACAATTTGAACACCACCTACGTAGGAAATTAAGTCTCTCGACACCTACGGTCTTTGACGGCTGCGTAAACGCAACTATCTAGTTCCATATTTCTATGAAACTAAAACTTATATCAACTCACCTGGAATAATCTTTATTCCTGGTCCCATCGTACTGCTTATTGCAATACTTCCAATGTAAACACCCTTAGAAGAAGCTGGTTTTAACTTTCTTAATTCTTCTAACAATGCAACAGCATTTGCTTTTATCTTTTTGTTTTCAAATGAAACTTTTCCAATACTTCCATGTATGATTCCATTTTTATCTGTTCGAAATCTCACTTGACCAGCTTTAACATTTTTAATGGCAGTTTCAACATCATCGGTAACTGTCCCTGTTTTTGGATTTGGCATCAATCCTTTAGGCCCAAGAGTTTGACCTAATTTACCAACGACTTTCATAGCTGCGTTTGTGGAAATAACAACATCAACTTCAATTTCTTCTTTTTGGAATTTCTCAGCTAAATCTTCCATTCCTACATATTCAGCGTTAACTGATTCCGCCTTAGTGGCATGATCTCCATCTGCAAAAACAGCTACTTTGACATCTTTGCCAAGACTATTTGGGAGGGTTACTGCTCCTCTGACATTTTGGTCAGATTTATCTGGATCAACTCCAAGCTTAATTGAAATATCTAATGATTCATCAAATTTTTCAGACTTAACAGATTGAATAATGCTCATTGCTTCATCAAGAGTATATGATTTCTCAGTATCATGTTTTTCTTGGATAATTTTTTGTTTTTTTGATAAGTTGCTCATAGATCTGTTTCGACTCCCATGCTTCTCGCAGTACCGGCAATAATTTTAACAGCCGCATCTATATCATTTGAATTTAAATCAGGTTCTTTTGCTTTTGCAATATCTTCAAGTTGAGTTCTTGTTAATTTCCCAACTTTATCACGATTTGGTTCTCCGCTTCCTTTTTGAATATTGAGTGCTTTTCTTATCAAAACAGCAGCAGGTGGTGTCTTCACAACGAAATCAAAAGATTTGTCCTCATATACGTTAATAACAACAGGTAATGGCATTCCCTTTTCTGATTCTTGAGTTGCAGTATTAAATGCATTACAAAAGTCCATTATATTTAGACCCACTTGACCAAGAGCAGGTCCAACAGGAGGACTAGGATTTGCTCCACCTGCAGGTATTTGTAACTTTAATACATTAACTATTTTTTTAGCCATTAGGTTTTCTCAATTTGCATAAAATCTAGTTCTACTGGTGTTGCTCTTCCAAGAATTTGAACAGAAACCTTAACCACGCTTCTTTCATAATCAACATTTTCAACTACACCATTAAAATCATTAAATGGTCCGTCACATACTCTTATTACTTCACCTGGCTCATAAATTATTTTTGGTGCCGGTGCATCTTCACCAACTTCTATTCTATTAATAATATTATTAACATCCTCTTCGGATATGGGTAAAGGCTTGTCTCTAGTGCCACCAACAAAACCGGAAACTCTTGGTGTTGATTGAACTAATTGCCAAGAATCATCTTCAAGATTCATTTGTATCAATATATAACCAGGAAAAAATTTTCTTTCTGTTGTTTTTTTTGCGCCACCTTTTAATTCAACTATTTGTTCTGTGGGTATCAAAATTTCTCCAAACTTTTGAGATAGATTATTTAGCGTTATTCTTTCTAGTAAAGCTGCTTTAACTTTTTGTTCATAGCCTGAATAAGCCTGAATTACATACCAGTCCATAGATTATCCTAAAACAAGTCCTGTTAGAAAACTTAACAAAGATTCAAGTCCCCAAAAAAATAAACACAAAATAATAATTGCTATAAATACAATCATAAAAGTTTGTGTTGTTTCCATTCTTGTTGGCCATACAACTTTTCTTATTTCTGTCCTCGATTCTTTCATTAATTTAATAGCATTTATGCCAAAATTTGTGATTGAGATTAAGCCAAGGCCCAAAATAAATAAAACTAAAACCCCTAAAACTCTATATAAAAAAGCTACTTCTACAAGATAACTATTACCTATTACCGCAGCAGCAAACACCATAATTGCTAACAGCCATTTAATGTTATCAAGAGTTTTAGAAGCAGATCCTTTATTCATAATTTAACTCTCTACCAGCTCCTTCTTCATGGCAGGCCAGGAGGGACTCGAACCCCCAACCCCCGGTTTTGGAGACCGATGCTCTACCAATTGAGCCACTGGCCTANAACTTATCNTTCATANTNNTNAANGACAANNANGCCGAGACATTAAGCCTCGGCNANNNAATCTTANATTACTCTACAATCTTTGATACTACGCCAGCACCAACTGTTCTTCCACCTTCTCTAATTGCAAATTTTAAACCTTCGTCCATTGCAATTGGAGCAATAAGTGAAACAACCATTTTGATATTATCACCAGGCATAACCATCTCAGTTCCCTCTGGTAATTCACAAGCACCTGTTACATCAGTTGTTCTAAAATAAAATTGAGGTCTATAATTATTCATAAATGGTGTATGTCTTCCGCCCTCATCCTTACTCAAAACATAGATTTCAGCTTCAAATTTTGTATGTGGTGAGATAGATTTTGGTTTTGATAGAACTTGGCCCCTTTCAACAGCTTCTCTTTCAACACCTCTTAACAAAATACCACAGTTCTCACCTGCACGACCCTCATCGAGAGATTTTCTAAACATTTCAACACCAGTACAAGTAGTTTCAGTAGTATCTTTAATACCAACAATTTCTAAAGGATCTCCAGTATTAACGATTCCAGTCTCAATTCTTCCTGTTACAACAGTTCCTCTTCCAGAAATCGTGAATACATCTTCAATTGGCATTAAGAAGTTTCCATCAACTGGTCTTTCTGGTTCAGGTACGTAAGTGTCTAGAGTCTCAATTAGTTTTTGAACAGAAGGAACACCGATATCTGATGTGTCTCCTTCAAGAGCTTTTAAAGCACTTCCTACAATAATTGGTGTGTCATCACCTGGGAAATCATATTCATTAAGAAGCTCTCTGATTTCCATCTCAACTAACTCTATCATCTCAGGATCATCGTTTTGATCAGCTTTATTCATATACACAACGATATATGGAACACCAACCTGTCTTGCTAGCAATATATGTTCTCTAGTTTGAGGCATTGGTCCATCTGCAGCGCTAACAACAAGAATTGCACCATCCATTTGAGCCGCACCGGTAATCATGTTTTTAACATAGTCTGCGTGACCTGGGCAATCAACGTGAGCATAGTGTCTTGCAGTAGATACATATTCCACGTGAGACGTAGCAATTGTAATACCTCTTTCTCTTTCTTCAGGAGCATTATCAATATTTGCAAAATCAACTGCATCTCCTCCAAATACCTCAGCAGCAACTTTAGTTAAAGCAGCTGTAAGGGTAGTTTTACCATGGTCTACGTGACCTACAGTTCCCACATTGACATGGGGTAAGGTTCTCTCGAATTTTTCTCTAGCCATTTTTATGCCTCTCTTAAAATATTAATAAAATGGAGCTCATAACCGGACTTGAACCGGTGACCTCTTACTTACCAAGCAAGTGCTCTACCGCTGAGCTATATGAGCCCGTTAACAAGCATC
>NHJW02000025.1 GCA_002169625.2 Gammaproteobacteria bacterium TMED225
GATAATATGTCTTTCTCATCAAGCTCATCTAATTCTGGTAACTTAGGTAATTCAGAAATATTTTTCAAATTTAAATCATTTAAAAAATCTTTTGTAGTTTCATAAAGAGCTGGTCTTCCTGGAACATCTCTATATCCGTTAACTTTAATCCAATTTCTCTCTAGTAATGATCTAATGCTTTTTGTGCTAACAGTTATACCGCGTATATCCTCAATATCACCTCTTGTAACAGGTTGCTTATATGCAATTATGGAGATTGTTTCCATAAGTGCTTTTGAAATTTTTGGTGTCTTCTCGTTCCACAACAAGTTTAATGTTGAGCTGTGATCAGCTTTGATTTGAAGTCTAAAACCTGTTGCAACTTCCATTACTTGTATAGAAGTTTCAAGATAACGATTTTCTAATTCATTAATAGATTTTTTAATGTCAGATAATTCAACAGATAATCCAGAATTTTCTAATATGCTTTTGATTTCAGATAATCTCATTGGCCTACCTGAACCAAATAAAAGTGCCTCAACAGAATTTAAAGTTTTGTTGTTCAATTTAAATACTCCTCACAGATTTAAGAAAAAGTTCTTCACTTTTATTTTGAATCAGTTCAACATGACCATCTCTGGCCATTTCTAGAGAAGCTAAAAGAGTAACAACAATGCCCTTTTTACCTTCAAGTTTTTTTAAAGTTTTAGAAAAACTAACTATATTTGTATTTTTAAGAATTTCTAATAATATTTTTATTCTTTCTTGTGTAGAGAGCTCTTCAAAGTCAACAAGATGGCTGGATTTATAGTTAGGTCTATTAATAACTTCCGTCATCGATGAAAATAGATCATCTTTATTAACAATTACCTTTGTATTTATGGGTTCTCTCAATTCAGGATGCTTTGCAGAAGCTATAAAAAAATCTCTATCAACTCTTGGTAAGATTGCTATTTTTTCTGAAGCTGTTTTAAATCTTTGATATTCCTGTAATCTTTTTATTAAGGCGGCTCTTGGGTCATCTTCTTCATCTTCGAAAGATTCTTTAGGAAGCATCAACCTTGATTTAATTTCTGCAAGTGTGGCTGCCATCACAAGATAATCAGCTGCTAACTCAAATTTTAAAGAATCCATTAGTCGAATATAATCTAAATACTGTTCAGTTATTTCATTAATATTTAAATCTAAAATATCAATATTTTCTTTTCTAATTAAATATAGAAGCAGGTCCAAGGGTCCGGAGAATGTTTCCAAGCAAACTTCAAGCGCATTTGGAGGAATAAAAAGATCTTCTGGTAATTCTGAAAACTGATCACCCATTAATGTGGGGAGTTCAAGTTGCGCAAGATTGTTATTTNGCATATTAAACACTATATAGCGTAAGTTTTGACTATTTTAATACAATATNTGGTGTATTTCCTTAAAAAAAGAATATTTATAGCAAATTTATTTTAAAAAATTTTTTACTAAATTGTTTATATTCTTTTNCATTCATTTAATAATAACNATCCGNTTTTTAATAAAGGCAAAAAATTTTTATAAATATGAATTATTCAACAGATAACACTAGGATTATTGACAGAAAAAAAGTTCCTGCTCCTTACGAACTTGTAAATAAATATCCAATAAATGATGATATTGCAAAACTTGTGTATGGGACAAGAAATGAAATCAGCCAAATTTTGCATGATAAAGANGATAGATTATTTGTAGTTGTTGGACCTTGCTCAATTCATGACCCAGAAAGTGCAATTGAATATGCTAAAAAGCTCTCAGAAGAAAATAAAAAGCTTAGAGAAAATATTCTTATAATTATGAGAGTTTATTTTGAGAAACCAAGAACAACTGTAGGATGGAAAGGATTAATTAATGATCCTGACATTAATGAAACTTATAACATTGCAAAAGGTGTTGAAATGGCTCGAAAGCTTTTAATAGAAATTTCAAATCTAGGTCTCCCTGCCGGCACAGAATTTCTTGATCCAATTTCTCCTCAATATGTAACAGATATTATTTCATGGGGAGCAATTGGCGCAAGAACAGCAGAAAGTCAAATTCATAGAGAGCTTGCTTCNGGATTATCTTGCCCAATCGGCATAAAAAATGGAACTGACGGAGGTCTGAAGGCAGCTATTGACGGTATTCAAGCAGCAAACCACTCACATGTTTTTTTAGGCGCTACAAAGGAAGCAGATATTGCAATGCTAAAAACCGCAGGAAATATCGACTCTCATATTATTTTAAGAGGTGGCAAAATACCAAATTATGATAATGAATCCCTTGAGAATACTTTAGCTGCTCTAAAAGAAGCTGAGGTTAATGAATCTATAATGATTGATGCCAGTCATGGAAATAGCCAAAAGAAATTTAAACAACAAATTCCTGTTATTGNCTCAATTAGCGATCAAATTATTGATGGCAATAAAAACATTAAAGGAGTAATGATTGAAAGTCATCTTAATGAAGGAAACCAAAAAATTTCAGATAATTTAAATTATGGGCAAAGCATCACTGATGCATGTATGGGTTGGGATGATACAGTTTTATGTCTTGAAAAATTAAATGATGCAATAAGCATTAGAAGGGGTAAGTAANATAATTGAAAAGTGAGAATGATTTATCTTTTTCAACAGAGGTAGCAGAAACATTAGGTTTAGAATGTTCAATAATTTTAAGNCTTTATAATAAAAATGATTTAGAAGATATCTCTTCTTATGAAGGTCTAGTTGAGTCGGCAAAAAAAAAGCTTAATTTTATTAACATAAACATAATCAAAGAATCGGTTAAAAAGTTAATAAGTTTTGATTTAATTTCTACCGATGATGANGTTATCAAAAATTATAAAATCAAAACTCCCAATAAAAGNAATCAGTCATCGCAAATACAGTTTGATTGGGATCCTTCTGATGAAGCTAAAGAAGTATTAAGTATGATAGATATTGATGAAAATTTTTATAAAACTAAATTAANAGAATTCAAAATTTATTGGACTGAGAGAGGTCAAAAAAAGAATAATTGGAATTCAACTTTCATTGATTATATTAGGAGAGAGTGGGCAAAGGAAAACAATTCTAAGAAAATATTACCTCATTGTATTGATGAAAACTGGTATCCTAATGATGATGTATTCGATATTCTTAATCTTTCAGAAATAAATAAAGATTCTGCGCTAAAATATTTAAGAGAGTTTATCCTTTATTGGAAAGATAAAGGATCCGCCTTCACAACATGGAATTCTAAGTTCATTGATCATGTAAAAAGACGTCATATGATGAATGATAATATAGGTAATAATGAAGAAAATAAAAAATATTCTGAACCAGGAAAATATACACAAGACTTTAAAACGAGAAAAAATGACAACACTTGGGCAAAAGAAATCAATCTCGAATAAGCAAGATTTTATTAAATCAATTGATACATTGTTTCTTAAACTTGAACTTGCATATCACTATCAGTTTTATAAAGTATTTGGAACTGATGAAAAGTTAAAGGAAGGTAAAAAGTTGTGGGCTGTTAGCTTAAAAGATCAATCTTCCAAAGTTATTCTTGAAGCAATAGAGAAAGTTATATTATCTCAATCTTTTCTACCAACTCTTACTGATTTAATGAAAGCATGTAATGAAATAAATAAAATAGATGGTTTTCCAGCGGTTGAAGAGGCTTATGTTGAAGCAAGAAAATCTTATCAACCAAGAAAAGAATTTGAATGGTCTCATCCTATTGTTTATTATGCTGGAAAAAAAATTGGTTGGAATACATTNAATGANAGAGATTCTAAAGANAACTTTAGTGCTTTTAAAAAAATATTTAATACTCTAAAAATAGAATTTTTAAATGGTAAAAATTTAGAAATTAAAATGGATAAAAGTGTTAAAAATCAAAAACCATTTAATAAGAAATTATTTNATGAATTGAGAAATAAGCATAAAGTTTGAAATGAAATTAACAAAAAACNTAAGATTATCCNTATATATACTTGTTCCAATTATTCTTTGGATGATTTCTGGTTTTTTTAAAAATGACAATCTTGAGATTAAAAAAGAGACCTCCGATCTATTTAATGTTCAGACATATTTGAGCATTGCTGAAGAGTATCAACCTTTAATTAAGCTAAAGGCTACTTCATTTTCTGAGACAAAGGTAAATGTGAAAGCTAAAACTTCTGGAGAGGTTGTTAGTATTGGCGCAATACAAGGCGATTATGTTAAAAAAGATTCGATTTTATGCAGTTTAGGTGTCGTTGAATTGAATAGAACAGAAGTTAAGGCACCCTTTTCAGGATTCATTGAACAAATTATTAAACCTGGAAATTTTCTTGAAAGAGGACAGATTTGTGCAACTGTAATTAAATTAGACCCTATAACATTTTATGCAGGGGTTCCAGAATACGATATAAATAAAGTTCGCGTTAACCAAAAAGTAAATCTTGAACTTGTAACAGGTCAAAAAATTAAAGGCTCTTTAACCTTTGTTTCAAAAAGTGCTTCTTCTGAAACTAGAACTTTTAGAGTAGGCTCAATGATTGATAATCCTGATGGATTTATCAAAGATGGCTTAACAGCAAATATGACAATAGAAATAGATCTTGTTAAAGCTCATAAAATATCGCCTTCTATATTGCTTTTAAACGATGAAGGAAAATTAGGTATAAGAGTAATCGAAAAAGAAAGCATTGCAAAATTTGTTGAAATTATTATTTTAGAAGATTCTGAAGAAGGTTTATGGGTTACAGGCATTCCAGAAAAAGTCGAAATAATTATTCAAGGCCAGGGTTTTGTTGAAGATGGCCAAAAAGTCGTTACTAATCGTATATGACTAAAATAATTGATTTTGCGATTAGAAAGGCTAAGACTACTTTATTAGTTGCCTTTATGATTATTATTGCAGGGACCTATGCTAGGCAAGAAATTCCAATAGCAGCATCTCCTAATGTTCAACTTCCATTTATCACTGTTTCTGTTTTTCTAGATGGTGCATCTCCGAGTGATACATCTAGATTAATTGCAAGGCCTTTAGAAAATAGATTAAAAACTGTAACAGGTGTTGAAAGTATTAGATCTACAAGTTATTTAAGTTATGCGAGAGTATTTTTAGAATTTGAGGTTGGGTTTGATATAGATAAGGCGCTAGTTGATGTAAAGCAGGGAGTGGAGGAAATAAAATATCAATTGCCCTTAGAGGCGGAGGACCCTCAAATTCAAGAATATAGTGAAGCTAGTTTTCCTGTAATGAATATAAGTATAGTTGGTGGGAGTTCTGTCAGACAAAAAGTTTTTTATGCAAGAGAGCTAAAAGATGAAATTGAGCCTATCGAACAAATTCTTGAAGTAAGAATGACAGGCGCACCCGAAGAAGTTCTTGAAGGTGTAATAGATAAATCAAAGATGGAGTCTTATGGTGTAACACTCTCTGATATATATTATTCAGTTTCTAATAACAATCTTATAATTCCTGGCGGTAAACAAGATACTGGCAGAGGAAGTTTTAATATTGAAGTCCCAAGCATAATTGAATCTGCAAAGGATGTTTATGAAATTCCGGTAAAAGTAACACAAGATGCAATCGTAACCCTTGGTGATATTGCTACTATAAAACGAACATTTAAAGACTTTACTTCTTACGCAAGAATTAATGGACAGGATGCAGTAACTTTAGAAATTTCACTNAGAGAAAGTGCTAATGCAATAGATGCTTCAAATGCCATAAGAGAAGTTTTAACAAATTTTGAGCAATCTCTTCCAAAAAATTTAAAAGTTGAGATTTCAAATGATGACACTGTTTATGCAAGTCTAATGGTGAAAGAGCTAAATGGTAATATTATTGCTGCTGTGATATTAATTATGGTGCTTGTAATCGCAAGTATGGGNACTCGTGTTTCAATGCTTGTAGGTCTTTCAATACCTTTTTGTTTTTTGATGACATATTTAATTTTATATNCTCTNAATATGGAGGTTAATTTTCTTGTAATGATGGGATTATTACTGGGAATGGGAATGCTGATTGATGGCTCAATTGTAATTACTGAATATGCTGACAAAAAAATAGCAGAAGGTCTTTCCCGTCAAGAAGGTTACACTCTTGCATCTAAAAGAATGTTTTATCCTATTATTGCTTCGACTGGAACAACCCTAGCTGCTTTTATACCAATGATGTTTTGGCCAGGTTTTACAGGTCAATTCATGAAATACCTTCCNATTACTATTTTTTTTGTTTTATCAGCTTCTTTGTTTTACTCACTAATTGTTATTCCGGTTTTAGGGTCATATTTTGGACAAAAAGAATCAGCTCTTAATAGCGCTAATGATGATGTATCAATTTTTGTAAAATTAACTGATTGGTATGGTAAATATATCAAAAGGTTTGTAAATAATCCCATAGAGACTGTAGCTGCAGTATTATCAGTATTACTAATAATAATATTAAGCTATTCGATTTCAGGAATGGGTACAATATATTTTGCTATCGTTGATCCAATTCAAGCAAATATAACTATTAAAGCTAGAGGTAATTTCTCCGCTCTTGAAACTAAGGAAATTATTGAGCAAGTTGAGGAAAGATTTTTAGAAGTTGAAGGAATCAAAAATGTTTATCTAAGATCTGGTACAAATTGGTGGGAATCAGGAGCTGACAGAATTGGTGGAGGTTTTATTGAAACCCTTGAACCATCACAAACAAAAATATCTGGTTTTGAGATTATGGATCGTTTAAAAGAATCAACAAAAGATATGCCAGGAATTGCTGTTGAAGTTGAAGCTGATGAAGGTGGGCCCTCTTTTGATTCTCCAATTGAACTTGATGTTTTTGGTGATACAGAGGAACAAGTTAATGNAGCAGTATCTAGAATTGAATATTACATGCGTAANGAAATGGCTGGTCTTAATAATATTTTTTCTTCNAAAGCATATCCATCAGTAGAATGGAGTGTTGAAGTTGATAAACAAAAGGCAGCTCAATTAGGTGTCAGCGTAAGTGACGTTGGAGCTCTAGTGCAGATGCTTACATCAGGATTTAAAGTTGGGGAATATAGACCAGATGATGCAAAAGANGAAGTAGAAATTCGTGCAAGATTTCCAGATTCAGATAGAACAATAACGGGCATCAGGGATTTAAATGTTGTTACTAAACAAGGGACNGTTCCTGTAAGCTCTTTTGTAACTGTTGCACCAAAAGAAAATCGTCAGACTGTTAATCGTAAAAATGGTAAATACTTTCAAGAAGTAGGAGCTGGAACNGAGGATGAATCAAAAGTNTCAGAAAAAATTAATCAACTAANCCGNTGGTTAGAGNCNNCANATCTTGGAACTGGTATTAGTTATAAATTTAGNGGCATGGCAGAGGAAACTGAAGACGTTAATAANTTTATTCTCGTAGCCGGGGTTACGGCTGTTTTTATGATGCTATTAATGCTAATTACGCAGTTTAATAGCTTCTATCAATCTTTTATTATTTTGTCTGCTGTAACAATTTCTTTTGTTGGAGTTTTGTTAGGACTTTTAATAACAGGAAAATCATTTAGCACTACTATGACTGGAATTTCTAT
>NHJW02000026.1 GCA_002169625.2 Gammaproteobacteria bacterium TMED225
AAGATATTAAATTTTAACCCCCATATATAGGTTCTTTCTAGCAACTCTAGGTGGGTTATTCGCGACGTCTGTTTTTTTCTAGAGATAGCCAAATTATATTAACTTAATTTTCTAGTCAAAATGCACTAAAAATGCACTAAAAATAAGGGTTTTTGCCTGTAAACCCCTATGTAAAAGGGTTTCCTTATTGAATGCCAATCAAGCGCTCTCCCAGCTGAGCTATAGCCCCAAAATATAAATTAGTTTTTACCTGCTCTTGATTTTATATAAAGATTCATAATAAAGATAAAAAACTTTGATAGGTAAGCATAAGNTTTTCTTTGCANGTTCATCTTNAAGATTTTTATTTTTTTCATTTTNTAAATAATANAGATTACATATTATAAACAAAGGATAAAATTTACTTAAGTATCAATTAATCTTTTACAATAAGATATATATAAATTTTATAATGTTGCTTAAAAACAAAAAGATATTAATATCTGGACTTGCTAATAAATACTCAATTGCAGCAGGTATTGCTGTTTCTATGCATCGTGAAGGTGCTGAATTGGCATTTACCTACCAAAATGAAAGATTATTAAAAAACTTAGAGCCTATAGCTAAAGAATGTAATTCAAATATTCTTATTGAATGTGATGTTGCAGATGATGCCTCTATTACAAAATCTTTTAATGAATTAAAAAAGCATTGGAAAAAATTTGANGGATTTGTNCATTCAATTGGNTATGCTCNAGCTGATCAATTAGAAGGAAATTTTGTNGATGTTACTAATAGAGAAGGTTTTAAAATAGCTCATGANATAAGNTCATATAGTTTTACTGCNATGGCAAGAGAATCTAAACCTNTGNTGAATGANNANTCTGCNCTGCTTACTTTAACTTATCTTGGNTCCACACAAACAATGCCAAATTANAATGTTATGGGTCTTGCGAAAGCTAGCTTAGAGGCCAATACACGCTTTCTTGCGTCATCTCTTGGAAAAGATAAAGTTAGAGTAAATGCTATTTCAGCAGGACCTATTAAAACTTTAGCTGCATCTGGAGTNAAAAACTTTAGAAAAATGTTAAAACAGCACTCTAAGAGAGCTCCTCTTGGCAGAACAGTTTCAGCTGAAGAAGTTGGTAACGTTGCAGCATTTTTATGTTCAGATCATGCAAGTGGTATTACGGGTGAAATTACTTATGTTGATGCCGGCTTTAACATTGCTGCAATGCCTTTAGATGATGTTGAAGAATGATTAAAAAAACATATGAAAAATATGTATTACCTAAAATGTTGGATTGTTGTTGCTCAACAAAACCTATTAATTATCAAAGAAATAAAATAGTCCCAAAAGCATCTGGAACTATTCTTGAAGTGGGTATTGGTTCAGGATTAAATATGCCTTTTTATCAAAAATCAGAAATTAAAAAAGTTTATGGGTTAGATCCATCTGAAGAATTATGTGATATGGCAAAAAAAACAGCTCAAAATCTTGAAATTAATATTGATTTTTTAATAAATGGCGCTGAAGAGATCAAACTTAAATCAGATACTATTGATACTGTTTTAATAACCTACACAATGTGCTCAATTCCTAATATCAATGAAGCTTTAAGAGAAATTAAAAGAGTAATGAAAGCAGATGCAAAATTTATTTTTTGTGAGCACGGTATTGCACCAGATAAAAATATTATAAAGTGGCAAAATAGAATCAATCCTTTATGGAGTAAATTATTTGGTGGTTGCAATATTAATAAAGATATACCTGAGATTTTGAATACAAATGGTTTTAAAATTGAGTCTTTAGATCAAATGTATCTTCCAAGCACTCCAAAAATTGTTGGATACAATTATTGGGGTCAAGCTACAATTTAATTAGTTTGGACTGAGACTCCTGCATTCGGTCTTCGTAAATCAGCATAACCATAATTTACATCATCTACTATATGAATACTTTGTGTACTGCCAATAGTATTTTCATATTCAGGTTCGTGACCCATGCTTGATAACCTTCTTACAATATCTCTGCTTACTGCCCTCTCATGCTCTAAGCCTCTATATGGCCAATCCTTATGAATTCTCGGTAACATTGTTGCCTCACCAATATCCAAATCAAAATCTATTACACCAGTAATAACCCTTAATATAGCAGCAGGAATATCTGATCCACCTGGTGAGCCAGTTACTAAAAATAGTTCATCATTCTTATCAAAAACTATTGTTGGAGCCATTGTGCTCATAGGTTTTTTGCCTGGTTCAAATCTATTACCTGGACTAACAACTCTTCCAATAGAGCCTTTTTCTCCATATCTATAGGCAAAATTGTTCATCTGGCTGTTCATTAATATTCCTGTTCCTGGAATAGTCACTCCAGAGCCAAAAGATAATCCTAAGGTATAACTATTTGATACTGCATTTCCGTCTTTATCGACTATTGAAAAATGAGTAGTGTCTTTACTTTCTTTCCTAGGCTTAAAAGGAATTACCTGACTAACGGAACTTGCTTTATTTGAATCAATTGAGCTAGCGAGTTCTTTAATACGCTTTGGTGATAATAACTTTTCAATAGGAACATTNAAATACTCAGGNTCTCCAACGTAATGAGANCTATTGTTATGNCCTCGCATTAAAGCTTCAGCAAGATAATGATAAGTTTTAGTTGAATCATTTTTATATTTTTTAATATTAATGTTATTGAGTATGCTTAAAGAAGTTAGCAGTGTTACCCCTCCTCCAGATGGAGGTGAGGCTGTAAAAACTTTGTATCCTTTATAATTAATGGCTATAGGCATTCTAAAAAAAGGTCTGTAATTTTTTAAATCATCATGTGTTATCAATCCATTATTTTTTTCCATNGCACTTACAATTTTGTCTGCAATATCTCCTTCATAAAAACCTTTTACTCCATGTTTTGATATTTCTCTGAATGTATTTGCTAAATCAGGCCTCTTTAATATAGATGCTTCAGCAGGTGGTTTACCGTTTTTAAGAAATATAGACGCTGATTCGATATCACTCTCTAATTGAGGAGTTACGTCAATAACATAATTGAGATCCTTTGAAACATAAACACCTTTTTCAGCCTGTTCTATAACAGGTTGCATAATTTCTTGTAGTTCTAAACTTCCAAAATTTTTATGAGCTTCTAATAAACCATACACAGTNCCCGGAACAGCTGATGCTAAATAGGTATAGTCAACTCTCTCCCATAGTTTTGAATCTCTTGGAGGAATTTTTTTTGTACTAAGCAGTTTTTCTATTGTGGCGTTCTTGGGAGATTTGCTTCTATAATCAATGTAGAATATTTCATCCTTCTCTTTAATGTAAATCAACATAAAGCCNCCACCNCCAACGTTGCCNGCCCTTGGAAGAGTTACTGCAAGTGAAAAGCCTACAGCCACTGCNGCATCAACAGCATTTCCACCCATATCTAAAATTTTTATTCCTAGCTCTGAAGATAAAGCATTTTGGCTCACAACCATNCCACTCTTACCAGATGTTGGATGAAATGGATGCTTATAATCTATATAGTCTGTNGCNTCTATGTAAGTAAAAAATAATATTAAGATTAAAAGCTTCTTCACANTTATTAGTATTTAAAAAATAAGAGGTGCAAAATAATATGCAAAAATTGTTACAACCAAAATACCAATTATATTTAAAGCAAAACCAGCCTTCATCATAGTTGCAATTGTAAATTTATTTGAACCATAAACTATTGCATTTGGAGGAGTTGCAACAGGTAACATGAAAGCACAACTTGCAGCCAAACAAACTGGAACTGTAAGTGATACCGGGAGAACTCCTATAGCAATAGCNAAGGCTCCAAAAACAGGTAAAAAGGTTGTTGTTGTTGTTACATTGCTTGTTATCTCTGTAAGGAAAATTATTAACGTAGCAACAGCTANGATTAAAAGTATTGGGGGAACAGAGCTTAAAACAAGTAAGCTATTTCCTATCCATATACCTAAGCCACTTGAGCTTATTTGAGCTGCTAATGACAAACCACCGCCAAAAAGAATTAATAGCCCCCATGGTAAATCTTTTGATTTTTCCCATTTCAACAAATCTCCCTTTTTAGATGCTGATGGTGTCATAAAAATCAAAATAGCTGCGATTATGGCTATACCAGCATCCGTTAAGCCAGAGAGAAATTCAATTTTATTCAATATTGTTCTAAACACCCAACCAAAAACAGCAAGACCAAAGATNATAGAAATTCTTTTTTCATCTTTTGTAAATGCACCCATTTCACTTAACATTCCTCTCANTTCATCNTTAGCTTCAAGTGANGCATTAAAATTAATAGGAAAAACATATTTAGTTAAAAGCATCCAAGCTCCATATAGCATTATCGCTGCTAGAGGAACNCCAAGCATCATCCAATCAACCATNNCAATTTCAATACCATANGTATCTTGCATGAATGCGCTGAAAACTATATTNGGTGCTGTGCCTATAAGTGTAGACATACCTCCAATGGTTGCAGCATAAGCTATGCCAAGTAACAAAGCAGTATCAAAATTACTTTTATCTTTGCTTGAGAGTCCTGGGATTGTCTCAGCCATAACTCCACAAACAGCAAGACCAATCGGCAGCAACATAAGTGTAGTAGATGTATTCATTACCCACATGCTTATAAGTGCTGNTACAAGCATAAATCCTCCAACAAGCTTTTTACCACTTGAACCAACAGCAATAATCATTTTTAGAGCTATTCTTTTATGCAAACCAGAACTTTCTATTCCTAAAGCCAATACAAATCCACCTAAAAAAAGNTAGATATTCTTATTTGCATAAGGGACTGCAGCATTTTCAAAGGATGTAACACCAAGCAATGGAAAAAGTGCAAGTGGAAGCAATGCAGTAATAGCAACTGGGACAGTTTCTGTTGCCCACCAAATTGCCATAAGAACTGCAACAGCTGCTACATCCCAACCAATTTCGCTTAATCCNGTTGGTGATGGTGAAAACATCATGATTAAAAATATTGCTATTCCAATACTGAAACCTTTNTTTTTATAAGCAGCCATTTATTTATTATAAGATAAAAAAAAGGGAGCTTGATGCTCCCTTTTAAATAATTTTAAATTAGAATCTAACTCTTAATTCTAATTGATGAATCATTCCTAAATCTTGGTGAATATCAGAGAAATATCCTTGATACCCATCAGCAAGAGGAGCTCTTTCATTTTCGAAGTTCTTGATTGTATATTTAACTCTTGCATCTTTACCACTTAAGTCAAATTTACCCCACACAGCAAGATCCATAGTTGTCATCTCAGGAATTGTATATCCAACGCCGTTAACTGTTCCAAACTTAGATTGAACAAAATCTCCTTTTGTCAATCCAGACAACGAAGCGCCCCAATCTCCAGCACTATAATAAATCTTGTAAGAATGTTTTTCTTCAAGACTTCCATCTTTACCTAATAAATCACCAAAACCTTGAAGTGGAATATTTTCTGGTATTGTGCCGTTATCAGCTAATGCCTGCATTGCAGCAAATTGTGATGTAGCTTCTTGAGAAAATTCATCTGTAAATGAACCATTATATTTAAATGTAAAGTCACCATACTGAGTATCTAAAGTATAAACAATTGCAACGTCCATACCTTCTACTGTTCTTGTTGCTAAGTTTAAATATTCATCAGTTACCTGATTTACTTGTCCTCTAGGACATATACCTGCTGCTGCAAATGCATCATCAAGAGCAACATCAGATCCATCAGTTAATTCAAGATCATCAGATCCATCATATTCATCTAAGCCTGTAAGAGCTGGATTACCAACAAATGAAGAACAATCACTATTACCTGCTAATAATCTTAAAGCTAAGTCATAAACAGTATGATTTTCTCTTCCAAATAATCCAATAGTATCTTCTTTTTCGATTGCCCATAGATCAGCAGTAATTGTTAAACCATCTACAGCCTCTGGTTGTATAACAACACCGAAAGATGTGTTTGTTGATGTTTCTGATTCAAGACCATCATCAACAGATTTAGCTTTACTGTATCTTTGAACTGTTTGGTCCCAATCATCAGCACCAATATATTTGTAAACAAAATCTTCACGAGTAGCAACTCTTGTTACTTCTTGTTGATGAATTTGAATCAGATTTGGTGCTCTTGTTGATGTAGATACAGAACCTCTAACACGAACACTATTTGTAACATCCCAACCAACTGCAAACTTACCTACAGTTGTGGAACCTACATTTTCTATATCTTCCCATCTAACAGCTGCTTGAGCATTAATAGTATCTGTTATAGGAATCTGCATCTCCATAAATAATGAGTCAACATTTCTTTCACCAAAAGTATCTGTTGAAGGGCTACTACCTATCACGGCTGAAACGAACGGGTGTGTCAAGCCTTGATAGTTTGCAAATGGAACTGTCCCATCAAGTAATGGATCTCTATCATCAGCATAAGCTTCGTGTCTATATTCACCACCGATAAGAAGTGCAACATCCCCGGCTTTTGTTGAAAACACGTCTGGTTTCGATAGTTTAAAGTCAAACATTCTTAACTTACTTGTATCATTTCTATAAACATCAACTAAAGCTCTTTCAATATTATTATTTGTTGCAGCAAATGGATTAATCGCTGCAGGAGTACTATCGTTAAGGCCATCATATAATTCGTGCGCACCTATACGATTAGCAGTTAAATCTTCCATTGTGGCCTTACTTACAACTAAACCAGTATCCCAATCCCATCCAGAATCTGTTTGACCTCTAAACCCTAAAACAAATCTATAAGTCTCTTTCTCGTTACTGACTTGTCTCTGAACATTATGAGGACGCCAACTATCAACCAACCAAGTTCTATTGATATCATGTCCAGTCTTATCTTCAATTTGTTGAGCCCAATAGTTATTTCTCATGTATTGTTTTTGAACAGAGAAGATTCCACCGGATTCTTTATTTTTTTCGTATTCAGATCTATATCTTCCAATTTCAGCATACATTTCTTTACCACTTTTCATTTCATGGTTTACAAATATAAATAGGTTATGTCTTTCTAGCTTACCTCTAGCATCTCTATATAAGTTAGGATTAAGCCTTGCGCCATGTCCATCTGACAATGTATCTGGATGAAAACATGTTCCATAATCTGTAACAATTGTATTAGAGCCCCCATCACATCCAATAACAGGAAGTTCTGTCATAGGATCAATTCCGTATAGAGGAAGTATTTGAGTCTCACCCGAACTATCTGTAAAAAAGTCTCTACCACTTCTATCAAGTTGAATATAAGCAGTTGTATAACAATTTCTTAGATTATTATTATTTTCAAAATCCATATTATCTGGACTGCCATAATTACTTCCCTTCAGATTACATGCACTCCATTTAGGGTCCTCCGATGTTGGTAGACGATCTCTGTCATAATAATCATATGTAACCGTTACATTTGAAGCGCCACCATTAAAATCTTTACCCCATTTAAAATTAAATCTATCTCCTGCACCAGGATTAAAATTGTCAAACTCTGATGTTCTAAATTTCACTTCCATTCCAACAAAATCTGTATCTAAAACATTGTTTACAACACCTGCAACAGCATCAGCACCGTAAATAGCAGAAGCTCCATCTCTAAGGACTTCAACTCTATCTAAATTGAGTACTGGTACTGCTTGTGAATTCACAGTCATTGTTGGTAAAAAGTCTTCACCAATAAGCTCTGTTTGATATCCAGCATTATTGACAAGTCTTCTTCCATTAAGAAGCACAAGCGTATTACCTACACCCATATTTCTTAAATTGTATGCACCGACATCACCCCTAGCAGCATTAACACCACCAGAAGTTTCTTCAGCCTCATTAAAGTAGTTGTTGCCCTGTTCTACCATATTTTCAAGTAGCTCATCACCACTATCAATACCTAAATTATCTACATCCTCAGCACTAATTATAGTAACAGGTAATACTCCAGTAATTTTGGCTCCTTTTATTTGTGAACCAACTACAACAACCTCTTCAACATCTGTATCAGAGCTATCTTGTGCAATTAATGCAAAAGGCATTAATAGAATTACTGACAGCAAGTATTTAAAATTTTTCATGTGTATCCCCCACGGAAAAGTGTTTAACTTGCGATATTATAGGCATTTGATGCTCAAAATGTCTACTTTTGTATCTATTTTTTAGACACAAAATAATAAAAAATTATTTTTAAATTTTATCCAGTAGTGCATTAATCCTCTCAATAGACGTGTTTTTACCAAAAATTACTAAAGTAGTTCCTAGTGAAGGAGATTTTATAGACCCAGTTAATGCAATTCTTATAGGTTGATTGACTTTTGGAACTGATAATTCGTTATCTTGTTGATAATCTTTTAAAGCATTATCAATTGATTCCTCTGACCAGTCATTAATGCTTATTAACATATTTTTAATATTTTCTAAATCTGATTTATTTTCAATAAACTTAGTTATTGCCTTTTCATCATATTCATCTATTTCTTTATAGTAAGGAATCAAACTGTTAGCAATTTCAGAATAGGTATTTTGAGCAGTTCTCATCGATTTTATTAAAAGATCAGCATTTTCATGATCATCAATATTAATATTTAATTCATTGAGAAATGGTTTTAAACCGTCTTTGAAATCTTTGAGAGATAAATTAGCAAGATGTTGAGAGTTTAACCAGTCTAGTTTTGTAATATCAAAAATTGCACCAGCTTTTTGAACTTCTTTAATATTAAAGTCTTTGATTAGATCTTCCAGATAAAAAACTTCTTTATTACCTTTAGACCAGCCTAATCTAGCTAAGGTATTGATTATTGCAGAGTCCAAGTAACCTTTTTCACGATATTCTTCAAGGCTTGTTGCAGCATGCCTTTTTGATAACCTTTTTTTATCAGTTCCAAGAACTAAAGGTAAATGAGCATATTGAAGCTCAGGATAATTTAAAGCACTTTGTATATGAATCTGTCTTGGAGTATTACTTATATGGTCTTCTCCTCTAATTACAGTTGTAACATTTTGTTCAAAATCATCCACAACATTGCAAAGGTGATAAGTTGGAGTGCCATTACTTCTCAGAAGGATAAGGTCATCAAGCTCATTATTATTAAATTTAATCTCACCTCTTATTAGATCATTTACAATAATTTCTCCTTCATTTGGTGTTGCAAGTCTTAAAACAGTATTTTCAGATCTTTCTAGTCCAAGGTTTCTACTTCTTCCATCATACATAGGCTTTTTACCAGCTGCAGTTTGTTCAGCTCGCATTTGTTCAAGAGTTTCAGGTGAACAATCGCACCAATATGCTTTTTTAGAATCAATTAACTTATCTGCGGCAGCAATATAAATACTATTTCTTTCAGATTGATTAATTGGCTCCTGATCAGGTTTAAGCCCTATCGAGTTCAAATTACTTAATATATTTTCTTCAAATTCTTTTGTTGAACGTTCTCTGTCAGTATCTTCTATTCTTATTAAAAACTGGCCATTATTTTGCTTTGCATAAACATAATTAAATAATGCGGTTCTCACACCTCCAATATGCAAAGTTCCTGTTGGGCTTGGAGCGAATCTTGTAATCACTTTTGCCATTAAAATTTTCTCCAAATAGTCCTAAGAGAATATTTCTTTTCAATTTCAGAAAGTCTTTCATTGTGAGCTTCTGAATCTTTCTTACAACTTTTTATTGTTGGTAAGTCATCGATTTGATCAATTATTAATTCTTCAGTTTTTATTTCTTGTTCAGACACAACATTTCCATTTGTAATAAATTCAAATTTACTTTGCCCACCAGTAAGCTGCATATAAACATCAGCAAGAATGTTGGCATCTAATAAGGCACCATGAAAAGTTCTATCATAGCCAGAAATATCAAATCTAGACGCTAAAGCATCTAATGAATTCCTTTGACCTGGAAATTTATCTCTTGCAATTAAAAGAGAATCTTCAACATCGCAGATTTCTTCAATTTTGGGATAGCTTGTTGAAGCCATCATAAGTTCATTATTTAAGAATCCAAGATCGAATGGGGCATTATGTATAACTAAAGTAGAACCATCGATAAAATTTATAAACTCCTCAGCTATCTCATCAAAAGCAGGCTTATCTTCAAGATCTTGATTTGTAATACCGTGAACTTTTGAAGCTTCCTCATCTATTAGTCTTGATGGATTTAAATAACTATGAAAATGATCTGTAGATTTTTTTCGGTCATTCATTAAAACTGCGCCTATTTCAATAACACGGTGGCCTTGTTTGTATTCAAGTCCAGTAGTTTCAGTATCCAATACGATATATTTTTTTGACATAATTAAAGACTATCTATTCCTTTATTGGCAAGTTCATCTGCAATTTCATTTTTTTCATGCCCTGAATGACCTTTTACCCAGTTCCATTTTACTTCATGCATAGAAACATAATGATCTAACTCAATCCATAAATCTTTGTTTTTTACATCTTTTTTAGATGCATTTTTCCAATTATTTTTTTTCCAATTATTTATCCATGATGTAATTCCATCCATTACATATTTAGAATCAGTTGTAATATTTACCTCACAAGCTTCTTTTAAAATCTTTAATCCCTCAATTGCAGCTTTAAGTTCCATTTTATTATTAGTTGTATTTTTTTCACCTCCAAAATATTCTTTTGTAATATTTTCATACTCAATTATTACTCCCCAACCACCAAGTCCAGGATTTCCTCTGCAAGCACCATCTGTATAAATATTTACTGTTTTCATAAAATTAAATTAGAATCTCTCTATGTTAAACGTAGAACCAATAAAAGCATATGATGATAATTATATTTGGTTAATTTCAACTAATGAAGGGTCAATAGTTGTTGACCCAGGAGAATCTGAAAATATTATAAAACAAATTGATAAAAAACAAATTGATTTAAAAGGTATTTTAATTACACATCATCACTATGATCACACCAATGGAATAAAAGATTTATTAGATAGAAAAAAGTGTGACGTTTATGGACCAATAAATAATATTGATAGCATAAATAAAAAAGTTAATGGATCAGATAAGTTTTCTATCATTGGTATTGATTTTGATGTAATTTTTGTTCCAGGCCATACTTTAGACCATATTGCATTTTATGCTTTTAATAATGGTGATCCACTACTTTTTTGTGGAGACACTCTTTTTGCTGGAGGATGTGGTCGAGTTTTTGAGGGAACATACCAACAAATGTTTGATTCTGTAAAAAAACTATCTGAGCTACCTAAAAACACTAAAATTTATTGTGGACATGAATATACCCTTTCAAACTTAAAATTTGCCCTTGAGGTGGATCCAGATAATGCAATCTTAAAAGATGAGTATAAATCTATAGAAAATATACTTGCATCTGGTATGCCTTCTCTTCCAACAACTATCAATAAAGAATTAAATATAAATCCATTCATGAGATGTAATAATTTAGATGTTAAAAAAAATATCATGAAAAAATTTACGTGCAAGGATAATGAATTTGAAATTTTTACTACTATAAGAAAATGGAAAGACAGTTATTAATAGTTCTAATGCTATCTATTTTTATTACTGGTTGTCAGCAAGTTCAGATTGATCCTACAAGTGAAATAAAAAATATCCAAAATAAAAAAATTGATTCAGAAAATAATGAAATATTATACGAAACTTCATATCAAGAAATTTGGCAGTATTTAAAAGAAAATAATTCAAACAAAGAACAAGTTCTTTTGAATGAGCAGGTTTTGTCATATATGAATATGCATCTTGAAGATCTTGAAAGTTTTAAAGAATATCTAAATGATTCATATTACTTTATTTATTTTGTAATAATGGAGCTTGAGAAAAGTAATCTACCTTTAGAGCTATCTCTAATTCCATATATAGAGAGCAATTATGATCCTTTTTCAATATCATCTTCTGGAGCAGTAGGGCTTTGGCAATTTATGCCAAGAACTGGAAGACTTTATAAGTTAAATAAATCATGGTGGAGCGAAGATAGGCATGATCCATTTAAATCTACAGAAGCTGCAGTAGGTTATTTAAAGTATCTATATGAAAGATTTAATCAAGATATTTATCTTACGCTTGCTGCTTATAATGCAGGACCCTCCCTTTTAGATAGAAAAATCAATCAAAATAAAAGGAAAGGACAAGCAATAGATTTCTGGTCACTTGATTTACCAAATCAAACTAAAAACTATGTTCCAAAATATATTGCTTTAAGAGAGTTAATTCTTAACTCTGATAAATATGGAATCGAAATGCCATATATTCCATATGAGCCAATAGTTAAAAAAATTGTAATTCCAGGGCAAGTTGAAGTCCTATCTTTAAGTGATTATCTTCAAATTAAGCCAGAGCTGTTATATAAGTTAAATGCGGGTTATACAAAGTGGGCATCTGATCCAAAAGATAAAAGTATTTTTTATATACCAATTGAAAAATATTATTTATTTGAAAGTATCGATAATCCATTTATTGATTCTAATCAAATTAATTGGATATCGCATATTGTTAAAAGAGGAGATAGCTTATGGGAGTTAGCAAAAAAATATGATACAGAAGTTAAAGTTATTAAAAATATTAATTATTTAGAAGGTGATCTTTTATCTATTGATGAAACATTATTAATACCATTGGGAAAAACTAAATCAAATAATTTTATTCCATATGAAATGTATATTGTTTCAGAAGGAGATACTCTATGGAGCATTTCAAAAAAATATAACATAGAAATAAGAGACTTAGCTAAGATGAATTCTATTAACGAAAATGAATATTTACAACTTGGTCAACAGCTTTCGATTGGAAACAAAAATATCCATAGGAATATTGAATCAAAAAAAAGAACAATACTCTATTCAATTAAGCAGGGTGATAACTTATATAAAATATCTGAATTATTTGACGTTTCAATTAAAAGTATTGAGGATATAAATAATTTTAAACAGCCAACCTTGATGCCAGGCCAAATCATAAAGATTGCTATTAGAGCTTTTTAATTATCAGACGTTTTAGGATCTAATGCGTCCCTTAAACCGTCTCCAAAAAAGTTAAGAGCAAAAAGTGTAATAGTAAATGTAATTCCTGGATATACAAGGAGCCAACTATACTCTTCCATTGATTCGACTCCATCTTTTATAAGAGTGCCCCAGCTACTCATTGGTGGCTGTATCCCTAAACCAAGAAAACTTAAAAAGCCTTCAAGTAGCATTACTTGAGGAATTGTTAAAGTAGCATATACAGCAATTGGTCCGAGTATATTTGGTAGCAAATGTCTTCTAAACATTGAAAAATTTGATACACCCATAGCCTTTGCAGCCATTACAAATTCTTGATTTTTTAAACCAATTACCTGACCTCTAACTATTCTTGCCATAGTGAGCCATTCCACTGCTCCTATTGCTCCAAAAAGAAGCCATAAATTTCTTCCAAAAATTACCATTAATAAGATTATAAAAATAATAAAAGGTAATCCATATAAAACATCAACTATCCTCATCATTATTGAGTCAACTCGTCCACCAAGATACCCAGCGACAATCCCCCAAGAAACTCCAATTATTAGTGCAACTCCAGTTGCAACAAATCCAACGAGCAAAGAAATTCGAGCACCATATAAAATTCTACTTAGAAGATCTCTTCCTAATATATCTGTACCCAGCCAATGCTCAGCTGATGGCGGACTCGCTCCAAGGTTTAAGTCTTGATAAGAATAAGAATAGGGAGCAATTAAGGGTGCTAATACAGCCAAAATAATCAACATTAAAAGTATAATGCCACCAAATATTGCCGCCCTGTTTCTTGATAGCCTATAAAAGGCGTCAGACCAAAGAGAATTATTATTCATGATGAATCTCTTGACCTAGGATTTAACCATAGTGCAGCAAGATCTGATAATAAATTAAAAAATACAATCATGGCTGAAAAAAATATCGTCGTTCCAAGAATCATCGTATAGTCTCTATTAAAAGCAGCTTCAACATAAAATCTTCCCAATCCAGGAATTTGAAATATAGTTTCAACTACAAAAGAGCCTGCTAAAAGTCCTGCTATTGCAGGACCTAAAAAAGAGACGACTGGTATCAGACCACCCTGCATAGCATGCTTTATGACAACCATTCTCTCAGTTAACCCTTTTGCACGTGCAGTTCTAATAAAATCCTGATTTAAAATTTCCAACATACCTCCCCTGCTAAGTCGTGCAATATATGCGGCATATGCAAAGCCCAAAGTTAATGATGGAAGAATTTTATCTCCAGGTAACTGTCCCCATCCTGACACTGGAAGAATTTCAAGATTAATTCCAAATATTAATACAAGCAGAGGTCCCATTAAAAATGTTGGAACACATATCCCAATCATAGCAATTGCCATTGGAATAAAGTCAAGAAGGGTATTTCTTTTTAAGGCTGCAAGTACTCCTGAAAATACTCCCATTAATAAAGCAATCAAAATAGCATAAAATGCCAACTCAAAAGTAACTGGCAATCCAGTTGCTATCATTTCTGTAACAGATCTTCCTGGAAATCTAAATGATGGTCCAAGATCACCTGTTAAAACTCCTGACATATAATCAACATATTGATCCCAATTGGATGCATCTAAATTATAAACTTCGTTTAAATTTTTAAGAACTTGAGGAGAAACAGCTCTATCTGCATCAAAAGGACCACCAGGTGCTATCTTAATCAAAAAAAAAGTAATACTTGCTACAGCAAATAAAACTGGAATTGCAATCAGTATTCTTTTAAAAAATATCGCAAGCATGCGAAATTAATCTCTTTCTAAATAAATAAATTTAGGATGATGATGATCTAAAATATGTGGATTGAACCCCTTTACATCTGGTGAAAGTTGGTATGCTCTTACATAAGTATATAAAGGAATAATTGGCATATTATCTATGAGAATTTCCTCTGCTTGATAAAGTAAGTTATATCTTTTATCTTGTTCGTTAACAGTATTAGCTTTTTCAACAAGAGCATCATATTCATCATTAACCCATCCAGTTTTATTATTACCACGATTTGGCCTCATTAAATCCAGGAATGTATTAGGATCTTCATAATCACCTATCCAACCTGCTCTTGATATTTGGAAGTCACCAATCATTTCTCTATTTAAATATACTTTCCAGTCTTGGTTGACTAGTTCTATTTCAATTCCTAGATTGACTTGCCACATTTGCTGAACTGCTAGAGCAAGTTTTCTATGATCTTCATTTGTGTTAAATAGAATTTCTAACTTAGGAAATGGATTTTCTTCAGAATATCCGGCTTCTTCAAGAAGTTTTTTGGCAAGAATTGGATCAAAGGGTATTTCCGTATTAGGTTGATATCCATTTGTCCCAGGGGGTGTGAACGAATATGCAGGAATTTGACCACATTTTGTAACTTTATCAACTAGTAATTTTCTATCAATTGCATAAGATAGAGCTTTTCTAACCCTAACGTCATTCAGAGCTTCATTCTCAGTATTAATTCTATAAAAGTATGTTCCCATATAAGGATCTATTCTTAGATCAGGATTTTCTTCAATATAATTAGGACATTTCTGTGAAGGTAGTGAGCTTGTTAAGTGAAGTTGTCCAGCTCTGAACATTCTATCTTCTGTCATTACATTTGATACTGGATAATAGTGAATCTCATTAAGCCTTACAATGCTGGCATCATAATAGTGAGGATTTTTTTCTACGATAATTTTATTATTTAGTTCCCATGTTTTTAATTGAAAAGGTCCATTGCACACAAAATTTCCAGGCCTCGTCCATTCTCCATTTCTGTCATCAATATCACCAAACTTCAAAACAGTTTCTTTGTGAACTGGCCATGTGCTGTAATGACTTAATAAACCTAAGAAAAATGGAGTAGGATTCTTTAAATTCACTTTCAATGTATGCATATCTAATGACTTAACACCTACTAGGTCAAAGTCATTTATTAAGCCATTATGATATTCATAAGCGCCCTCAAGATAATAAAGCATGTCTGGATATTGTGATCCTAAACTTGCAGTGAGTATTCTTTTCCATGACCAAACGAAGTCTTCAGCTGTTACTGAATCTCCATTAGACCATTTTGCTTGTTTATTGATTTTAAAAATGTATTCTTTTCCATCCTCGCTAATAGTCCAAGATTCTGCTGTTCCTGCAATATATCCATCCAATTGATTTGGATTTGGATTCGGAATTGTAAGACCTTCACAAAGACTAATTAAAATATGATGCTCTGGAACTCCTGTTACAATATGAGGATCAATTCCTTGTGGCTCAGATCCATTTCCATGATGATAAATTTGGTTTTCTAATCCAGAATCTACAGGACTTATATTTTCTGAGCATCCTGTAATAAAAATCAAAAATAAAGGCAAAAAAAGTTTATTGTTCATATTATTTCTTTTCTAAAAAATTAGGTTATTTAAGTTTACTCTTGCGTTAAGAAAGACTTCATCATTAATTATTTGAGACATTTTAGTTGTAAAAACATCTTTTCCAAATGATGTGTAATCTTCCACAACATTAATTATTTCATCTTCAGTAGGCATATTAAACTTTTCTATGTCAATAATATACTTATCTCCATTTTGTGAATCAGCAGAAATTTGTATTCCGCTTTTGGAATTAAAAATAATATTTAAAACTTCACGAGGTAAAAGTGATGAGTATCTTTTAACACCAATAAATGAGTCCTCAATTACATAATCATATGCACTTATAAATTCATTTCTTTCTTCATCGCTTGATATTGCTCTAATTTCATCGCTAAGTAAGTTTATTTTATTTAATGCTTTTGATTCAGATAAAAATTCTGATACAGAGTCATTAACACTTTCAAATGGTTGAAGAGAAGATTCATTTATTTGATTTATAGACAATATTATAATTTTGTCGCCCAGGTCAATTGCATAAGGTTTATTTATTAGTGAATTTGAAGAGAACAAATAATCTTTAATTTCAGAGTTATTAAACTCAAAATTATAATTAGAGCTATTATATAAATCTGATTTGCTGACAACCTTTGATAAATCTTCCGAAATTTCATTGAGAGTATTGTTATCAAGAATCATATTTTCTATTTTTGAATAGTCATCTTGCATTAATGCAAATGATTCTGTTTCAATCAACTCATCAATTAATTCTTTCCTAATCTCTTCTTCCGAAAGTGGTTCCTGAATATTTTTCTCAGTTACTTTTAGAATATGAAAGGATTCATCCAATTCAACAATTTGACTAATGTCATTTAGATTCAAATTTACAAGAGCTTCTTCAAACTCTTCTGGGAAAACATCTTTCTCGTAATAATCAAGATCTCCCCCAATTTCTCTAGTGACAATATCTTCACTAAACTTTATTGCAATGGTTGCAAAGTCATCTCCATTTAAAAGCAAATCATTAATTTTAGTAATAGATTCATAAGCAGAATCGCGAGAATCGTAATTATTTTTCTCAACCATTATATGAGAAATTCTTATTTGAGCACTATTATCGAACCTAATTACATAATTATCATATGCATCACTAAGGTATGTTTCTGGAATTTGTATATTATCTTTATATTCTGATTGATCTAAAATAATGTATTCAAAACTTTTTTCTTCTTCCGAGTAAAACTTTATCTCATTATCACTGTAGTAATTAGACAATTCAATTTCAGTATTCACAATCTGCTCTTTTAAATCTTCATAATTAATTTTAATGAATTTAATATCAGATGATTTTTCTAATAAATTTGTTAGTTCTAACAATTCATTTTTAGTAACAAAATCAAGACTTGTAAAAGAAGATCTATATAGTTCTGCAGCAGCCAAATTTGTCATTACTTCAATATAGCTTTCTTTTGTATATCCATTTGAGTTTACTTGTGCTGCATAAACATCTTCACTGAATACTCCATCAACTTGGAATATTGAACTTTGAACAATACTTTTCATAACATCTTCTTGCGAAGATTTATTTATAAATCCCATGGATCTTGCACCAGCTTGAAGAACTTTCTGAACAATAAGTTCTTGTTTTATTGACTCAGCTTTAAAATCATCATCAAGCATATCAAAATCAAAATCTTCACCATAAATGCTTTTAAATCTTTGTGTTGCAGAATTTGAAGCAAGTTGAATATCAATTTCTGAAACATCCTCTCCATTTATAGTTCCAAATGATCCGTTAAACACAGAACCAAGAGAGGAAGTTCCCAAAAAAACGAATGGAAGTGCACATACAAGCACAACAATTAAAAGTCTTGGTCCAGTCAGAAAGTTTCTAAGAGATTCCATCATAGTGGCAATATTATAGAATAAAAAAAGGGTGCATAAGCACCCTTTTTAAAAAAGAAAAAAATTATGCTGGGTTTCCAGCTTTAACTGAATCTTTTAAAGCTTTACCAGCTTTAAATCCTGGTACATTTGAAGCTGATATATGCATTGAAGCACCTGTTTGAGGATTTCTTCCTTCTCTAGCAGCTCTATGTCTTACTGAGAATGTTCCGAAACCTACTAGTGCAACTGAATCCCCACTACTTAAAGCACCTGAGATACCATCTAGGACTGCATCAACTGCATTACTTGCTTGAGCTTTTGACATATCTGCACTGCTCGCAACCGCATCAACTAAATCTGATTTATTCATATTTAAATACTCCTCTGTTTAAATTATTGTAAATACTNCTCTATGAAAAGCTTTTTAGCTCTAAAAGTCAAGGAAATAAAGGGTTTTAGTGAGGCTGTTTGTTTGAANTTTTTCTTGTATATTTAGTTTTTTGAGTTTTAATTTTTTTGGAATTTGGTGTTGGTTCTTCAACAAGAGCAGCTGATATTACCTCATCAATCCATTCCACTGGAATAATATTTAGTGACTTAGTGATTTGTTTTGGAATCTCTTGAAGGTCAGGTTCATTTTCTTTTGGGATAATAACATTTTTTATTCCGCCTCTTTTAGCAGCAAGCAATTTTTCTTTAAGGCCGCCAATTTTTAATATTTGTCCTCGAAGTGTTATTTCACCTGTCATAGCTGTATCAGCTTTCACAGGAATTCCTGTGAAAATTGAGATTAGAGAAATTGCCATTGCTCCACCAGCACTTGGTCCATCTTTGGGAGTTGCACCTTCTGGAACATGAATGTGAACATCATATTTTTCATAAAAATTAGAACTTATTCCTAAAGATTCAGCTCTAGATCTTACAACAGTTAGAGCAGCCTGAATCGATTCCTGCATAACATCACCTAAAGACCCAGTCTTTATTACCCTACCTTTACCATCAATATGAGATGCTTCAATTGTTAACAATTCTCCACCAACTTCGGTCCAAGCAAGACCAGTGACTTGCCCTACTGCATTATCTTTTTCAGCAACACCATATTTAAATTTTTTCACACCAGAATACTTTTCAAGATTTTTTGATGTTATTAAAGTTGGTTTAGTTAAATTTTTATTATCAATTAATCTTTCTTTAACAACCTTTCTTAATATCTTTGCTATTTGTCTTTCAAGACCTCTTACACCAGCTTCNCTTGTATANNACCTAATNAGTGCAAGNAGAACGTTTTTTTTCAATTCAATTTCATTCTCTTTCAATCCATTACGGCTCATCTGTTTAGGTAGAAGATACTTATCGGCGATATTTATTTTTTCATCTTCGATATAACCAGGTATACGTATGATTTCCATTCTATCTAACAACGGTGTGGGAATGTTGAGACTATTGGCAGTACATACAAACATAACTTCAGATAAATCATAATCAACTTCTAAATAATGATCGCTAAACGTATTGTTCTGTTCTGGATCAAGAACTTCAAGTAAAGCAGAAGCAGGGTCACCTCTGTGATCCATTCCAATTTTGTCAATTTCATCAAGAAGAAATAGCGGATTTTTTACACCAACTTTTGTAAGCTTTTGGATAATTTTTCCAGGCATAGAACCTATATATGTTCTTCTATGTCCTCTAATTTCTGATTCATCTCTGACACCACCAAGTGACATCCTCACGAACTTTCGATTAGTCGCTCTTGCTATNGACTCTCCNAGTGATGTTTTACCAACACCAGGTGGACCCACTAAACATAAAACAGGCGCTTTCATTGATTTAACTCTTTTTTGAACAGCAAGATATTCAACAATTCTTTCTTTAACCTCTTCAAGNCCATAATGATCTTCTTCAAGGATTTTCATTGATAATTTAATGTCAGATTTTACTTTTGATTTCTTTTTCCAAGGAACATCAACTAAACAATCTAGATATGTTCTTACTACTGAAGCTTCTGCAGATGAAGGTGCCATATGTTTAAACTTAGCTAATTCACTTTTTGCTTTTTTTAGAGCTTCTTTGCTCATACCTACTTCATTAATTTTTTTCTCTAAATTCTCAAGCTCATCACCTTCTTCACCAATTTCTCCAAGCTCTTTTTGAGCAGCTTTGATTTGTTCGTTTAGGTAATACTCTCTTTGAGACTTCTCCATTTGCTTTTTTACTCTATTTCTAACTTTCTTTTCTACATCGACAACATCAAGTTGTGATTCAATAAAAGTTAAAACCTTTTCAGATCTTTGTTTTAAATCAGTTGATTCTAAAACTTGTTGTTTTTTTGAAGTATCAATTGGAAGGTGTCCAGTTATAGTGTCTATTAATCTTGATAAGTCATCTAATGAGTCTACAGTTGAAACAATTTCAGGAGGAATTCTTTTTGTAATACTGATNTANTCCTCAAACTTAGCTTTTATTAATCTTATGAGATTGTTTGATTCACTATCTTTAATTGGTAAATCGTTTTCTTCTTTAACTCTAGCAATTGAATATGTATCTTTTTCAATTACTTTATCTATTGAGCATCTTTTATAACCCTCTACCAAAACTTTCATTGTTCCATCTGGAAGTTTAATAAGTTGAAGTAAGTTACTTATTGAGGCATGACTATAAAGATCTGTTACAAGTGGATCTTCTTTAGATGCGTCTTTTTGACTAACAAGAACAAGTTTTTTGTTTGAAGACATTGCTATATTTAATGCTTCGACAGATTTTGTTCTTCCTACAAATAGTGTAGTAACTATGCCAGGAAAAACAACAACGTCTCTTAAAGGTATTAGGGGTAAATCAGTTTTAACACTCATATAAGGAATATAAGGATATTTAATTAAATATCAATTCCCTGATGAAGTTTTTTTTGAATTTGTTTTTAAAAGTTTAATAGGTTCTGTTTTTGATATGACTGTTTTCTCATCAATAATAACTTTTTCTAAATCAGCATTTGGTAAATTAAACATAGTATCCATTAATATATCTTCCATGATAGATCTTAGACCTCTAGCACCAGTTTTCCTTTTAATAGCCTGCTTTGCAATTTGTTTTAATGCTTCATCTCTAAATGATAATTCAACATCATCGATTTCAAATAAATGTATGTATTGATTGACTAAAGCATTTTTAGGTTCTTTTAATATTCTGACAAGAGCATCTTCGTCTAATTCATGAAGATAAGATATCACAGGTAATCTACCTACAAATTCAGGAATTAATCCATATTTTACAAGATCCTGTGGTTGAAGGTCATCCATATTTTTAATGAGCTTAGTTAAGTTGGTTTTTGCATCAACCTCAGCACTAAAACCAATGCCTGTCTTACTATTTCTTTGTTCAATAACTTTATCTAAACCTGAAAATGCGCCTCCGCATATGAATAAAATATTTGATGTATCTATTTGAATGAATTCTTGTTGCGGATGTTTTCTGCCGCCTTGGGGCGGAATAGATGCTACAGTTCCTTCAATTAATTTTAATAATGCTTGCTGAACTCCCTCTCCAGAAACATCTCTCGTTATAGATGGATTATCAGACTTTCTTGCAATCTTATCTATTTCATCGATATAAATAATTCCTAATTCAGCTTTATCAGGATCATAGTCTGCTTTTTGTAAAAGCTTTTGTATAATATTTTCTACATCCTCTCCAACATATCCGGCTTCTGTCAAAGTTGTTGCATCGGCAATGGTAAAAGGAACATTTAATATCTTTGCTAATGTTTGAGCAAGCAAAGTCTTTCCGCTTCCTGTAGGACCTAAAAGTAATACATTGCTTTTTTGTATTTCAATATTATCTTTTGAATTTGTTTTTTTAAGTCTTTTATAATGATTATAAACAGAGACGGATAATACTTTTTTTGCTTGTTCTTGACCTATTACATAATCATCGAGCTGATCATAAATCTCTGAAGGAGAAAGTGATTTGTCAAAAGGCGTATCATCATCAGTCTTTGTTTCTTCCTCAATGATATCATTGCATAAGTCAACGCACTCATTGCATATATAAACACTTGGTCCAGCAATTAATTTTTGAACGTCATCTTGAACTTTTCCACAAAAAGAACAATTTAACTTATCTGATTCTGTTTCTTTAGTCATAATATTAGTCTCTTTCTTCTAATATTTTATCAACTATTCCATATGTTTGAGCAGCTTTTGCATCAAGAAAGTTATCTCTATCAGTATCTTTTTCAATTTTTTTAATTGTTTGTCCTGTGTGTTTAGAAAGTATTTCATTAACAATCTTTTTCATATGTAATATTTCTTTTGCGTGAATTTCAAAATCTGACGCCTGCCCTTGGAACCCCCCTAAAGGTTGATGAATCATTATTCTGGAATTTGGCAGGGCAAATCTTTTGTTTTTATCTCCACCGGCAAGAAGGACTGCACCCATGCTAGCAGCCTGACCAATACACATTGTTGATATTGAGGGTGTAACAAATTGCATTGTGTCGTAAATTGCCAATCCAGCAGAAATACTTCCACCAGGTGAATTAATATAAATAGATATATCCTTATCAGGGTTTTCTGATTCTAAAAATAGAAGCTGTGCAACTACTACATTAGAGATATTGTCATCTATGGGTCCTGACAGAAATATAACTCTTTCTTTTAAAAGTCTAGAATATATATCAAAAGATCTTTCCCCCCGAGGAGTTTGTTCAACGACCATTGGGATAAGAGCTGCATTGAAGTTTGTCATAATAAAAGCCTATTTATTTGCTAATTCAGAAAATTTTATCACTTTCTTCTTTGATTTAAGAACATTTTCTAGTTTTTCAACTAATTGTTTTTCTAAAACTATCATTTTAAACTGATCAAGCTGCTTGGGNTGACCCATAATCCATTGTTTATATTGCTCAGGATCTTTATATCTTTGNGCTTCTTCATCAATNAAAGCNTCNATATTTGCTTTTTCAATTTTAATTTCAAAATGATCGATTAGCTGAGCAAATAATAAATCTAATCTAACCCTTTTTTCTGCTTTTTCTAAAAAAGTTTCAATTGGAAATAACTCGTCACCTGCATTTTCTTCAGTATGCCCAATTCTCATTAATGCATCTTTTCTCATCAAGTCAGCTTGTTCATTGACTGTAGATTTTGGAGTTTTAAAATTATTTGTTTTTAATAAAGACTCATACATTGATTCTTTTGATAAATCTTTTTCCTGAGCAACAACTTCATTCTTCATTCTTTTAACAATTTCTTCTCTAAATTCAGATTTATTTTTTATATCCATTTGAAGTTTTGAAAACAGATCTTTATCTATTTTAGCTTCCTTGTTTTCTTGAACTTTAAGAAGGTTTATCTCAAATTCAGCATTTACTCCTGCTAAATCCTGTTTAAAATAATCATCGGGGAATGTGCATTCAATATTAAATTTTGATGGCTTTTTCCCTAAAATATTATCTTCAAATCCTGGTATCATCGATTTACTTCCTAAAACAAGTTTAAAATCTTTTGCAGAATTACCCTCAAATTCGTCACCATTAATTTTTCCAAAAAAATCGATTATTACCTGATCATCTAATTTTGCTTTTCTATCGACATCAACCCAGTCACCATACCTTTTTTTAATATCAGCAATAGCAAAATCAATATCACTTTCTTCAATTTCAATTTCAAATTTTTCATAATGCGTCCATCTTGAAAATTTAGGTTTAATATCTGGAAATACTTCAATAATTGCTGAATAAATTATTGGTTTTTTAGGATCTTCAGAATCTATTGAGACTTGAGGCGAGCATGCGGGCTTAATATTATTTTCTGAAATTGCTTTGGGATATGATTCTTGAATCAATTCATTTATCACATCAGCATTAATTGATTGGCCATACCTTTGTTCAAGAACATCATNTGGAACATTTCCTTTTCTAAATCCATCAATTTTAGCTTTTGTTTTTATATTTTTTATTTTAGAGCTGAACTTTGAATTATATTCCTCAACTGGTACGGTTACAGTGATTTTCGTTTCAAGGTCTTTCAATTTTTTAATTTTTACTTTCATTTTTATTACCTATGTAATTGGGGCGAGCGATGGGGTTCGAACCCACGGCCTCCGGAGCCACAATCCAGCGCTCTAACCAACTGAGCTACGCCCGCCATAAGACTGGCTATTATAGTTTAATTAAAATTATTATCTATTTTTTTATAATAAGAGTATTTATGGAAAATAAACTACTTCAGAGCTCTCAGTCCAAGCCTCATATTTATGCATGATTTGATGATATANACTTGAGTTTAAAAAATTATTCAGATANTTTTTTATATTTANGATTTTCTTATGTTGATCAAAATAATCAGGATCTGCAACCCTAAACTGTCGAATAAATGGCAATATTGATATATCTATCTTNTTTATATTTTTGCCAAAAAACCAATGTTTTTTAGAAACTAATAACTCAATCTTCAAAAGAACACTTATGCACATATCTCTATGATAATTTCTTTTAGAATCCTTATATCTTGATGAATATTTATATCTATCTAAATGATATTTGAATTCAGTATCAAATAATTCAATTATTTCCTCAGTAAGTAGTTCATCTTTTTTTGAAATATTATTCTTAAAAATATTTTTTTTCTTTATGGCCCAGTTAATTATATCAATNCTNTCTTCAATAACTATCCCATCAGTTATTAAAACNGGTACGGTAGCTTTTGGAGAAATTTTGATCATATGTTCTGGTTTATTACTCAATTTAACTTCTCTAAGTTCACATTTTATGTTTCCTAGTTTTAAAGCCATTCTTGCACGCATTGCATATGGACATCTTTTGAAAGAATATAAAATTGGCTCTTTATAAATTAACATTAATTCAAAACCTCTTCTTGTGGTCCAATATGGTTTTGGTTACGTTTTTTTGCTAAATCAATTTGTTTCTGTCGACTCATATATCTATCTTTTTGCTCTTTAGATGTTTTGTGAAAACATTTATGGCATGAAACTCCTTTTATGTATTTATGTGATTTTTTATCCTTGCTTGTAATTGGCATTCTGCAGCCATGACACATTTCATAAGTTCCCTTTGTTAAGTCATGTCTTAAAGACACTCTTTCATCGAATACAAAACATTCTCCTTCCCAACAGGTCTTATCTTCGGGAATAGATTCAAAATATTTTAATATTCCCCCTTTCAGATGATAGACATTTTTAAATCCTTCTTTTTTCATAAATGAGGATGCCTTTTCACACCTTATACCACCCGTGCAGAACATTGCATATTTTTTATTTTTTTTATCCGCATTTGAAAAATGCTTAGACTTTAACCATTCTGGGAATTCTCTAAATTTTGAGGTATTTGGATTTATAGAATTCTTAAATGTGCCAATTGAGTATTCATAATCATTTCTTGTATCAATAATCACAACATCATCATCTGAAATTAACTTGTTCCAGTCTGAGGGATTTACATATTCTCCAACTATGTCATTTGGACTAATAGTTGAATCACCGATTGTAACAATTTCACTTTTTAACTTAATTTTTAGTCTTATAAATGGATTAGATCTTGATTTTGAAAATTTAATATCAAGATCATTAAATCCCTCAATTGATTTTAAGTATTCTATGGCTTTTTCTAAAAGAATCATATTTTTTGAAGATATAGTTCCATTAATTCCTTCAGCACCAACTAAGATAGTTCCTTTTATTGAAAGGCTTTTTAATTTTTTTCGAATATTGTTATGCACAAGGTGTGGATCACTAATTTTATGAAATTTATAAAGTGAAGATATGTGATTCATATATATATAATAATAGTTATATTAAAAAAATTTAACTAAACTTTATTCATGTTAGTAAATAATGTCCATATTAATGATCTTAAAGAGCTACAAAATAGTAAATATAAAGCAATAAATAATTTAGTAAGTGACATAACCTCATCTCCAAATTTATTTCCATATAAATTAGATATACAAAATAAAAGGATTTTTTTTGCAAAAATGAATGAAAAGCTCTACAAAAAAAGTTTTTTTATCCTATCACCTGGAGAAGGTCCTGGATTTTTAAAAAGTGAATATACTTTTTCAATGAATTTTGATTTGATAAAAAATATTTTTAAAAACCATGCTTATAAAAATAATTCATCTATTATTTATAACCACGGTTTTTGTTGTTCAACACTGTTATGCAGACTTCTGGAGGAATCACATAAAGTATTAAGTTTAAAAGAACCACCTTTGATTAATACTTTAAAGCATCATTTACAGTCTAACGATGATAGTCAATTAATAGATATTATCTTCTCTCTTCACAATAGATCATATAAAGATGATCAAAGAGTTTTATGGAAACCAAGTGATTATGCTTTTGATTTAATAGATAGATCTGAATCTTTAAAAATACCTTCGATTTATTTATTTTCTCCGTTAAGAGAATATATTGCATCATGCTCTAAAGAGAAGAGAACTGAGTGGATCAAAAATAGGGCTGATTATAATAAAATAATAAAATATTTTAATCTTTCTGAAAGTGAAGTTGATATTTCGAATACTGCGATTCAGGCTACATTATATTGGTGTTACTTTGCAAAAAAAGTTAATGATTTAAGTTTAAAAAATAATATTTTAGCTTTAAATTCAAATAACCTTTTAAATAATCCACATATAGTTGATAAGGTTGGGGCTCATCTTAGACTTAAAAAAAAGTTTAATGTTTTTAAGAGAACAAATATTAAAAAACTATTAACTACATATTCAAAAACGGATGATTATAAATTTGATAAAGATTCTAGAACAAAACAATTAAATAAAATCATAAACGATAATATAAAAGATATTGAAAAAGCTGAAAAACTGGCAGAAATAATTTTGAATTGCCAGATAAAAGATTTTAAATTCAAAAAAGAAATTATATAAAAAAAGAGGGCTATAAAGCCCTCTTTCCTAATAATTAAATTATTATGATTTATATCTTAAACCACGATAAGACAATTCTTTGTCCGCAGTAGTTTCAGACTTTTCACTTTGAGTTTTCCACTCAACTCCTCTGTATATACCTTTAAGAACTTTTTTGGTCTTAGGTAATACTGAAGAATTATGTTGAACACCTCTATAAGTTTGTATAGTCATGTGAACCTCCAGTTTTCGTTTCGATTTCGTACATATGTCTTGCAACATACACCCTTCTCAACGCGTTCCTTCGGCAAGATTGTCGGTCTCGTTCCCACTGGATATATTGACCCAAAAAGTGGTAATAGCTTGCCCTTCTTAATATTAAAGAAGGAGGTTTTCCTATCTTCCTACTTCCGTCTCAGAATGAATATTCACTCTAAGATGAACGATTCAGTTTATAAATTACATAAATTTAAAGAAAAAGTCAAAAAAAATGGCGCGCCTGAAGAGATTCGAACTCCTGACCCACTGCTTAGAAGGCAGTTGCTCTATCCAGCTGAGCTACAGGCGCATGGTCGGGGTAGTAA
>NHJW02000027.1 GCA_002169625.2 Gammaproteobacteria bacterium TMED225
GCCATCAACCCAAGCTTGACTTACAGCATCTTTAATTTGATTTAATGTTCCACCTAGTAATTTTGTCACGACTGCTGTTGAGGCAACTTTAACTAATACGACATGATCTAGGCCAACTTTATTGAAACTATTTTCAAGTGCTAAAATTCCTTGAATTTCATGTGCCATAACCATCGATTCCAATACAGTGCGCATTAGTAATGGTTCTTTGTCGTTGGCAATGTTTTGTTGCGATATAAAATCGCAGATCGATAATATTGCTCCTAGATTATCTGAAGGATGACCCCATTCAGCTGCAAGCCAAGTATCATTATAATCAAGCCATCTGACCATACATCCAATATCAAATGCGCCTTTTACAGGATCTAATTTATAGTCTGTTCCAGGGACTCTCACACCATCTGGCACATAAGTATCTTTTACTATAGGACCTAGCATTTTTGTACAAGCAGGAAATTGTAGTGCAAGAAGCCCACATCCAATTGTATCAATTAAACAATTTCTAGCAGTGCTTAATGCTAAGTCTGAGTTTATTTGATATGTTGAAACGTATTGAGCAATCTCTGAAATTATTGGGTCAAAATCTGGTCTGACATTCAGATCAAAATTTGATGACATTATCTATGACCTTTCTGAAATATCAATCCATTCAGATGTCTCAACACCAATATAGTCTGCGCTCGGTCTAATGATTCTGTTATTTGATCTTTGCTCCATACAATGCGCTGCCCAACCTGAAACTCTCGACATAACAAAAATTGGAGTAAATAACTTTGTAGGTATGCCCATATAAAAATATGCTGGAGCATGAAAGAAGTCTGCATTAGCAAACATTTTCTTTTCGTCCGCCATAACTTTTTCTACTTCNTCTGCNACAAGGTATAAAGTATTNTCATCAGATAGTTCTGATAATTNTTTTGCATACTCTTTAATAACCGCATTTCTTGGATCTTTNATTGANTATACGGCATGTCCAAATCCCATTATTTTTTCTTTATTTTCAAGCATCTCAATAACNTTTGATTTAGCCTCNTCTTTTGAAGTCCAGTTTTCAATTAATTCCATTGCNTTTTCATTTGCTCCNCCNTGAAGAGGTCCTCTCAAAGATCCAATTGCTGCTACAACGCANGAATGGATATCAGACATAGTTGAGGCGCAAACTCTTGCTGTGAATGTTGAGGCATTNAACTCATGCTCAGCATATAAAATCAATGAAACATCCATAACTTTTCTATGTAAATCTGATGGTTCTTTGCCATGAAGTATATAAAGAAAATGCCCTGCCATAGTTTCTTCATCATTAACTAAATCAATATCTTCGCCTTCATGAGAAAACTTATACCAATATGTAACTATNGAAGGCATAGTTGCTATCATTCTGTTAATTGAGTTAANTTGATTAGAAAATTCACCTTCAGGCTCTAAATTACCAAGCATTGANGCTCCGGTTCTCATTACATCCATGGGATGAGCAGAAGCTGGGATTTTTTTTAGAACTTCTTTGAGAGAATTNGGAAGATCTCTNAGACTCTTTAATATTTNTTTATATTCATCTAATTCATNTTGGTTAGGTAATTTNTCGTAAAGTAGCAAGTAGGCAACTTCTTCAAAAGTTGCTTTTTCAGCAAGGNTTTCAATTTTATGACCTCGGTAAGCCAATCCTTCGATTTGACCAACAGTCGAAAGAGATGTTTCNCCAGCTACTTGTCCTCTTAGACCAGCTCCTTCTAGTTTTTTTGTCATTTGTCTTCCTTTTTTACAATAACTTGTTCATCAAGTTTNTTTTCAAAATTGTAATAATCTAAAACCTCATACAATTCCTCTCGGGTCTGCATTATATCTAACAGGGGCTCTTGTGTCCCGTCTTTGATAATTGAATTATATATTTTTTCAGCNGATAAACTCATTGCCCTAAATGCAGTTAATGGATATAAAACAATATCAACACCGGAATCTTTAAGTTCTTTTTGAGAAAAAAGAGGAGTTTTTCCAAATTCAGTAATGTTTGCAAGTAATGGAGCATTAAAATTATCTTTAAATTTTTTATATTCTTCCATTGAAGTNACAGCTTCAAGAAAAATACCATCTGCCCCTTCCTCTAAATACTCACCGCATCTTTCTATAGTGCCATCAATGCCTTCGGTTGCAAGAGCATCTGTTCTTGCCATAATAAAAAAAGACTCATCAATTTTTGAATCAACTGCAACTTTAAGTCTCTCTTTCATNTCTGAAATTGAAATGATTTGTTTATTTGGCCTATGACCGCATCTTTTATCAAAAATTTGNTCTTCAATATGAACTGCAGCGCATCCTGATTTATCCATTTCACGGATGGTTTCAGCAATATTCTTAGCATCGCCCCATCCAGTATCAATATCTACAAGAAGCGGTAGCGAGGTAGCATTAGTAATTCGTTTAACATCAATGAGAACATCATGCATTGAAGTGATTCCTAGATCTGGAAGACCATANGATGCTGCGGCAACTCCGCTTCCTGATAAATAAATAGCTTGATGGTTTGCTTTCTCTGCAAGCTTTGCTGANTATGCATTAATNGTTCCTGGGATAATTAGAGGTTTATTATTTTTAATTGCATCTCTAAATTTAAGACCTTGTGACATTTTAATAAAATTTAATTCCTCTTATTATTCTTTCTTTATTGTTTTTTCTTCTCCATCTATTGGTGTCTCTTAGACTGTAGACACATCCACAATACTCTTGCTGATAAAAATGCTCTCTTTTTGAGATCTCGATCATTCTTGACGAACCTCCAAACTTTCTCCAATTTAAATCCCAAAATATTATTTCTTTATATCTTGATGCTGCTCTGTGACCTGATGAATTTATTTGATTCATGTCTTTCCACCTAGAAATTCCCAAAGTTGTTGCAAATGCTCGGAATCTATTTTCGAAAGCAAATAAAGCTGACCTTTCAAACCTCATATCAAAACATTTAGTACATCTCTTGCCTCTTTCAGGCTCGTTTTCTAAACCCTTAATTCTTTTAAACCATTTATCTTTATCATAATCACCATCAATGCAATTAAATCCAATCTTTTCACAAAATTTTCTATTTTCATCTTTTCTTATTTCATATTCATCTACAGGATGTATGTTTGGATTATAAAAAAATACAGTTGTTTTAATTTTAGACGCGGCTATTGCTTCAATAATTTCACCTGAACATGGAGCACAACAACTATGAAGTAATAAATTATCTGCTCCATTAGGTAATTCTAGTTTCGGTCTTGTGTAATTATCTAATTTAAAATTATCATTCATTTATAAAAACCGAATGCCTTAAAATAGCTTTTTCCAAATCAATATAATTGTCAAAAGAATCTATTTCTGGATACTTTGTGGAAATACTTTTAGGAGCATTTATAAAAAACCCTTTGTTTGCAACTTCAAACATTTGAATATCATTATGAGAATCTCCTGCAGCAAAACACCTATAGCCCATTGACTGAAAAGAAGTAATCGCCTGATGTTTTGCTTTTGAATGTCTTAATTTNTAAGAAATAACTTCATCATTTTTAATTTCAAGATTATGACAAAGTAAAAATGGAAAGCCTAATTTTTCCATAAGTGGTTTAGCAATATCNTGAAACGTATCCGAAAGGATAACAATTTGAAAATTTTGTCTTAATCTTGAAANAAATTCNAAAGCTCCAGGTAATAGCTCAAGAGAAGATGCTGCTTTTTGTAATTCNGATAACTTTATNCCTTTTTGTGACATTATTNTTAATCTCATATCCATAAGATCTTCATAACAAGGAATNTCTCTTGTTGTTTGAGCNAGATCATCTATNCCAGTATTTAAAGCAACTCTTTCCCANATTTCTGGTGTTANAGTTCCCTCCATATCTAGACAAACTATTTCCATAAATTAATTATTTTTAATTCCATATGGCACATGCGCTGAAGCAGTTGAATCAGTTGCACTCATAATATGCTTTTTTTGGTCATCAAAAAAGATGTCAGCATCAAAAGATGATAAAAATTTTGTTTTAGCCATTCCTCCTAAAAAAAGAGATTCATCTATGCGGACCCCCCATTTTCTTAAAGTCTTTATCACTCTTTTATCTGATGGGGCAGATCTTGCTGTAACCAAAGCAGTTCTTATTGGACATTCGTTAATTTCGAAGTCATTCTGAATTTTGTTTAATTCAACTAGAAAGTTTTTGAATGGTCCTTCTTTTAGTATTGATTTAGAGTTAACTTCATTTTTAATAAATGCTTTTAAACCCTTTTCATGAAAAACTCTTTCAGACTCATCTGAAAAAATTACAGCATCACCATCAAAAGCTATTTTTAATAAATCAGAATCTAACTTTTTCTTTTTATTTGAAGTTTGAGAAACAATTGTTGCAGCTGCAACATTACTATCAATTGCTAGTTTTACATCTTCAGCACTACTTGAAAGAAACAAATGAACTCCAAAATCTCTTACATATCTATGGGGGCTTTCTCCGCCACAAAAGGCAGCTCTTGATATATTTAAATTATGATCTTCGATTGAATTTCTTATTCTTAGTCCTGTATCAGAAGTATTTCTTGATAACAGAATTACTTCAACGCGATCTGATGAGTTATATAAGTCATTAATTTTTAATATTTTTTTTACTAGATTAAAAGCTTCGCCAGGTTTTAAGGTTTTGTTTTCGTTATCAATTTGATAATTTTGATATGCTGAGAGGCCTTCTTTTTTATATATTTCGTGACTATGATCTAAATTAAATAATGCCCTAGAAGATATACCTATTATTAACTTTGAATTTTGACTACTCATTTACCTTGAAAATTATTATTATTTTATATTATACTGTATATATATTCAGTATTTTATTACATATTATGAAACAAATTACTTCACAACAACAAAGAGTACTTGATTGTATTCAAATTTACATCAATAAAACAGGTTTTCCTCCCACTAGGGCTGATATTTGTAAAGAACTAGGCTTTAAGTCACCAAATTCTGCGGAAACTCATTTAAGAGCACTTGAAAAAAAGGGATACATATCTATTGAGAGCGGTACTTCGCGCGGCATATCCATTATCAACAGTAATAATAATTCTTTTAATAGTAATGAATATCCAATAGTTGGACTTGTTGCAGCTGGGTCACCAACTTTGGCACAAGAGAATATTGAACAAATGATTAATTGTCCGAAGTCATTTTTTGATTCGAGTTTTGATTATTTCTTAAAAGTTAAAGGACTTAGTATGAAGGATGCAGGCATTATGGAAGATGACCTTATAGCCATTAAAAAAACTTCTGAAGTTAAAAACGGAGATATAGTCGTTGCAAGAATTGAAGATGAGGTTACTGTTAAGTTTTTTAATAGAAAGTCACCTAAAATTATTGAATTGGAAGCGGCGAATAGCGATTACAAAAATATTGTTGTGAATTTAGAGTATGACGAATTTCACATTGAAGGTAAAAGCNTAGGACTTTTAAGAAAGAATTAGTGAACTGTATTTTGTTTTTTTGAAAATTTCTCTCTTTGTTTTTCAAAAAATTCATCAACATCGCTAACATTACCACTTACACTTTCAATACCNGCCCTAATCATTTCTTTGGCNACAACAAGCTCTTGACCTTGAAGAAAATCTTTTGACTCATTTGAAAATTCAATTCTAACAATAGGGTTNTCNTGGTCATCCGATCTTCTTAGAACNATACTTCCATCAGGTAATTGTGCTAACTCTAAATAATTTGCCATTTTAATCCTTTATTTTTTAGCTTAACATTCATCTAGCAATTTGCGAAGCAACTCAGTGAACATTTTATATTTATTTAATATCAAAGAATATTTTTTCAAGTTATTTGAATAATTAGTTGTAATTAAATTTGTGTCATTCTTAATAATTTTTATTTTTGCNTCTTCAATAAGATATATTAATCCATCAGGATCTAACTCTTTTTGAATCAAATTTTTTATAGCAGGTGCTTCTTGTAACTTTATCCATCTATATTTNAAAGAAAGGTTATCTATATTNTCTATCTCACTTGAAAAAATCTTATAGATATCATCAGCCAAATGATAAAGGCTATTTTCGATGCAGATCAAAAATAGTAATTGATTCTGATGATCTTCTAGTGATGAGTCAAAACTAATTTTTTGAAGGATATTCTCTGAGAGATCAATNTAAAGATTTGATAATTCTTTTTCTTCCACTAACTTTTTAAATTTTGAACCCACTCATTATTTGAATAAGTGGCTGTCCATTTTGTTTTCTTTCCATCTTTTTCAGATGCAACATAATGAATATCATCTGTTCTGTTATACCTAATTACATAGGGATTACCATCTCTATCTTTTTCTGGAGCGCTTAACAGGTATANGTGTTTTTCTTTNTTNGGAAGAAACCTGCTTGCAGTTATCAACTGTTCTTTTAAATCTTTTATTTCATCTACCTTTGGCGCCCTAGTTTCTCTGTTCTTTGGATACTGACTTGCTGCTAAAAATAANCCTTTCATGCTATCTCTCAGCAAGTAGTGATCTTCACATTTAATACATTTTAAATCAGGAAGTTCTATTGGCTCCATTGTTAAAGGNTTGGGCTCACCATTTCGCTGCAAAGCTCTTGTTGCTCCACAATTATCATTTAAGCATCCAAAATATTTTCCAAACCTTCCAGTTTTTAACTGCATCTCTGAACCACATTTATGACATTCTAAAACAGGGCCGTCATAACCTTTGATTTTAAATTGACCTTCTTCAATTAAGTGTCCATCACAATCAGGATTCTTTCCACANACATGAAGTTTACGATTTTCATCAATAAGATAATTATCCATGCTCGTATCACATTTTGGACATCGTTTTTTAATTAAAAGATTTTCAGCTTCTTCACTATCATCTACACTTATTGCCTCATCACCTGAAGTTAAGTTAAGTGTTGTTTTGCANCTATCTTCNCCNGCATTTTCATATCCGGAGCAACCTAAAAAAACACCATTTGATGAATTCCTAATAACCATATTAGTTTTACCACAAGGACAAACAATATTAGTAGGAGTCGGCTGATTTCCTCTCATGCCGTTTTCATCAGAAGCAGAAACTAAATCTTTTTGAAAGGCATTGTAAAAATCATCTAAAACATTTTTCCAATCAAGCTCACCTCTAGCAACTTTATCAAGATTGTCTTCTAAGTTGGCAGTAAATTCATAGTCCATAATGTCATCAAAGCTTTCAATTAGTCTTTCGGTAACAATATGTCCTATTTTTTTAACAAAAAATCTTCTATTTTGAATTTCGACATATCCTCTATCCTGGATTGTAGAAATTATATTTGCATATGTTGAAGGTCTTCCAATACCTTTTTTTTCTAATTCCTTCACAAGGGCAGCTTCGGAATATCTTGAGGGTGGTTTTGTAAACTTTTGATCAAGCTTGATATCGTTTAAGACTAAAGTTTCTCCTTCATCTAAAGGAGGAAGAATATCATCATTATCAGATTTTATTGGTTGAGAAATTTTTGTGTAGCCATCAAAAACAACTTCTCTTCCCTTAGCAGAAAAAGTATATTCATCCACATAAATTTTAGCCGAAGTAGACAAATATTCGGCATCTGGCATTTGACATGCAATATATTGCTGCCAAATTAATTTATATAGTCTTTTCTCCTCTTCGGTTTGATTCATAAGATCATCTGCAGTCATATATGCATTTGTTGGTCTTATAGCTTCATGAGCTTCCTGAGCGTTTTCAGTACTTGAATAAATTCTTGGGGCATTTGTTAAATACTTTTCACCGACTCTCTCTCCAATAAAATTTCTTGCATCTTGAATTGACTCTTTACTTAAACTTGGAGCGTCAGTTCNCATATANGTAATATGGCCAGCTTCATAGAGTTTTTGTGCAACTCGCATTGTTCTTTTTACAGTGAAACTTAANTTAGTGCTTGCAGCTTGTTGAAGCGTAGATGTTATAAAGGGAGCTCTTGGTTTTATCTTGACCGGTTTTTTTAAAATCTCATTTATCGATAAATCATTGTTAGTAACGAGTTGCTCAATATTTTTTGCTTCCTGCTCTTTTAATAATGGATCAGATTTTTTTCTATTTAAAGAAAACGTAANACCTATATCATTTTTGTTAAGAATCATAGAAACTTCCCAAAACTCTTCAGGAACGAATTCTTGAATCAATCTTTCTCTTTCATCTAGTAACCTTAGAGCAACTGATTGAACTCTACCCGCAGAGAGTCCTCTAGCTACTTTTTTCCATAATAAAGGTGATAATTCGAAACCAATTACTTTATCTAAAAATCTTCTTGCTCTGTAAGCCTTAACTAAATCTAAATCTATTTCTTTTGGATCTTCAAATGACTCAACAATAGCTGATTTCGTAATTTGATTAAATCTAACTCTTGAATATTCATACTTTTCTGAGCCTAATGCTTCTTTCAAATGCCACGCAATTGCTTCACCCTCTCTATCTAGATCAGTTGCTAGATAAATATGATCTACACCTTTGGCAGCTTTTTTAAGTGCTTTGATTACTTTTTCTTTTTCAGGAATAATTTGCCAATCTGCTTTCCATCCATTATCCGGATCAATACCCATTCTTCTTATAAGCCTATTTCTATCATTTATTGTTTTGAGTCTTAATTTTTCTTCTGGACTTAAATCTTTTGGTATTGAAGCTCTTTTAGTAATTGGTGGTGCTTTTTTAGGTAAATCTCTTATGTGACCTACACTAGATTCAACTTTATATTCAGATCCAAGATATTTTCCAATCGTCTTGGCCTTTGCTGGTGATTCAACTATTACTAAAGATTTTGTCATATTTTCTAACTTTCCTTTTTATGAATATCATCAAAAGTGTCTTGTTGGCAAGTTAATTTTATAAATTCTTTAAATTTTCTAATTTTTCTAGGATTGCTTTAAGCACTTCGATGCCATCAGATTCCTTCCATAAAAAAGAAATAAAACTGCTCGTAAAAATAATCTCATCAACGCTTTCAGTTAATCCTTTTAGCTCATTTTTAATACTACAAAAATTTTCTGAATACTTTAATTTGACTGGAGAATACAAGATTAATTCATCTTTGTCTCTAATAAAGTGCCCTTCTTTTAAATTAACTGAATTTTTAATTTGATAAAAAACATTAAAAGACTTTTTATTTTTAAAGCTATTTTTACCATATAAAGTAGAGGTNATCTTGAAGCCTAATTTCTTAGCCTCGATNCTAATTTTCGATATTTTCCTNGACGATTTTGATGGTAATGCAANTGAAATTGATCCTACCAAAAGCAAANTTGCTGTTAGGATAACTAATAATTCCATTACTTAATCTCTNAGAATTTGATTGAGAAGTTTTGGACCTTTTATTACAAATCCAGTATAAATTTGTACTAAATCTGCTCCAGCTTTAAGCTTTGCTTTAAAATCTTGATCATTCATTACTCCTCCAACACCTATTAAAGGAATGTTTTTTGATTTTGATCTTATGTAAGATAATTTATTTGTTGATTTAAGTAAAAGAGGTTTGCCTGACAGACCGCCATCAATTTTTGTAAACTTTTTATTTTCTAAATCACTTTTATCTACTGTTGTATTTGTAGCAATTAATCCGCTGAAAATAGAATTATTTACAAGTTCAACTATTGAATCAATTGTTTGATTNGATTCATCTGGAGATATTTTTAAAAAAAGAGNTTTTTTGATATCTAAGCTTTTTGCTTTTTTTTCAATNGAATCTAATAAGTTTGTTAAATAATTTTTGNNATGTAATTCTCTTAAGTTTGGAGTNTTTGGTGANGATATATTTACAGTAATATAATCAGCAAACTGATGAACTTTTTCTANGCATATCANGTAGTCTTCNATTCTTTGATCGCCNNTTGAGGATTTGTTTGCGCCAATATTAACTCCAACGATACCTTCAAANTTTCTTTTTTTTAAATTTTCAACAAGATAATCTACTCCTTTATTGTTGAAACCTAGTCTATTTATAATTGAATATTCTTTATAGTTTCTAAATACTCTTGGTTTAGAATTACCATACTGTGGTAAAGGAGTGACAGTTCCCACTTCTAAAAAACCAAAACCTAATTTACCAAGGGAGTCTATAAAGTCCCCATTCTTATCTAAGCCCGCTGCAGTTCCTAATCTATTTTTAAAAACCATGCCTTCGAAATTAAAAACATATTTGGTCGAAGTTTTTATAGATATGAATTTCAGTAAATTGAGTTTGTATAAAATATTAAGAGAGTTTAAAGAAATCGTATGAGCAATTTCTGGTGGCAATAATTTAAATATCTGGAAAAAAAAATTCAAAAAATGTCCTTTATTATGTTTTTTATATCCTCTTTTAGAGTTTCATCTTTCAAGGCAAGTGCGATAGTAGCATGAACAAATCCCTTTTTACTTCCACAATCAAATTTTTGTCCTTCATAAACTTTTCCATAAACCTCTTCAACTTCTAACAATAATTTAATTGCATCAGTAAGCTGTATCTCACCATTTAAGTCTGATTTTGTAGATTTTAAATATTTAAAAATAGTTGGATTAAGAATATATCTTCCAGAAACTGCAATATCTGATGGTGCATTTTCAAAATTTGGCTTTTCTACAATATCATCGATTTTAATGGTATTCCCATCTGTTGCTCCAGGCTTAATAACACCATATTTGTGAATATCAATTTCATCAACTTTATTAAGAGCCAAAACGGATGCTTTTGTTTTGATGTAAATATCTAATAATTGATTTAAACATGATTTTTTTGAATGGAATAAATCATCTGGCAATAAGACTGCAAATGGTTGATTCTCAATAAGTCTCTCAGCTTGAAGAATTGCATGTCCAAGGCCATTTTGTTCATCTTGATTTATGTAATGAAACTTGATTTTAGAAAACTGATAAGGATTTACTTTTTGAGCAAGATCGGTTTTACCAGAATTTATTAACTTGGTCTCCATTCCATGGTTATTTTCAAAATGTTTTTTTATAGAAATCTTTTCAGGATTTGTTATGAAGATGATTTCTTTTATGCCACTTTCTATTGCCTCTTCAACAGCATATTGCAGGAGGGGTTTGTCAATAATTGGAAGCATCTCTTTTGGGACTGCTTTTGAAGCAGGCAAAAATCTTGTTCCAAGTCCTGCAACGGGTAAAACTGCTTTTTTAATCAATTTTAAATCTCGCATATATTTTTTTGTATATGATAGCAAAAAATATACCTGACACTAATCCGCCCAGATGTGCAAAATTTGCTACTGATCCAAAACCAAATAATTCCAAAATACCCATAAATCCCAGTATGAGCCAAACAATCATAAATAGATACAGTCCTGATGGGAGTTGATATCTATCGTAGCTAGCATCCATTTCTAAAATCATACAGTATCCTATCAATCCATATATAACCCCAGATAATCCACCAAATAAACTAGAACCTGTCCATAAAAATTGAAGATAATTACTACAAATTG
>NHJW02000028.1 GCA_002169625.2 Gammaproteobacteria bacterium TMED225
CCATCAGGCAACATAAGATCTAAAAGAATTAAAGAAAATTTATTTAAATTTACAACAGACTCTGCCTCAGATAATGAAGATACGCTTGTCACAGTATAGTTTTCTCTAGAGAGATTGTATTCCAGATTTTTTCTTATATCTGGCTCATCTTCAATAACTAATATATTCACACTTACCCCAATAATTAATATGTATTTTTACTTTTTTTTTTATATTTTGAAAGTAAAAAATAAAAATAATTTACTCTTGAGAAAAGATTTCTCTTAGAGCTGGCTTGTCAAATTTACCAGAAGCAACTGTAGGTATGTTCGAATCTAAGAATCTTATAACTGCTGGAATTTTGAAAGCAGCTAATTTATCAGATAAGAACTCAACTAAATCATCTTTATTTAAATCAGATTCTTCTCTAAGAAAAATAGCTGAACATAAAATCTCACCCAACCTTTCATCTGGAATGCCAAAAACAGATGCTTCTAAAACATCAGGGTGTTCATATATCGCGCCTTCAACCTCTGGGCATGCAATATTCTCTCCTCCTCGTATAACCATATCTTTTATTCTGTCCAATATATATAAAAATGGTCCATCAAATTTTCCTAGATCACCAGATTTGAACCAACCCTCCTCATTCACACATTCTTTGGTTGCTTTTTCATTCTTCCAGTAACCAACCATATTGCATTGTGATTTAATCGCAATCTCACCAATTTTTCCCTCTTCTAATTCATTCCAATTTTCGTCTAATATTTTTATTTCTGTTAATGGCGGCACAACTCTACCTGCAGTAGAAGGATTAGACACATAATCATCACCCGTAACAAGTGTTCCAATAGCATTTGTTTCCGTGAGTCCATAACCAATACCAGGTCTGCCTTCAAAATTATCATCAAGCATTTTTACATGCTCGGCTGGTCTAGGGCCGCCACCTCCTGCAAGTGTCTTAAGCGATGACAAATCATATTTATCCTTATCAGGGTGATTTAATAACTCCCATGTTTGTGTGGGCACTCCAGTAATATCTGAGATTTTTTCTTCACTTATTAACTTAATTGCCTCTCCAGCATCCCATTTTTTCATCATAACAACTTTTCTTCCAACCAAGACTGACATTAAAAAGGCAACATGACTTCCTGTAACATGAAATAAAGGTACACATAAAAGGATAGATAAATCAGGATCTGTGAGTGGAGCTGCATCATTGCCAAGTCGATTCTCTCTTTCGGTTAAAATTTTTGAAATACAAGCCCAACTAAACATTGTTGAGATGATGCCTCGATGAGATGAAAGGACTCCCTTAGGTTTTCCTGTTGAACCAGAAGTGTAATATATCGTTGCATTATCATCTCTTTTGATCTCAACTTCATTTAATATTTTTGGATGATCTTTTACATAATCGTTAAAAGATACAAAATTATCATTTGGAGTGTAGCTAGTAATAATTTTTTTAAGATCTTTTATATCTTCAAGTCCTTGTAATCTTTTGATGTCTCCAACAATAACTTTGGCATCTGAATGTTCTAATGCATATTTAATTTCGTCAGCGACCCACCACGAATTAAGCGGCACACATACAGCACCAATACTAATAATTCCAATGTATGCAAAAATAAATTCAGGATTATTTTGCATACAAATTGCAACGCGATCTCCTTTTTGTATGCCATCCACAATTAGGGCATTACCAAATTGTGCTGCTTTATCTAAAGTTTGATTAAATGTAAATCTTTCATTCTCATAAATTAAAAATTCTTTATCGCCGTGTAGTCTTCCAATATCAAAATAGCCTTTTAGATTATCTGGGAATGATACATATTCTGTAATAGGAAAACCTTTATCATCTGTAATATTTCTGGTTTCAAACATTTCACCTTCACGGGTAAATTCGTCTTTAATTTGATCAAATAGATTGTCGGAATTACTCATTATTTAATATAGCAATGTTTTTTACTTCAATTAACATTATTATAAGGATACTATATTTATTAGATATATTTAATTGACTTAAAAGTTACTGGGAGAGAGAAATGAATTTAGATTTTGCATCCGTATGGGAAATGATTTCAGATATTATTCCTGATAATCAAGCTCTTATTTGTGAAGATGAAGTAATTTTATGGAAAGATTACGATATACAATCAAGCAAAATTGCCACAGCCCTATCAAATGCAGGACTTTCAGCAAATTCGAAGGCAGGCCTATACCTTAATAATTCTAATGAATACTTAATAGGTCAAAATGCGATTTTTAAAATTGGTGGAGTGCCCATTAATGTAAATTACAGATATGTTGCAGAAGAGCTTATATATCTTCTTGATAATTCTGATTCTGAAGCAGTCTTTTATCATGCATGTTACAGTTCAAGAATCAAAGAAATAGCAGATTCTCTTCCAAATATAAAAGTTTGGATAGAAGTAGCGGATGGGTCTGAGTCTCATTATAAAGACGCTCTTAAATTTGAAGAGTTGCTAGAAAGTTGTGATCCAATGGAAAGAATCCATAGAGATCCAAATACTATTTATATGTTATATACAGGTGGAACAACAGGAATGCCCAAAGGTGTAATGTATAAACAAGGTGAATTTTTAGTTTATCTTTTTAGGACCTTAAAGGCCATGGGTTATGACGTTCCTGAGGATATAAATGATCTAGAGCAACAAATATATGACTTTAAAGAAGAAAATTCTTTTATTAAAAGCTTAGTTGGTTGTCCGTTAATGCACGGAACTGGAATGTGGCTTGGAGCTTTTTTGCCTTTACTACTTGGAGGAACAGCAATAACTTCCAAAAATCTTGGGTTTGATGCAGATCAAATTTGGAAGCAAGTAGAAGACACACAAACCACAAATATAGTTATTGTTGGTGATGCTTTTGCAAGACCGATGTTAGATGCTCTTGATAGAGCCGTTGAATCAGGAAAACCATATGACTTAAGTTCAGTAAACGTAATTATCTCAAGTGGAGTTATGTGGAGTGAAGAAGTAAAAAATGGCTTACTAAAGCACCATAATATGATGTTAATGGATACTATGGGTTCGACTGAAGGTGGAATGGGTAGCTCAGTTTCAAACAGAGATAATCCGCCAAAAACAGCGAAATTCTCTCTCAATCCTGGTGTAATAATCCTTGCAGATGATGGAGAAATTCTTGAACCGGGATCTGATAAAATTGGAATGATTGGAACAAGTGGACTCGTGCCAGTTGGATACTTTAAAGATAAGGCAAAATCAGATAAAACTTTTAAAGAAGTAGATGGTGTTAGATATAGTTTTCCTGGTGATTACGCTAAATTAGAAAAAGATGGCAGTATCACTCTTCTTGGTAGAGGAAGTAATTGTATTAATTCTGCTGGAGAAAAAATATATCCCGAAGAAGTTGAGGAAGCTATAAAAAGAAATAAAGAGGTTTTTGATTGTCTTGTTGTGGGAGTTGATGATCAAAAATTTGGACAAAAAGTAATAGCAGTTGTCTCAATGGAATCAGATACACATATTACTCAAGACTTATTAGTGGATTCTACAAGAGCATTTCTTGCAGGATATAAACTTCCAAAAAAGATAATTTTTGTAGATGAAGTAAAAAGAGCTCCTAATGGAAAAGCTAATTATAAATGGGCAAAAGAAATTGCTAATGAAAGTCTTTAAAAAAAAGTATTACTTATTAGTATTATTTTTTTCAATTAATGCTTTTTCTTCAGAACCAATTGCTTATTTAAATTCGTTAGGTTATGAGCCGGCTCAAAAAAAACTAGCTTCTAGCAAAAATGGCATGATTACTTCACAGCATTTTTTAGCAACTGCTGTTGGTGAAAAAATCCTTAATAAAGGTGGAAATGCTTATGATGCTTCAATTGCAATTGCTTTCACACTAGCTGTAGTCCTTCCAAGGGCTGGCAATATTGGTGGAGGTGGTTTTATGGTTATTTATGATGGTGAGACTAAAAAACCATATTCTATAGACTTTAGAGAGAAAGCTCCTGAATTTTCATCTAAAGATATGTATTTAAATAAAGATGGCACTTTTAATGATCTAAAATTATCTACATTTGGATATTTAGCAAGTGGAGTTCCAGGAACAGTAGCAGGTTTATGGGAAGTTCATCAAAAATTTGGCTCATTGCCATGGAACGTTTTAATAGAAGATGCGATATATTTTGCAGAAAATGGATTTGAAATTACTCCATTTTTAGCTGATATATTATTGAGATATAGTGAAGATTTGTCTTCTTTTCCTGAGACAAAAGAGATATTTCAAAAACACTATCCTAACTTTAAAAATAAAATGCTTGTCCAATCAGATCTAGCAAATACTTTAAGAATTATTGCATCGAAAGGTAGGGATGGATTTTATAAGGGAGAGATAGCAGAAAAGATATCTAGCGAAATGAAAACTAATGGAGGGCTGATTACAAAATCTGACCTTCAAAAATATAATCCTGTTTGGAGAGAGCCGTTAATTTCTGACTACAGAGATACTAGGATTATTACTATGGGACCACCTTCTTCAGGAGGTTTACATATAATTCAAATGTTAAATATTATTGAAAATTTTGAGTTAAATCCAATGAAACATAATTCATTAGAATATATAAACCTTTTAGCTGAAGTAATGAAATATGCATATTCTGATAGATCGAAATATCTAGGTGATCCTGATTTTTACGAAGTTCCAATTAAAAAGATTACTAGTAAAGATTATGCGAAGAATATCTTGAGTAATATTAAAATTGGAAAAGCTACGCCAGCAAATGATATTTATCCAGGAAAACATTTTATAAAAGAAAGTCATGAAACAACTCATTTCTCAGTAGCTGATAAATCAGGAAATGTTGTTTCAATGACATATACTTTAAATTCAACATTTGGCTCTAAAGTTGTTATTAAAGATACAGGTATTTTAATGAATAATGAAATGGATGATTTTTCAGCTGCGCCTGGAATACCCAATCAGTTTAATTTATTAGGAGCCGAAGCTAACCAAATAACACCATTTAAAAGACCGCTCAGCTCAATGACTCCAACAATAGTTCTTAAAGATGAAGAACTATTTTTTACAACTGGAAGTCCTGGCGGATCTCGAATAATCTCTGCCGTTCTTCAATCTATTTTAAATATTATTGATTTTGGAATGGACTTAGAGGAAGCAACTTTTGCCAAAAGAATTCATCATCAATGGTATCCTGATATTTTAGAATTTGAGTTCTCTTTAGATGAAGAAATTAATATGAAATTACAAAAAATGGATTATGATACATCCATTGTTATGCCTTTAACTTGCCTTCAAACTATAATGTTTAAAGATAATGTTTATTATGGATATGGGGACTTTAGAAGAGTGGACGCACTTGCATCAGGTGAGATAATTGATAGATAAATTACTAATAATTGGAGCCTATGCTATACCAGTTTTAGTGCTTCTATTTATTTGTTTTTACATCACAAAAAAATAAAATTGGAAAATATTTATACTTTCAATTCTTTAGAAAATTTTTCTTCGTTCANCATAATACAATTATTAATTTTTTCTCTTGTATTTGCATCTATAGGTAGTTTTACAGCAAGTATTATATTNAGAATATCGCCNNACTCTGATAATTCAAACAATCTGAATATACTATTTCCAAGATCATTTTGTCCTAGCTGNAAATTANCAATCAAGCCATTACATTTATTACCAATTTTTGGTTTTATAGTTTTAANAGGGAAATGCTCTTACTGTAATAATAAGATTTCACTATTCTATCCTTTAACAGAAATATTTTTTTTATTAATTGGTCTTATAAACCTTTATATTTATGGAATAAGTATTTTTTTNNTTTTTAANTTAATCTTAATATTTCTTTTTTATATTTTGTTCTTTATGGACTTAAGATTTTATAGATTACCTTTNAGTATAAATATAATGCTGGTTGCTTNTGGNTTTATNGGAAATTACTTCTTCAANNTCTTTTATGATATTGATTCTTATATATTAAATATGTCCCCTCTTCNCTTCTCATTATATGGTTTNCTTATTGGTTATATCTCNTTGTGGTTTATTAACTATTTATTTAAAAAANTNTATAAAAAAAATGGTATNGGTGGNGGAGATTTTATCTTATTTGGTGGTTTAGGTTCTATATTTGGACCTTTTTCTCTCTCAATTATTCTTCTTTTAGGCTCAATATTAGGAATAGCTTTATATATTTTATTTAGAAAAGAATTCAATGAGCAAATTCCATTTGGATCTTGCTTGATCTTAGGATCTATCACATTCTTTTTAATAAAAAGATTTGAACTATTAGATTATTTTTTGGTCATATAGATGAAGGCCTTTGAATATCCTCTTNATTCATATCCCCTAGGTCTTAAAGCAGGCAGANATGCCTGCTTTTTTTTTAAAATAAGCTCATNCCTTTTNATAAATATGTTATAAATANATAGATTCAATTTATTTTTTAAAATTATGAAAAANTTAACATTAATATTTACAACAATCTTTCTAATTGGAGCGTGTTCACAAAACGAACAAGCTGATCAAACACCTGAACCACAAGCAATGGTTGAATATGTTTGGATGACTGCTGGTCCTGAATTTAATGAAGTTAATCTTGCAAATGTAATAAATTATTGGAATGCAATGATTGATGAGATGGGATGCAGTTTAAATGCAAATATTCTTACACCTGAGGTTGCAAATGAAGGTTTTGACTTCATATGGACTCATATATGGGAATCTCAATCTGCTAGAGACGAATGTTGGAATAATTGGGGTGATAATTATAAAGCTGATTATGACAAGACTATTGAAGGAATCATGAGCTATGATCTTGATAATGTGTATATGTTTACACCAACCATTGGTAAACAACCAAAAATGCAAAATAATACTGGATCTTTTGTAAACAGTTTCTATTTCTGCACTTTTAATGATGGCTACTCGATGTCAGATTTAGATTCTTATCAAGCAGCCTTGAATAATGTTGATGGATTTTCTGATTACTGGTGGTATGCAACTCTTGAGCCTACCTTTGAACCAGCTGATCCAAAACCAGATTTTGTGTGGGTAGATATATGGGCATCTAACGAGGACGAAGCTTCTGATAGAGAAAATTGGTCAGAGACAGATCTTCCTGCAGTTGTTGAAGAAAAATTCTCATGCTTACCTAATGCAAGTGGAGCTGGTTTTATAGGAACTGTCATTAGAAGTTAATGGAGCGGGTGACGGGATTCGAACCCGTACCAATAGCTTGGAAGGCTATTGTGCTAGCCGTTAACACCACACCCGCATAAGTCGGATGATTATAATAAAAAAGAAGGTAATTTGCTCTTTTATTTTTCTTTTATACTAAGTAATTAAAAATGCGTCATATATCTTTGCATCTATACATCTTGCATTTTCTATAAACTCATCTTTAATTTCTTTTGAATCAGAGTCATTAATCCATTTTTCAGATATTTCTTTTGAATAATCTTTTACATAGAAATTGTTGATCCATAAAAAACTTGACTTTGATAAGTCATCTTCAAGATAAATAGCTTTATAGGGAATACCAATGCTATTAATTTTATTTACAAATCTATCTATTGCTACTCTAAAAGTTCCATAGTTGTATTCCTCATTATATGAACATCTTAATATTTCTGCAGTATAAGAGGATTTATCAACATTATTGTCAAAATCAATTAATTGAATTCCATTTAAATTATTTTTATCAAAAACACATGATGCAATTTCATCAAAACCCATTTTGCTAAGCATACTTATAAACTCTGTATAGATATCTTTATCTGAGTAGTTTTGAAGATTAATAATAAATTTATTTACATAATTGGATTTAGGAAAGAATATATTAATATCAAACTCATTCTCTTTCACCATAGAATTATCCTTAATTAATTTAGATAAGAATGATTCCAGATACAGGAGGTTATAATCTTGTTTTAACTCACATTCAAAAAATTGATAAGAAAATTGGAATTCTGGTGATATTAGTAAGTTTGCCTTAATTCCCTCTTCAACTTTTGGAGAACAAGACATCAAAAATATTAACGATATTATATTAATTTTAAAAAATGAATTCATATTAGTAATTATAGATACAAAGATAATATATTTTAGTTATTAAATAAAAAAATCTAAAATAAATTTTATTTTTTTATTATGTTTATATAAGATAACTCTCTACCCTTTCTTGATAAAAAAAAATAATGAAACGATTAAAAATAATATTTGCAGATCAGTTATCAAAAAATAATCCTGTTTTGTCAGATATTAATAGTCAAGATTATTTACTATTTTATGAGCCCTTAGATACGTTTTACGATATAAAACANCACAAGCAAAAGATAGTCTTATTAGTAAGTGCTATTCGAAGTCTTGTTAAAGATCAAACACATAANAATATCCTTCATCATAAAATCANCAAATCANATAAATTAAATTTAAGTGCTTATCTAAAAANANTAATCAAAGAGCANAATTTTAATCAAATCGTTGTCTCTAAACCCTCTGATTTTCAAGTTTATAAAGATTTAATGTTCTTTTGTCAGTCAAATGATATAGATCTAGAGGTTTTGGAGGATAAAAAGTTTATTTCTGATGAGGATGATTTTACAGATTGGGCTGCAGATAAAAAAACAAGAATACAAGAATATTACTATAGGTGGCTGCGTAAAAAATATAAAATTTTTATGAACACAGAAAATAAACCAATTGGTGAAAAATGGAATTTTGATAAAGATAACAGAAAAGGAATTTCACAACTTAAAACTGACATCCCAGATAGAAAAAAACTAAAACCAAATAAAATAACTTTTGAAACTATGGTTGATGTTGAAGAGTGTTTTCCAAAATCTTTAGGAACTCTTGAGAATTTTAATTGGGCAACAAATCATAAAGAAGCAGAAAATTTATTAGATGATTTTCTTGAAAGATATTTTCATAGCTATGGACCTTTTCAAGATGCTATAAATAAAAATAATACCTTTATGTTTCATTCGTTGCTGTCTCCATACCTCAATTGTGGGTTATTAGATCCTCAGCTTTGCATAGATAAAGCACTATTAAAATATGATAACTCTAATGGTGACATACCTATAAATTCTGTTGAGGGTTTCATTAGACAAATACTTGGATGGCGAGAATTCATAAAAGGTGTGTATTGGGAAAATATGCCACAATATAAAACTCATAATTATTGGTCTCACAAAAAAAAGCTAAATGAAAATTGGTATAACGGCTCAACTGGAATACCTCCGTTAGATGATGCAATTGTTGAGTCTAATGATTTTGCATATTCACATCATATCAATAGGCTAATGATAATAGCGAATCTTATGAATTTAACTGGAATAAATCCTAACGAAATGTATAGATGGTTTATGGAGATGTATATCGATTCATATGATTGGGTCATGGTTCCAAATGTTTATGGTATGGGGTCATATGCTGATGGGGGTATTTTCTCAACAAAACCATATATTTGTGGGTCCAGTTATATGCTAAGAATGTCGAATTATAAAAAAGGAGAATGGTGTGACGTAGTCGATGGATTGTATTGGAGATTTATTGAAAACAATATTAAATTTTTTGAATCCAATCCAAGACTAGCTGTAATGACAAGAACTTTAAATAAAATGAATAAAGACAGAAAAAAAATGATTTTCAAAAAAGCTGAAAACTTTATTGAGGCAAACACAGTCTAGTTATAACTAAGATCCTCCAGCAAAAAAGGTATAGCGTTTTTGGATAACATTTCAGTGTTATGATCTAGAGACGGGACTACTTTATATCTCCATCTAAAAGGAATTTTATTTTTTTGACTAAAATTTAATAAGTTATCAAAATAGTTTTGTCCTCTTTCATATCTATTATTGCCTTGTTTTTTTGCTCCTTTACTTAAATTTAGTGTTGGATGATTAGGGTCATTATCTTTATTTCCTAAGATAAATAATACTCTTCTTGATAAGAACCACTCATAACGCTCTTTTTCTATAGGCATATTTTTTGTTCCATATGGATACTTTTCTTCATTTAAAAAGGTATACCAACCTGCGCTCCCAAGAACTGCTTTTTCTGTTCTAGTATCTTTGCCATACATCAAATATCTATGAACAAACTGAGACCCTGCTGAAAAACCAAAAATTCTATATGTTGAGCTTTCTAGATTATATTTACTTTTAAAATACGTAAAAAAAGATGAAATAGAATTTGTTAAATTATTTGATTGATCATTTAATATTTTTCCTGATGATTTAGCTATTTGGAGGGTTCCAAAATTAGGATAATTTTCTTTAGTAAAATGAGGAGCTACCAAAATTACATTTTTATCTTTTGCATCCTCAAGCCATAGGTTAAGATATTTCTTAACATCTCTTGAGTTACCATGAATTATAAATAAAACTTTGGTTTGATTATTAATTTCTTTTGGTAATGTGTATAAGATTTCAACATCGGGCTTATCCCAAGATGCGTATAAAATTTTATTAACTTGATTTGACTGAATATTAAATGAAAAAATTAAAAATATAATTAATATTGTAAATTTTTTTCTAAACATATTTTATTCTATCAATGAATTCCAATAATTAGGTTAAAATACTCGGAAAATTAGCTTTAAATAAATGAAAAAATATTTAGACATCGTAAAAAAAATTCATTCCTCACCATACAAAATTACTTTTGTATCAAGTGGTGGTGGTACAAATGCAATTTCAGCCCTATTAAAGGTTCCAGGTGCAAGTAATACAATCTTAGAATCATATATACCTTATTCAAAAGAATCTATGGATTCTTTTTTAAACAAAGTTCCAGATCATTATTGTTCATTAGATACATGCTTAAGTATGGCTGCAAATGCTTTCAAAAAATCTAAAGAAATTGATTCAAAGACAAAGACAAAGCACCTGATTGGGGTTGCAGTTACAGCTAATTTAGCTACAACCTATGAAAAAAAAGGTGAGCATAAGTTTTTTGTTGTAATACAAACATCTTCTTATACCAAATATCTCAAATGTATTTTAGATAAAGGTAAAAGAACAAGGGACGAGGAGGAAAATTTAATTACAGGATGTGTGATCAGCGTATTAGCTAAATCATGTAAATTAGATTTTGATCTACCAAAAATTCAAGAAGATATAAAAATTGAAATAGTTAATGCTGAAAAACCTTGGGAAAAATTATTTAATAATAAAGTCGGTTTCATATCGAATAGCAAAATAACACCTGAATTAATTTTTCCTGGATCTTTTAATCCACTTCATGAAGGTCATATAAGGATGAAGGAATTAGCAGAGAAAAAAACTGGCATGCATACAACATTTGAAATATGTGCAAATAATGCAGATAAACCACCCTTAACTTTTTATGAAATTAAAAGAACTATAGATCAATTTCAAAATAATGAAAGCTGGATGCTAACATCAGCTGGAAGATTCAGCGAAAAAGCTGAAATGTTCCCAAACTCAGTTTTTATTATCGGTGCAGATACTTTATTGAGAGTTTTTGATGAAAAGTTTTACAAAAACTATAAGGACATGATGGAGCATATTGAGCGATTTAATGATCACAATATAAACTTTTTAGTATTTGGTAGAAAGGTAAATAAAAAATTTATATCACTAAAAAAAATAAACATTCCGGAAATAATAAGAGATAGATGCACAGGTATTGATGAGAATACTTTTAGAGATGATATATCCTCAACAACGATCAGATTAACTAAGAACTAACTATGTGGCGGGAGTTTTGCTTCTACAAACCACTCATGAATACGCTTGACAGGATTAAACTTTTTTAAACGCATTTTCTTATTTTCAAGAGTAAATTTTCTAGTTTTTATAGCTGTATAATGATAGGTGTGACTATCTCTAGTTTCACCTTCTGGGATCATATAAACTTTGGTTTGTTTTTTATCTGCCATAATTGATGAGAATTATACACAAACTACTTAGATAACTTAACTTTTATTTAATTTATTATAAAAGGCTAAATTACCATATAGCGGTGTTCTTTCTTTTGTAATCACTCCAATTGAAGTTTTCTCTAATAATTTCTTATGAATACCACCATTACTATCAAGATAGAATGAAATGAAATTTTCATTATTTAATATCGGGTATAAACTTCTCATTAGACTCCCGGCTAGAAGAATGCCTCTTCCTGGAAGGAATGTTAATGTTAAATCAGATAATGTTTCTGCAAGAGATTTTATAAACCCATTTATAATTTGTTTTGATAAAGGATCATCTTTCAAAAATTGTTTCAAAATTTCTTCTGAAGACAATTCAATATCTGTTTTGATTTTATAAATATTTGAGATTGCCGATCCAGAAATAAAATCTTCAAGTACGTTTAATGAATTATTAGAAACATCATAATTATCTTCAAATTTAGAAATTGTATTTTTTGTATTTCCTAATTCTGTTGAAATTACTACTTCATCATTAACCAATAATGCAGAACCCAATCCAGTTCCAGGACCTAAAAAAAGATTATTGTTGTTGTATTGTTCGCCTTTTTTAATACTGATAATATCATTTTTAATGAAATCATAACTATGCGCTATAGATTCCCAATCATTTATTAAATAACATTCTTTTAAATTTAATCTTTTCTTAATTTCATCTGAGTTAAAACTATANTTTCTATTTGTCATTTCGATGGTGTTACCAATTTTTGGTCCTGCAGCTGAAATTATTAATACATCAATCCTATNCTCATTTACTATATCTATTAAATGTTTATCGATTGTATTTGTATCAAATGAAAGTTTATTAATATGACTTAATTCATTTTCATTTTCTTTAGATATTGCATACCGCATATGGGTTCCACCAATATCAACTAGTAATAAATTTTTCATTGATTTAATTTTTATATGTTAAGCCGTATCCATATTCATAGAGTGGAAAATACTCTTGATCACCAATATTTAGAGGATTACTAGATTTTTTTGATGGCCATGAAAAAGGTAATTTTCCTGCAAAATCATAATTTATATTATTATTTTCAGTAAAAATAACGTCATTGATGCCCTCTACTGATGTGCCTGGTAACCAAATACTTACAAATGCATCTGACAAACTTAATTCCTTATCAACTACTAAAGGCCTTCCAGATAAAAACAAGGAAACTATAGGGATATCCTCATTAGATAATTTGCTCATCTTTTCAATAATTTTTGAGTTTATTTGTGAAAAGTTTAAGCTATCAATATCTCCAAATCCTTCTGCATAAGGAGTTTCTCCATAAACCATAATTACATAATCAGGTTTTGTTTTATAAGACCCATCTTTTGAATATTCAACATTTCCACCAGTATTTTGTATATGCTTTGATAGTGATTGATAAATACTATCAGTATCAGGGAAATCGCTATTTGTAATTTCAGTTCCTTCCCAAGTTTTACCTTGCCATGTTATCGTCCATCCTCCCATCTGATTTTCAATATTTTTTGATTGCTCTCCTATTATTAAAAANTTTTTATTAGGATTCATAGGCAGCATAATATTTTCATTTTTAAGAAGAACCAATGATTCTCTGACTGCTTGCCTTGCTAAAAGCTTATGTGATGAGTCACCAACGTAATTTTGATTATAATTATGAGGGACTCTTCCATCAAAAAGACCAAGATGTTTTTTAACATTAAGTATTCTTGAAACCGCATCATCTAGTCTTTCAANNGAAATAATGCCTTCTTTAACTTGATCAAGCGTGTTCCAATATAATGCCTCCCAATCTTGAGGAACCATAAAAATGTCTACGCCAGAATTAAATGCTTCAGGGCAATTATTGTCTTCACAACCATCTACTTGNCCATGACCATTCCAATCTCCAACAATCAGACCATCAAATTCCATTTGATTTTTAAGCACATTGGTTAACAAATACTCATTTCCATGCGCTTTTAAACCATTCCAAGAATTAAAACTTGCCATAATCGTGATAGCACATGAATCAATAGCAGCGTAATAAGGCATGCCATGGACATTTTTTAAGGTAACCTCATCAACAATTGTATCCCCTTGATCAATACCATCTTTAGTTCCGCCGTCTCCTAAAAAATGCTTTGCAGTTGCTAAAACAAAATCTTTAGCTAGAAAGTCTTCTCCCTCACCTTGAAGTCCAAGAATAAAGTTTTTACCAAGTTGTGTNACTAAATCTGGATTTTCAGANTANCCTTCATATGTTCTGCCCCATANATCATTTTGAGGAACTGCGATCGTAGGTGCAAATGTCCAAANAATTCCAGTTGATGAAACTTCTTTTGCAACAGCACTTCCTATTTTTTTTATAAGTTTTTCATTTCGTGTAGCACCAAGTGCGATATTATGAGGAAAAATAGTGGCGCCTATAACATTATTGTGACCATGAACTGCATCAGTACCCCATAGTATTGGAATTTTAATTCCGTTAACTTCAGGTGAAGCTTCGTAATAACTTTTACTTAAATTTTTCCAGTCTTGAATTGAGCTATTTTTGATTTGATTAGGATAGCCACCTCCACCATTTAAAATAGTGCCTAAGAAAAAAATTTTNGCTTCTTCAGGNGTTATGCTNTTNATTTCAGGCATTATAATTTGTCCAACTTTTTGTTCTAAAGTCATATTACTAATTATTTTATTTACAAAAATTGAATGGTCTGGAAGTTTGCATTCATTAGGATCTGACCAGTTTATTTCTGCTGGTAAATAGCCAAAAAATATTAATAAAAAAAATAATTTTTTCATGATGGATTATCCAAGTGAGATATATATTACACACAATGCAAATACTATGATTGCAGTATTGATATTAAAAAATTTTGTTGTAGTGAAGTCTATATTATTTAAATTGATTGCTTTTTCTTGATCTCGATAACCTTGAAGATAAGAAGTGAGCCAACAACCAGCTGCAGATAAAAGAAAAACTAAAGTCATTCTGTGAATAAATGGTAATTCAGGAAATTGTAAGCTTATAAAAATAGAACCAAATAATGAAATCAATGCAGCTACTAATACTGATAAAGAAGTAGCTTTCTTCCAAAAAAGAGCNACCAGAAAAATAACGACAATCCCNGGAGAAAAATATCCAGTAAANTTCTGTATGTATTGAAAAATCGATTCAAAGCTTCCTAATAATGGTTGAGCAACNAAAGAAGCTATNACAAGAGAAACAATAACAGTAAANCTTCCAACTTTTATAAGATTTTTTTGTGGNATTTCACCTCCTTTAAAATATCTATAAATGTCCATGGTAAAGATTGTGCTAATGCTNTTACTCATTGATGCTAATGAGGATACGATTGCAGCTATAAGTGCAGCAAANGTTAAGCCAAGAAGACCATTAGGTAATAAAGACATCATGGTTGGATAAGCTTGATCTGATTTTTCTAATACAGGAAATAGAATAGCTGCACATATTCCTGGAAGAACAATTACTATTGGCATTAATAGTTTAAGATAAGCAGCAAACATAACCCCCTTTTGAGCTTCTTTAATTGATTTTGCTCCCAATGCACGTTGTGTAATATATTGATTAAAGCCCCAATAAAAGAAATGCCCTATCCAGACGCCTAATCCTAAGAGTATCCATATTCCAGGAAGATTTTGATAGGAGGGGTTATCATTTGAAAGAATCATATCAAATTTTTCAGGCATCTCAGTTACTACAATTCTCATTCCTTCAATAATTCCTGAAGAGTCTGAAATTTTATTTAGTGCAATATAGGAAACTGCTAAACCACCAAAGATCAATAAAACAACCTGAACCACATCTGTCATAGCAACAGCTTTTAAACCACCTGAAAGAGAATATGCAAGAGAAAATAATGCCAATAAAATTAAACCATAAAATAAATCTAATCCTGTCAATGCATTTATAGCTAATGATCCAAGCCACAAAACAGAGGTTAGATTAATAAATATATAAACAATTAACCAAAAGAAAGACAGAACTAAACTTACTCTTTTATCAAACCTTTGCTCAAGAAATTGTGGCATTGTATAAATTTTCTTTTCTAAAAATAAAGGTAAAAAATACTTAGCCATGACTATTAGGGCTATCGCAGCTGTTAATTCCCACACAGCTATAGCCATACCAACAACAAAACCTTGCCCNGACATACCAATGATTTGTTCAGCAGAAATATTTGCTGCAATCAATGATGCCCCAATTGCCCACCAAGGTAACGATCTACCTGCTAAGAAATAATCTTCGGCACTTCTTTGGCCACCTGCTTTGTTTCTGGAAACATAAGTAGCAAGTGCTATTATTCCAAAACAATAAATGCCAACAATGACCCAATCTAATACATTAAACATATTTGCCTACTAATTAATACTCTGGTGTATTGTAACAATTTTTTAATTAAAAATTGATAATCTGTATAGCTTCTGAATGGTCCTCAGAAAAAATACCAGAAAGCATAATGAATTTTAGTTTTTTTTTCTTTTTGTAATATTTTTTTAATGTCTTTTCTATTTCTTTTAAAGTCTTATCATGATTATTTAGTCTTGGAACATAGAAAGTCATAGAAGAGCCAACTAGTGATAGTTGTTTCTGAGTAATCTTATTATTCGTAAATGTAAAGATTGGAATGCCACTTGGTTTAGCATTCGAAATATAATTTGCAGTATCTCCTGTCCTAGTTACTGCAATAATTCCATCTGCATTTGTAGATTCTGCTAAATTTTTTGCAGCAACAGCTATAGATTCCCAATCAGAATTAGTTACAAGATTTTTTTCATATCCTAGAGTTTTAAATTTTTCTGTTTTAGAAGAGATAGACTTAATAAATTTCACACAATCAACAGGATATTTGCCAATACTTGTTTCACCTGAGAGCATTAAAGCATCAGCTCCCTCGTAAACCGCATTCGCAATATCTGTAACTTCAGCTCTTGTTGGTGTTGGATTTTCTATCATTGATTCTAATAAATGAGTAGCTACAATTGATCTTTTCCCCCACTTTGCACATGCATACATAATTTTTCTTTGGATATTTGGAAGATCGGTTAGACTTGTTTCTATTCCTAAATCACCTCTAGCAACCATGACACCCCATGCAGATTTACATATAGCGTTTATATTATCTAAACCTTCTTGATTCTCAATTTTTGCAATGATTTTTGCCTGAGATTTTTTCTTAATTAATACGTTTTTCAAATTTTCTAAATCTTCACTGTTTCTTACAAATGATGCTGCAATAAAATCAACACCCATTTTTATTCCAAACTCAATATCTTTTATATCTTTTGGGGTCACCGAAGGCATATCAACTCTAACGCCAGGCAAATTTACATGTCTCTTGGAACCCAATTTGCCACCATGAATTACTTTACATAGAAGTGTTTCTGATTCTTTAGAAAGAACTTTGAAATTAATAAGTCCATTATCAACAGAAATTCTTGAGCCTACAGCAACACTATGAATAAGCCCTTTATAATTAACTTTGATTGAAGAAGTTTCTACGTCAATTTCATCTCTTACTGTAAGAGTGACTTTATCACCAACATTTAGTTCGATTGGTAAAGAGGTATCACCAGTTCTTATTTCTGGACCTTGAGTATCAAGCAGAATAGCTATGCTTGAAGACATAATATCTTTTGTATTATTTATTTGGTTAACTTTATTAATAATATCTTTAGCGGATTCATGAGTAGCATGAGACATATTAATTCTGACAACATTCATTCCTGCTTTATGAAGTTTTTTTAATGAGCTTAAATTATTGGTTGTAGGACCAATTGTGCAAATTATTTTTGAACGAGAAAATGACATAGCAATGAATGTTAATGATTATTAGGATATATGCAAGATTTGGACAAAAAAAAACAGAGTCTAGCTCTGTTTCTTAATTCGAGTTCCTCAGGGGTCTAAAGTGAGATTTTCTTTAGCGCCTTGGATTCTTTCTCTTGAATCCTTGGTGGATCTACAAGCTA
>NHJW02000029.1 GCA_002169625.2 Gammaproteobacteria bacterium TMED225
CCCTTAATTGGGGCACCTAAAAAACCAAGGCTTCCCATTTCTTTATATATAGTTTTATCAAAAACCTCATTTCGATTAGCATCAAGAATTCTTGGCATCAATTCAGATTGACAATATTCTTTTGCTGATTTTTGAATTATTAATTCCTCATCAGTAAGCTGCTTATCAAAAAGTAAAATGTCTTTGTTTGTCATAATTTTTCGACTCTAATAATACCAAATCTTGGCTGTGAGAACATAATAGAATTATCAATTAAAGATGATTCAACTATTTTGATCATTCTATTTGAGTTACCACAAATTATCATTAAAGGTATTGAGTCTTGGTATTGGTATAAAAAATCTATTACTTCTTCCTTTGCTTCAATATGTCTTACACCATGAAGGTCTAAGTGAGTAATTCCTCTTTCTAAAAAAACATTCATCAACAAGATTCCTTATTTAAGTTATATAATTATTATATGGCAAAACTCCACTTCTTTTANTCTACNATGAATGCAGGTAAGTCCACTGCNCTTTTACANTCAAATCATAATTATCTAGAAAGTGATCTNAAAACAGCTCTTTTTATACCATCTGAGATTGGNTCTAAATCCAATGGAAAAATTATTTCTAGAATAGGATTAGAAGCAAAAGCAATTATTGCTGATAAAAAATATAAGTTTTTTAATGAAATAAATAAAATGAAAAAAATAAGTTGTGTTTTTGTTGATGAGGCACAATTTTTATCAAAAAAGCAAGTAAATGATTTAGGGAAAGTTGCTGATGAATTAAATGTTCCGGTTATGTGTTACGGGATCAGGACAGATTTTCAAGGTAAGTTATTTGAAGGCAGTATGGAGTTGTTAGCTGTTGCAGATAATCTTAAAGAGTTGAAAACGATTTGCAGTGAGTGTGACAAAAAAGCAACAATGGTTGTAAGATTAGATGATAAAGGTAACGTTATTCTCAAGGGTGAAAAAGTTCTTGTTGGGGGAAATGAAATTTATAAAAGTGTATGTAGAAAACATTTTAGAGAGTTAACAAATTTAATTTAATCATATGAAATATTCAAACAAAAAATTTCTTCTAAATAAAAGACCTTCTGGAATGCCATCAGATGACTGTTGGAAATTGGATGTCGAAGAGCTTTCATCATTGCAGAATAATGAAATTATAATCAAGGTTAAATATTTATCGATTGATCCTTATATGAGAGGCAGAATGAATGATTCAATGTCATATGCTGCACCAGCCAAAATAGGTTATCCCATGACTGGTGAAACTGTTGGTGAAGTGATTGAAAGTAAATCCAATTTGTATGATGTTGGAGATAATCTTTGTATACATCAAGGCTGGCAAACTTATATAAAAGCAAAAGATACTGATCCCTCTATCTATAAAGTTCCAGAATCTAATATTCCATTGTCATCATATTTAGGTGCGGTTGGAATGCCGGGAAGAACAGCTTATTTTGGATTAAATAGAGTTGGTAAGCCAATAAAAACAGATACAGTTATAGTATCTGCAGCATCAGGTGCAGTAGGTTCAGTTGTAGGTCAACTTGCAAAAATTATTGGGTGTAAGGTAATTGGTATAGCTGGTGGTTTTGAAAAATGCTCATATGTTGAGAATGAATTAAAATTTGATTACTGTCTAGATTATAAATCAGATAACTTTACTAAAAATTTAAATGAGGTTTGTTCCGAAGGAGCGGACATATATTTTGAAAATGTTGGTGGGGACGTCACAAAAGCAGTTGCACCATTACTAAATAAAAATGCAAGAGTCCCAATATGTGGTTTTATATCTCAATATAATAAGTCTAATGTTCTTGAAGCAGAAACTCCATTTAATATTCTTGGTGCCTTGAAAAGTAAACCAGAACATAGATTTTTTGTTGTTACTGAATGGATGCATGAGTGGGAAGAGGCAACATTAGCTATTTCTAAATATATCGAAAGTGGCAAAATTAAATATAAAGAAACAATTACCAAAGGTTTTGAAAATGCTCCACAGGGACTAAGAGATGTGCTTACAGGTAAAAATTTTGGTAAACAATTAATTGAAATTTAATTAATCTCGACCTCTCCTTTCATATAAAGAGTTGCATTACCTCCAATAAGAACTCTATCTTCAAGATTTTCACAAAATAATANTCCTCCCCTTTTTGAAATTTGCTTTGCTATCATTGAAGTTTTATTGAGCTTGTCTGACCAATAGGGAATTAAGGTTGTATGAGCAGATCCAGTTACAGGATCCTCGTTTATTCCAAATTTTGGACAGAAATATCTAGATACAAAATCATATTTTTTACTAAGCGAAGAAATGATTAATCCCTGGCCAGGTAGCTTTTTTAAGAGATCGAAGTTTGGATTAATATTTGCAATATCTTCTTCAGAATTAAATACTGCAAATAAATTTATATCACCTAAAAATGTTTTATGTGGATAAAAATTAGTTGCTTTAAATACCGATTCAATTTCATCTACTTCATTAAATTTATCCTTTGGAAAATCAAGTTGAATAATTGAATCGTGTTTTGAAGCTTTGAGATGACCGCTATTTGAATTAAGTTTTATTGAACTGCTATTCTTATCAACAAATTCAAAAAAAGCATAGGCTGATGCTAATGTTGCATGTCCGCATAAATCGACCTCACACTCTGGAGAAAACCATCTAATATAATTTTTTTCAAGATCAATAAAGGCTGTTTCAGATAGATTATTTTCTGCAGCTATCTTCTGCATCACGTCATCATTAAAATGTTTAAAAATAACTGCTGCAGGATTTCCACCGAAGATTTCACTTGTGAATGCGTCTATAAAAAAAATGTCACATTTCATTTTGATATATTAATTTTTTTAAAATACTACTTATGTTAATTAATCATAACTCATATAATAAAATCATGATAAGGACAGTGTTAGTTACTTTTATTTTATTATCAACAAATATTATTTCTTCTGATGATGATCAGACTATNAAAGATATTTTTAGCANTAATAATACAAATCAAATAATTATGGATATTGAAGCTGCTCTAGCAAGAGCGCAATCATCTCAAGGAATTATTCCTGAATGGGCGGCCAAAGAAATAACTGCCAAAGCAAATATTAAATATATGCCTCAGAATGAAGTTGATGAAGAGAACAAGTTAGTTAGGCATAGATTAGTTTCAAGACTAAATATTTGGAAGAAATCATTGGACCTGGGTGCTGAGGAATATCTTCATTTTGGAGCCACTACTGTTGATATTTTTGATACTGTTTTAGTTTTACAAGTAAAAAAATCAATTAATATTTTTTTAGATGATCTATTAGAGATTGAAGCTAGTTTATTGAGCCTCACAAAAGATAATATTGATACGTATATGGTTGGAAGAACTATTGGCCAACACGCACTTCCAATGACTTTTGGAAAAAAAACAAGCACTTGGTTGGCAGAAAATAGGCGAAATATAGAAAGACTTCAAGCAGTAGAATTAAAAATTAATCAATCGGCGATATTAAAAGGTGCTGTAGGCACATATCTAGGACTTGGGGAAAAGGCAATTGAAACCGAAGAGTTAATGGCAAAAGAGCTTGGATTATCAAAACCTTATATCGCAGATTGGCATGGTATAAGAGATGTATTTGCTGAATACGCCCTCACCCTTGCAATAATTTCAAAATCTTTTGGAAGAATCGGTGATGAATTAACGCTATTGCAAATGACTGAAATAGGTGAAACTCTTGAAAATCTTGGTTTTAAGGCAATTGGTAGTAGCACTATGCCACATAAAAAAAACCCAAGAGGTCCAGGTAATCTTATAAATTATTCTAGAATTATTCCTAGATATGCCGAAGTTGTTCTTGACGATATGATCAACAGTTTTGAAAGAGATCAACCTAGAAGTGACGCAAGCATTAGAGATATCTCAATAACTTCAGAGGCAATGATCAATACAGCAAAAAAACTTTTTAATGAGCTTGAGGTTGATAAGGAAAAAATGCGAAAAAACTTAGATTTAACAAAAGGATTGATTCTTTCTCAAAGAGTGACTTTCTTTCTAGCTGATAAAATTGGAAAAGATACTGCAGATAATTTAATGCATGATGTTTCTATGAAAGCTTTAAATGAAGACATAACTTTAAGACAAGCTATCAAAAAAAGTGATGAAATTTCTATGTATTTCTCTGATAAGGACCTTGATATATTACTTAATCCAGAAACCTATATAGGCCTTGCGATAGAACAAACAAAACTCGTAATCCAAGATATTGAATCTAAAAGATAATTAAGTTCTATTTGCTTATATATTAATTATATATATAATATGATATTCACAATATTTATATTATATGAGAACACATCAAAAGATTAACAGAGAATTCATTTCAGATACCTTCGCACTTTCTATGACTAGATTTTTTAGGTTTGTTGCTGATACTTTTTTCGCTAAAAGGTATGGTCACAGAGCAGTTGTTTTAGAAACTGTTGCCGGGGTTCCAGGAATGGTTGCTGGAGTATGGATGCATTTCGCAAGTCTTAGAAAAATGAAAACAGGATACGGCGCTCAAATAAGAGAAATGCTAGCTGAAGCTGAAAACGAAAGAATGCATTTAATGTTTTTCATTGAAATTGCAAAACCTAATTTTTTTGAAAGAACTCTTGTTTTATTCTCTCAAGTTATTTTCGGTCTTTTTTATCTTTTCATGTATATATTTTTTACTAGAACTGCTCACAGAATGATCGGATATTTTGAAGATGAAGCTGTAAAGAGCTACACAGAATATTTAGGTATGGTTGAATCTGGAAAGGTAGAAAACATTCCAGCTCCACAGTTAGCAATTAATTATTACGGTATAGGATCTGATTCTAAATTATCTGACTTAATACGATGCGTTAGAGCTGATGAAGAAAATCATAGTGAAACAAACCATAGTTACGCCGACAAACTATAATTCAATATCATAAAATTTCTCTACTGTGTCATGAGCAACATTTTGTAAAAAATCTTTATCCCCTCTTCCTATTACTCCGGAATAATCATAATCAAGTGTTTTTGGTGATATGTGTGTAATGCTTGAAAAAATTACACATGCGGCTAAATATGTTCCGAGCATATCAGGATGCGAGCCATCAGATTTATGAAGAGCAATATTTGGTCTTTTTATATAAGCGTTATTAAATGCAATGCCAACAGGAAATACTAATATGTTATTTTTATTAGCTGCTTTTATGTATGCGGATTTTACATCACTAAGCATTTCAGAATAAGCACCTTTATTTGGCTCAACAAAAGGATGAATCATATATAAAGCAATTTCAGCATTATGACTTTTAATATTTTTTACCATTTCATCGACTTCTTTAAAAAATATTTTTCTTTCTGAATCTGTATCAGTTTCACCACTCCCGCCCTGAATAACAACTAACTCATAGGGCGCATCCACTCCAATGTTTTTATGATTTAAATAATATTCAATATTGTGATGTGAGAGTCTTGATCCACTTATTGTTACTGATTTGTAATTACCTCTATCAATATCTTTTTCATAATATTCCTCAAGCATTCTTCTTACATGATTATGAAGACTATCATTGTAGTAAAGATAGCTATTACCTATATATAAAAAACGTTCAGGAGTTTTATTCTCGAGNTCTGAAACGATTACTTCTTTGCTTAATATGTTATTAGTAAAAATAAGTATTAGTAGTACAATAAATCTCATTGAAATCATTTTAACCTAACATAGAAACCTTTTAAATTATAAAAATGTATAAAGATGTTGTAGTAGTTGGAGCAGGAATCTCAGGCATTGCAGCTGGCTATAATCTTAATAAAAGTTGTCCCAATAAATCATTTTGCATTCTTGAAGGTAGAAGTAATCTTGGAGGAACATGGGATCTTTTTAAATATCCTGGAATAAGATCTGACTCTGATATGCATACTTTAGGTTTTAGATTTAAGCCATGGATACATGACAAATCAATTGCAGATGGCCCTTCAATTCTTAAGTATCTTAATGATACTGTTGACGAATATAATTTAAGAAAAGATATTTTGCTCAACCACAAAGTTTCTTCTGCTAACTGGAATTCAGATAAATCATTATGGGAGTTAGAAGTTTTAGAAAATGATGTTTTAAAAAAAATGACTTGCAGTTTTTTATTTCTGTGTGGCGGATACTTTAGTTATAACAAACCACATATGCCCTCCTTTGAAAANCAAGAAAACTTTAATGGCCAAATCATTCATCCACAGTTTTGGACTGAAGATATAAATTATTCAGACAAAAAAGTTATTGTTATAGGAAGTGGTGCAACAGCAATTACATTAGTGCCTGCAATTGCAAAAGAAGCAAAACATGTTGTAATGCTGCAAAGGTCTCCAAGTTATGTAGTTTCAAGACCTAGTGAAGATAATTTAAATAAATTTTTAAAGAATCTTTTACCCTCAAAAGTTACTTATTTTTTAATACGTTGGAAAAATATTCTTTTTCAAAGCTTCACATTTTATTTAGCAAGAAATTTTCCAAAAAAAACTAAAAAAAGAATCATTGATTTAGTAAAAAAAGAATTGGGAGATGACTTCGATGTAGAAAAACATTTTAAACCATCTTATAAACCATGGGATCAAAGAATGTGTTTAGTCCCTGATAGCGATTTATTTAAGTCAATTAATCAAAAAAGANCCTCTGTGATAACAGATGAAATTGAAAAATTTGTTTCTGACGGAATTGTTCTTAAATCTGGAGAAAAAATATATGCAGATATGATTGTTTCAGCTACAGGTATTGAATTAAATTCCTTAAATGACATTGATGTAAAAATCGACGATAAAAAAATAGAAGCTCATAATCGATTAACCTATAAAGGTATGATGTTAAGTGGAATACCTAATTTTGCTTTATCTTTTGGATATGTAAATGCTTCGTGGACATTAAGAGCAGATTTGACGTGTGAGTATGTTTGCAGATTGATAAATTTAATGGATAAAAAAAATGCAGTCTGTTGTGTTCCAGTTGATGATAAAAATGCATATGGAGATGATGACTTAATCGATTTTTCGTCAGGATATGTTAAAAGAGGTCTTCACATGATGCCAAAGCAAGGCAATAAAGCTCCATGGAAAAATTATCAAAATTATCTAAAAGATATTTTTGCAGTCAGAATTTTTTCAATAAATGATAATAATCTTGATTTTTATAAGCAAAAAAAATAGTCTTAATTTATCTATTTATAATTTGCCAATTTTTTTCTTTTGCAACAATTTTTAAATTTTTGTCCGGGTTTACAGCAATAGGAATTAAAACTGCATTTAAAAGTGGTAAATCATTAAATGAATCTGAATAAAAGCATGTCTCAGATAAATTGATATCTAATTTTTTGAGAAATTTACTAGTTAATATAAGCTTACCTTCACCAAGTGCATGGGGTGTTCTTATTATGCCTGTGCACAAATTGTCTTTAAAGATAACTTCAGAGGATATGTAATGATTAAAGCCAAGCTGTCTAGATACAAACGAAACAATTAGGCTATTTGTAGCGCTGGCCAATAAAATTTTAGTTTCATTTGAAATATAGTTATTAATAATTTCTAAAATATTTTTATCAATACTAGGTTGTAATACTTCTTTATAAAAATCACTTACAATTGCATCAATCTCATCTATATTCATATTTATAAAAGGTTTCAAAGAAAACATTGAAAATTCATTTATATCAATTGAGCCATCTTCATATGAACTGAAATATTCTTCATTCTTAATACGATATTTTTCAGAGATTAGATTTTGTTTTATAAGATAATTGACCATTTCATAATCAGAATCTACTTTAAGAATAGTATTGTCTAAATCAAATATAGCTAATTTTATTTTTTTCATATAACATTGTGTTACTACAGTGAAACAAGTATAATCTAAAAATGAATTTATTTAAAGCGATAGAAAATTTAGAATCACAAAAGCAAGTTAAAGCATTTTTGACTGACTTATGTACACCTAAAGAAATAGAGAGCTTAATTGAAAGATGGGAAGTTGCAAAGTTACTTTCATCTAAAAAATATACATATAGAGAGATTGCAAATAAATTAGGAGCTTCAACTACAACAGTTACAAGAGTTGCAAGATTTCTTTTTAGTGAAACTAATAATGGTTACAAAAGTGTGTTAAAGAAGTATGGAAAATAGAGTTAAAATTGCTGTTCAAAAAAGTGGAAGATTGTCTAAGGACTCTTTATCAATTCTAAAGAAATGTGGAATTGAGTTTAGTGAATCATCCAATAAACTTTTTATTAAATCAACTAACATGTCCATTGATTTGCTTATGGTTAGAGATGATGATATCCCAAAGCTTGTAAGTCAAAATATTGCTGATTTAGGAATAGTTGGTGAAAATGTTGTTAAAGAAAAGCAATTATCTGATTCTTCCTTACAGTTAAATACTCTGTTAAAGCTTGGTTTTTCGAAGTGCAGACTCTCTTTTGCGAAACCAAAAGAAATGAATCTTGTTGAGATACAAAATAAAAAAATAGCAACCTCTTACCCAGCAATTGTTAAAAATTATCTAGATAAAAAAAATGTAACTGCTGAAATTATTGAAATACATGGGTCTGTTGAGTTAACACCATTTGTAGATATATCAGATATTATTGTTGATCTTGTTTCTACTGGGTCAACATTAGAATCAAATAATCTTACTGAACTTGAAACCGTTATGAATTCTCAAGCGATCCTTATTCAATCTAAAAAATTTCCTAGTGAAAAACAATCGCTAATAAATACCATTATTTCTAGAGTTAATTCTGTAATTGAGGCCAAAGATAGTAAATATATTATGTTTAATGCTAATACAGAAAACGCAGAAGAGCTTATAAATTTATTACCCTCAGCTGAGTCACCTACTGTTATTCCTTTAGCTGATAAATCCAAAGTAGCAATTCATTCGGTTTGTAAAGAAGATATATTTTGGAACACGATTGAGTCCTTAAAATCACGAGGCGCTACATCAGTATTAGTATTACCAATAGAAAAGCTATCAAATTAAATGAAAATTATTGAATCAAATGAATCATTTAAATGGAGGAAGTTTTCTTCGACTAATGAAGCTATAGAAATTGTAAAAGAATTTGATCAAATTTTAAGCGATCAATCTTTTAAAGGTTTAAAAATAATTAATAAGCGTCTTAATTTAAAGAATCTAAGTAAATTAAAGGTCTCTAAAAAAGAAATTTCCGAATCATCAAAATTTTTAACTGACAAAGAAAAATTTGCATTGTATGAAGCAATTAAAAATATAACTTTTGTATCAAAGTCTCAGCTTAAAACTATTAATAATACAATAGAGCCAATAAATGGTTTAAGTATATGGGAAAGATATGTCCCAATTAATAGTGTAGGTTTATATGTTCCTGGAGGAACTGCACCTCTTGTNTCATCGTTTTTAATGCAAGTGATTCCAGCCATTACAGCTGGATGTAAAGAAATTGTAATATGTACACCNCCTCAGCAAAATGGAAAAATACATCCAGCAATACTTTGGTTAGCCGAACAACTTNAGGTTGATAATGTNTTCAAAATTGGTGGAGCTCAAGCAATTTTGTCTTTGGCAAATGGTTATTTAGGCATTCCAAAAGTAGATAAAATATTTGGTCCTGGGAATACATATGTTGCAGAAGCAAAAAAATATGTAAGCAATAAAGTTGCTATTGATTTATATGCAGGACCTAGTGAAGTTATGGTAGTTACAAATGAAGATAAAAATATTTCTTTAGCTGCNGTTGACGCTTTATCACAACTTGAACATGGAATAGATTCTTGTGCATTTGTGTTATCTAAATCTAAAACAATCTTAAAAAAGGTTGCTGAGGAGATAAAAAAATTATCTAAAGAGTTATCAAGATCAGATCAAATAGAACCTGCAATAGAAAATATTTCTTTAATTAAATGTAATTCAGATNACGATATCATTAATATGATAAATAGTTGTGCGCCTGAGCATTTAGTTCTTCTAGATGAAGATTTCCCAAAATATATCGATTCGATAAATAATGCTGGTTCTGTTTTTTGTGGTAAAAAATCACCTGTTGCATTTGGTGATTATGCATCTGGAACTAATCATGTTTTACCAACTGGTGGCTGGGCTAAAACGAATTCAGGATTGTCTGTTAATGATTATGTTAAAAAAGTCTCTTTTCAAAAATCTGATGATAGTGCTTTTGATTATTTATCAGATAAAGTTATAACATTGAGTGAAATTGAAAACCTTGATGCACATGGACTCTCAGTTAAAATGAGGCAGAATAAAAAAAGCTCTATTTCAAGGTCATATTTNTTAAGACGTCAAACTAAAGAAACATCTATTTATGCATCNGTTGATTTAGATGGTCAGGGTCTTTTCGATATAGATACTGGAATAAGTTTTTTAGATCATATGCTAGAACAATTTTGTAAAAATTCGNATTTAAATATATTTCTTCGAGCNACTGGGGATTTAGATGTAGANCTTCATCATACAATTGAAGATACAGCCATTATTTTAGGTGAAGTAATATCTAAAAGTCTTTCTTCAAGAGATAACATAAATAGATATGCCTCAAAAACAGTCATAATGGATGAGTCAATTGCTAAAGTAGATATTGATCTTTGTTCAAGAACTAACTTGAAATTAAATATTCCAAAGTTAAATGATTTTGTNGGGGATTTTCCAACAGAGATGTTAAANCATTTTATAGACACTTTTGTAAAAAATTTAAAGTTTACTTGCCATATTGATATTGANGGATCNAATAGCCATCACCTTATTGAAGTCCTATTCAAATGCCTTGGAAAAGCTTTTAAAGAAAGTATTCAAATAAATATGAAAGAGGTTACTTCCACAAAGGGTATCTTATGATTGCTGTTATTGATTGTGGGGGCGCAAACCTTCGATCTGTTTCATATGCTCTTGAAAAATTAAATATTGATTATCATATTTGCAATAAAAAGAAACAAATCAAAGACGCTGAGGCACTAGTTTTNCCTGGAGTTGGTGCAGCAAAAAATGTAATGAATACTCTGAAAAATCAGGATCTAACTGAAACGATTAAGAACTTTAAAAATCCAATTCTTGGTATATGTGTTGGTATGCAAATCTTATATGAATACTCAGATGAGGAAAATGAAATTTGTTTAGGCATGATTCCAGGAAGAGTTAAGAAATTTCAAAACAATAACTTAATAGTTCCACAAATGGGATGGAATAAAGTTGAATTCAATAATTCATCTTTTGATGATTGTGATGGATATTATTATTTTGCTAACAGTTATTATGCTGATATAAATTNATTTACAAAAGGATCATCAATATACGGTCANGAATTTAGTTCGTTTATTCAAAAAGATAATCTTTATGGAGTTCAATTTCATCCAGAAAAATCTTCTTATCAAGGAGAAAAGTTTTTAAAAAAATTTTTTGAATTAATATGAAAGTTCTTCCCGCAATAGATATTAAGAATGGCAACTGCGTACGACTGAAGAAAGGTAATTTTAAAAATGTAAAAGTTTATAGTGATTCGCCTATTGAACAAGCAAATCATTTTAAGAATAATGGATTTGATTTTATTCATATTGTTGACTTAGATGGTGCTCTTAATGGAAAAAGAGTAAATATTAAAATTATTGATGAAATAATTAACCTAGGNATTAATGTTCAACTTGGTGGTGGAATTAGATCAATATCAGATATTAAAAACCTTATAGATATAGGTGTTCAAAGAGTAATTGTAAGCACTGCTGCTATTGAAAATGATAATTTTTTATCAGAAGTATTGAATAAAATTAATGAAAAAAATATAACGCTTGCTCTAGATTTTAGAGTTATTAATGGAATTCCTTTTTTAGCTTCTAAGGGATGGACTTTTCAGACAAAAATAAATCTCTATGAATTCATAAAAAATAATATGATAGAGAATATTCTTGCAACAGATATAAATAAAGATGGTTTGCTCTCAGGACCTAATTTAAAAATATATAAAGAAATGAAAAAATTATTTCCTGATCTCAATATCATAGGATCTGGAGGNATTTCATCATTAGAAGATATAGATTCATTATCTAAAATAAATATTAATGAATGTGTTGTTGGTAAAGNAATATATGAAAATAAAATAAGTCTTGAGGAANTATTTAATGTTGACTAAAAGGATTATTCCCTGCTTAGATGTTAAAAAGGGACAAGTAGTAAAAGGTATACAATTTAAAGATCATAGAATAATCGGTGATCCAATTTATTTGGCAAAAAAGTATTCAGAAGATAACGCAGATGAGTTAGTTTTTTATGATATCTATTCTAGTGTAGAGTCTGAATCAGTTTCGGTAGATTGGATTGATAAAATTGCAAAAAATATTAATATTCCTTTTTGTGTTGCTGGGGGTATTAAAAATGTTAGGAAGGCACAAGAAGTTTTATCAATGGGAGCAGATAAAATTTCTATAAATACTCCTGCAATAGAAAATCCAAAATTAATTTCAGAATTAGCTAAAACCTTTGGATCTCAATGTGTAGTTGTTGGAATTGATAGTTTCTTTGATGGAAACAATTATATTGTAAAAGCTAAAACAGGTTCTATTAAATCAACATATGATGCTGGAAAGAAAACTGTAGATTGGATAAAAGAAGTTCAAGATAGGGGCGCTGGTGAAATTGTATTAAATTGTATGAATAGAGATGGAGTAAGAAAAGGTTATGATATTGAACAACTTGCAGTTACTAGAGAGGCCTGTAAAGTTCCGTTAATAGCATCTGGTGGTGCTGGTGAAAAGAGTCACTTTAAGGATGTTTTTAATAATTCTAATGTTGATGGAGCACTTGCAGCATCAATATTTCATGAAGATAAATTAACAATATGTGAACTTAAAAGTTATCTAAATAATGAAAAAATTGAGGTGAGAATATGAATACAGATAAAGTTTGGACTAATGAAAAGGTTTTAATACCCGCGATAATTCAAGATGCTAATACAAAATCAGTATTAATGCTTGGATATATGAATAAAGATTCTTACATAAAGACTTTAGAAACAAAGAAAGTAACTTTTTTTAGTCGATCAAGACAGTGTTTGTGGACTAAGGGTGAAACTTCTGGGAATTTTTTAAACTATATTTCAAGTGAAATTGATTGTGATAAAGANACNTTGTTGGTCCAAGCAATCAATGAAGGNCCAACATGTCACCTTGAACAATATTCATGCTTTGGAGATGANNTATTTAGTTTNCAAAGGCTTGAAACTATAATTAAAAAACGAAAGGATAATAAANANAAANGATCTTATACAAATACTCTTTTAGAAAAAGGAAATAAAGAAATTGCTAAAAAAATTGCAGAAGAAGCAAATGAATTAGCAATCTCAGCAGTTTCAAATGACGGAAGAATATTAGATGAAGCTGCAGATCTTATGTATCATTTACAGGTTCTTCTAATTGCAAATAATTATTGTCTTNATGAATTAGAAATGACATTGTCAGAAAGAAATAAATGAATAAGAAATATTTACAGCATATAAATCCAGGAATTGATTCTATTAGGCCCTATGANGCAGGAAAATCAATTGAAGATGTNATGAAGGAATATAATCTTNAAAAAATAGTCAAACTAGCTAGNAATGAAAATAGTNTCGGNCCTTCTCCAAAAGTNATNGANGTTATAAATAATTTTCAAAATATTCATTTATATCCAGATGGAGATGGAAAAGATCTAAAGTCTAAAATTTCNGANGTGGAAAATGTTTCACCTGAACAAATTATTTTAGGCAATGGTTCAAATGAAGTCTTAGAAATTATTTCTCAAACTTTTTTATCAGCACAGAGTGAGTCAGTTTTTTCTAAACATGCTTTTGTAGTTTATAAGCTTGCATCGAAGGTTCGAGGATCTAAATTCCATGAGGTTGATGCAAAGTCATGGGGGCATGATTTAGATAAGTTTTTAGAACACGTTAATGAAAAAACTAGGTTAATATTTATTGCAAATCCTAATAATCCAACTGGTACATATCTATCACATGATGATATTGTTAATTTTCTTAAAGCTATTTCAAATGAGATAATAGTGGTAATAGATCTGGCATATTTTGAATACGTGAAAACAGATGATTATATTAGAACAAATGAAATTCTTAATGAATTTTCAAATGTAGTAATTACAAAATCATTTTCTAAAATTCATGGTCTTTCAGCTTTGAGAATTGGTTATGGAATTGGAAATGCTGATCTTATTGAAATAATGAATCGTGTAAGACAACCGTTTAATGTAAATGCTATTGCCCAAAAGGCGGCTATAGCATCATTAAATGATGTAGATTATTTAAATGCTAGCGTTGAATCAAATAGCATTGAAAGAGAGTATTTATATAATTGTTTAGATGAAATGTCTTTAAAATATATTCCATCTCAAGGGAATTTTATATGTATAGAGACACCGTTTAATGGCAAAAAGATATTTGAGGAGTTACTTAAAAAGGGTGTGATAGTAAGACCAATAGAGCTTTATGAAATGCCAAATCATATTAGAGTTACAATCGGAAAGAGATTTGAAAATGAATTTTTTATTGAAAAACTTAAACAAACTCTTAAAAGTTTTAAATAAATAAGTGAAGATAATTAATTAGTTTCATCTTTATATATAACACCATTTTTCATTACAAATACAATCTCCTCAAGAATGCTGATATCCTTGAGAGGGTTTGAAGACACACCAATAATATCTGCTTTAAAGCCCTTTTTTACCTCTCCTATCATTTCAATTCCAAATAAATTAGCAGTATTAATGGTTGATGCTTGTATTGCTTCGAGAGGAGTCATGCCAAACTGGACCATATATTTAAACTGTTTTGCATTGTCACCGTGATCATATATTCCAGCATCAGTTCCAAAAACCATAGATGCTCCTTTTGAATGTGCCAGCATAAAGTTTTTTCTCTGTAACTTACCAACTGTTCTTTCTTTAGCAAGAGATTCTTCTAAAATACCTTTTTTTGCCCCTTCTCCAAGAATATAATCTGAAACATATATATCCATAGATAAAAATGTTCCTTTTTTAATTGCAAGGTCAATTGCATCTTCATTTATAAAACTTGCATGCTCAACTGAATCAACACCAGCTTTTATTGCTGTAGTTATTCCTTTTAGTCCGTGTGCATGTGCAGCAACTTTCATTCCATGACTGTGAGCCTCATCTACAATAGCTGTCATTTCTTCAAGAGTGAATTGCCTGGCGTTAACATCTGTATTTTTCGACATAACACCTCCGGTAGCAGTAAATTTGATAAGATCTGCTCCATATTTTCTATTAATTCTTACAGCTTTCCTTGCCTCCCATGGGCTGTTAACAATATTATGATTTTCTTCATTTATATTGCTATCAAATGGAAGCAAATTATTATCTCCGTGCCCTCCTGAAATACTGAGCGTTGGTCCAGATACAATCATTCTTGGTCCAAGAACTACACCCTTTTTAATTGCATCTCTTAATGCCACATCTGCAAAGTTTCCTGCACCAACATTTCTAACTGTTGTAAATCCAGCTAAAAGAGTATTCTTTGCATTTTTAACGCCATATAGTGTTGCCATCTCGCTTGATTCGCTAATTGACTCATATCCATTAAGTTCGTTATTACCAATTAAATGGACATGAGCATCCATTAATCCTGGCATTAGCGTAATACCATTTAATTCAATTATGTTTAAAGAACTAGATTTAATCTCATTTGAAATTGAAACTATAGTATCGTTTTTAATATGAATACTTCCTTTTATTAGCTTACCAGTTCTAACATCAAGAATATTTTCAGGTATTAAAACCAACTCACTTGAAAAAGAAACTACCGTAAATAAAAATAAAGGAAGTAAAAAGCATTTGCTAGCAGTTTTCATGAAGTAATTTTGCCACAAAAAGCACAAACATTACGTTAATATTGAGAAAATAAATTCTTACAGAACAACGAAATAAATAATAAAAATGTAAATAAAATTTTAATATTATTACTTTAAATTTGTAATAATAAATGTTCTACAATTATTTTAAGCATTTGATTAGGGATACCAAAATTCAGATGTTATTATCTATATATGGAGGATAAGTAGAAATATGAACATTGCAGTGAGTGATATCGTCTTAATTGTCCTGGTGATTTTAATTATCTATGTAGTTTTTTTATCAATTAAAATTGTGCCCCAATCAAAAGTTTTTGTTATTGAGAGATTTGGTAAATTTACGAGAATATTGGAATCTGGACTATCCTTAATTGTTCCTTTTGTTGATAGGGTTGCTTTTCGGGTAGATATCTTAGAAAGACAATTACCTCCATTTAAAATGTCAGTTATAACAGAAGATAATGTTGAAGTTGAATTGGTAGCTACAGTTTTTTTTAGAGTTCTAGATGCTGCTAAATCTGTTTATAGAATTAGAAATATAGACCTTGCGATTGAAAACACTGCAATCTCAGTTGTCCGTTCAGCTGCAGGAAAACTCGAGCTAGATGATCTGCAATCAAGTCGAGAAGCAATGAATCAAGAAATTGCTGCAAGACTTTCTAAAGCTGCAGAAGTATGGGGTGTTGAGGTAACTAGAACAGAAATACTTGATGTTTTGGTTGATGAAAAAACAAAGGAATCACAAAGACAGCAGTTAAATGCAGAGAGAGAAAGAAGAGCAGCTATTGCAAGAGCTGAGGGTGATAAAAGAAGTGTTGAACTTAAGGCAGATGCTGAACTCTATGAAGCAAAAAAACAGGCAGAAGCAGTAAAAGTTGAAGCAGATGCTGAAGCTTATGCCGTAAAAATTAAAGCGGAGGCAGATGCAAAGCAAACTGAATTGATTGCTGAAGCTATAAATAATAATGGTCAATCTGCAATAAATTATGAAATTATGAAACGGCAAGTTGAAGGACTTTCAGATATTGCTTCTTCTAATCAAACAAAGACGCTCTTTATCCCATCTGATATAACTAAAGCACTTGGCACACTTGAGCTATTTCTTGACGGAATAGTAAATAAAGAAGTTAAAAATGATAATTGAAACCCTACTATACTCTGGAAATGTTTGGTTAATTATTGGCTTAATCCTTGCAATTCTTGAACTTACGAATGGTACTTTGATAGTTTTCTTGCCAACTGGATTGAGCGGACTTCTTACAGGCTTAGTTTTAAAATTACAAGAAAATGAAACACTTGGTATCTTCTTAAAAGATTGGGCTATAACATTGACTTTTTGGGCAATTATTTCATTACTCCTGTCACTAGCCTTAAATTTTCTTGTTAAAAAAAGAATGACATCTAGAGATATTAATAATTACTAATAAATTAAATACTTTTTAATATTTGATGTCTATTTAGTGTCCATGATTTGAATGGAATAATAGTAAACTAATGGTGGAGCTACGCGGGATCGAACCGCGGACCTCTTGAATGCCATTTAGTTGCTCTCTTTCAAATCTATTCGTTTAAATGCCTTTAAACTTTGTCAAAGCCGAGCTTTAGGTATAATTAAAGCATACACCATCTTGTTTCAGTAATAACCTCAGTATTTTTGTTATACATTTCAACAAAAGCATAGTATTGTTTATCAGCAACTTCTTTATCTTCTTCTGATAGAGCTTCGACGCTCTCTCTCCATTCATTCCATGAATTAATACTATCCCAAACAACCATTGTTGAAGTACGATGAAGTTCTTCTTCTGTCCCCTCATCAGTTCTTAAATATTGAAGTGCTGGATAAACTTTTACGTTTGCGCCTTGCTCGTCATAAAAATTTTGATGCATCTCGCTTGCTTTCATCATTCCTTCTACACTTCCACCAGGAATAATTTTAGAAACGTAATAATTT
>NHJW02000030.1 GCA_002169625.2 Gammaproteobacteria bacterium TMED225
TAAATGCAATATCAAATGCACAAAAACTTATTGGAAAGAAGTTCAAAGATTTTTCTGAGCTAACATTGATATGCTCTCTTGAACCATGCAGTCATATTGGAAAAACTGGATCATGTGCTGAGGCCATTGGAAAATCTGGAATAAAGAAAGTTGTTATTGGTTCTAAAGATCCAAATCCAAAGGTGTGTGGAAAAGGTATAAAGATTCTTGAAAAAAATAAAATTAATGTCATTACAGGAATTCATGAAAAACTAGTAGAAAAACAAAACAAATTTTTTTTCTNTAAGCATAAAANTAAAAAGCCNTTTATAACTTTAAAAATTGCTAGTTCCATGGATGGAAAATCTCATNTTGATAANGGTAAAAAAACAATAATTNCAACTAAGGATTCTAGAAAAGATGTGCATTTAATNNGAGCTTCACACGATGCGATTCTAACAGGTGGAAATACTCTTAGAATTGATAATCCAAAAATGAATGCAAGAGTAAACTTTTTAACTAATCAACCAAGAAAAATATTGTTAACTAAAAAAAANATAAATAGAGAATTTAAGTTTTTTGATAATGCTGATGTCAAAATTTTTAAAACTAGAAATTTAAATCATATTGTTAGTTCCATTGGTNAAGATGATNTCTGCTCTGTCTTNGTAGAAGCAGGCCCAATGTTAGCAAACNCNTTTTTAAGACATGGTNTTGTTGATGAGNTAATTGTTTATAAGTCAAAAAAAATTTTAGGAGAGAAAGGTGTNGATTGGTTTANTAAAGAAAATGCTATTGAAAATTATGGTTTTAAATTAGAATCCTCCTATAAAATTGATACAGATATTAAAAAAATATTTATTAAAAATGAACAAAAGTAATATTACAGAAATTATTGATGATATTAAATCAGGAAAGATGGTGATTATCCTTGATGACGAATCAAGAGAAAATGAAGGGGATCTTGTTTGTGCTGCTGATTTAGTTACACCAGAAATAATTAACTTTATGGCTTCAAAAGGTAAAGGTCTTATATGTCTNCCTATGAGCAAAGAACTTTGTAAAAAATATAATCTACAAATGATGACAAATAATAATAGAGCTGCTAATAAAACAGCATTTACAATATCTATTGAGGCAGCTCAAGGTATTACTACTGGAATTTCTGCTGCTGATAGAGCACATACTATAAAAACTGCTGTTGATAAAAGTTCAAAGCCATCAGATATCGTACAACCTGGTCATATTTTTCCCCTTAAAGCAATGAAAGGTGGCGTNCTTAATCGTGCAGGTCATACAGAGGCTGCATGTGATTTAGCAAGTTTAGCTGGACTGCAAGCAGCAGGAGTAATATGTGAAATTATGAATGANGATGGAACAATGGCTAGAAGAGATGATTTAATAAAATTTGGTCAAGATAATAATTTGAAAGTTGGTACGATTGCAGACCTNATTGATTACAGGCTNNCAAAAGATGCAACAATTGAGTCAGTTCTTAAAAAAGATGTAGAGAATGAATTTGGTAAATTCCAATTAAATGTTTGGAGAGACAAAATATATGATGAATATCATTTTTCTCTTTCAAAAGGAGATTTAAGTAAAGTTGAGTCGCCAATAGTTAGAGTTCAAACGCAAAGTATACTTCAGGATCTTNTAGGGATAGANGANTTAGGTAAAAATTGGTCGATTAGGGATTCACTTAAAAGAATTGCTGATGAAGGAACAGGACTTCTTGTTCTCATAAATCATAGAGATGCTAAAAGTTATTGGCTAAATAAACTTGAAGAAAAAGAAATTGAGCCAAGAGCCAATAGAAGGGTAATTGGTGTTGGTTCTCAAATATTAAGAGCATTAAATCTAAAAAAAATAACAGTGCTGGGAACTCCAACAAAATATAATGCAGTTTCTGGATTTAATATTGAAATAACAGGTTTTATAAATGAATAATATTTTGATAGTTCATACATCATGGTATGAAGAACATGTTTTAAAAATGNTTAATATTTCTTCAGAAATTTTGGAAAAAAAATATGCCTGTCATAAGGCAAAAGCTCCTGGAGTAATTGAACTTGCTGCGCTTGCTAAAAATAAAATTCAACATAATAAATTTNTTGGTATTATTTTTTTAGGCATTGTTATGAGNGGTCAAACAAGTCATTATGATCTAATTACTCAAGAAACATTTAGATCAATAGGTTCTCTTGCAGAAAAATATAGTGATATTTCAATAATTAATAATGTCATTTGCGTTGAAAATGATGACCAACTTAATGAAAGGCTTGTAAAAAATACAACAAATAANNCAAATGCTTTAATTANTTTAATTAATGAAAAATCTNAGTAACTTTAAGATTCCTGTNAAGACAAGAGAGTATTTAATACAAGCTATTTATCAGATGCTTTTTAATGATGAAAAGGTNTCAGATATTATTAAACAATTTAAAAAAGAACATAAAAATAAAAAAGTCGACTTTAATTTGTTTTCAACATCTTTAAGATCTTTGGAAAAAAATAAGAAAGAAATAGAACTAATACTTGATTCATTGGATATTAAAATTTCTAGCATTGAGCTGATTGATAAATCAATCCTATTTTTTGCAATTAACGAAATGTTAAATGGAAGCCTAGATAAACCAGTTGCTATTGATGAATCAATAAGGCTCTCGAAAAAATTTTCTAGTCCTGAATCATATAAATTTATAAATGTAAGTTTAGATAAATTCTTAAAAAAAATAAGTTAAATCATCTTATTATTGTTTGATCTCTTGAAGGTCCCGTAGAAATCATTGAAGNAGAGCATTTAATATAGTCTTCTATATATTCAATATATTCTTTTGCTTTATTNGGTAGTTTTGAATAATCTGTAACTCCCTCTGTAGAGGATAGCCATCCTTTAAATTCTTTATAGATNGGCTCATCATCTATGTATTCTATGCAAACATTAATGGTTTCCATTTCATCTAATACATCTAGTTTTGTAATACATAATTCAGTAACTGAATTAATAAAAATTGCCTGCTTTANAGCTACTAAATCGAGCCAACCGCATCTTCTTGGTCTTCCTGTAGTTGCACCAAATTCATTTCCCTTTTCNGCCAACATTAATCCATTTTTATCAAAAAGTTCTGTTGNAAAAGGCCCTTCACCTACTCTTGTGGTATATGCTTTTGAAATACCAATTATTCTATCAATATATTTTGGACCTATACCCAAACCAGAAGAAACTCCTCCTGCTGTGGTGCTTGATGATGTCACATATGGGTAAGTACCATGATCGATGTCTAAAAGTGTTCCTTGTGCCCCTTCAAATAATATCGATTTGTCACTATTTATCCATTCTTGCATTAAATTTAGTGAATTTGTAGAGTATTTCTTATACAAATATTCATACTGCATGATTTCATCATAGACTTCATTAACATTATGAGGTTTATGAGAATAAACATTCTCAAGNAACCTATTGTGATATTCAACAAGTGAATAAATTTTTTCTTTAAGTTTGTCTCTATCACCTAAATCACCAAACCTTACAGCCCTTCTTCCAATCTTATCTTCATAAGCTGGACCAATTCCTCTTCCAGTAGTTCCGATAGACTCTTTTTTATCTCTTACTTTATCTAGCGTAATGTGGCTTGATAATATTAATGAACAAGCTTTACTGACATAAAATCTATCTTTAAATTCAATACCTTTGTCTTTAAGGTTATTAATCTCTTCATCGAGTGCATCCAAAGCCAATACAACACCGTTACCAATTAAACATTGAGCTTTATTATGTAAGATACCAGATGGTATTAAATGCAAAACGGTTTTTTCACCATTAACTTTGATTGTATGACCAGCATTGTGTCCACCTTGAAATCTACAGACAGCATCAATGTTTGCACTTAAATTGTCTACAATTTTACCCTTGCCTTCGTCTCCCCACTGTAGACCAAGGATGATTGTATTTTCAGACAATTGTTAGCCTATTCTAGATTTTTCTTAGCATTTAGATACTTAAAGAATTCTGAATCAGAATCAATTAGCATTACATCTGATTTATTTTCAAATGTTTCAACATATGCTTTCATGCTTCGTGTAAATTCATAAAATTCTGGATCTTGTGANAAAGATTCTGCATAAATGCTTGCAGAAGTTGCATCACCTTCTCCTCTTAACTGCTCAGATAATTTATATGCTTCTGCAAGAATGACAACTTTATCCTTATCTGCGATAGCTCTAATTTCTCTCGCAATTTCTTTTCCTTCTGATCTTAACTCTTCTGCTAAACGTTGTCTTTCAGTTCTCATCCTTTCATAAACTGAATTACTTAAGTTTGATGGAAGATCAATTCTTTTTACACGAAAATCNATAATCTCTACACCTAGATCTTTTACTGATTCATTCAAAGAACTAAGCATAATGCTCATAAGNTCATCTCTTTCGCCCGAAACAACCTCTTTAACAGTTCTTTTACCAAAATTATTTTTAAGTACAAATTCTGATCGTTGTCCAAGCAAACTATTTAAACTATTAAAACTTCCATTATTAGCTTTATAAAAAGTTAAGACATCTGTGATTCTATATTTAATAAACGAATCAACTAGTAAATATTTACTTTCAACAGTAAGAATTCTGTCTGGTTCTTCATCTAGTGTCTGAATCCTGGCATCATATTTCTTNACNTCTTGAATTACAGGTATTTTAAAATGCAGTCCTACTGGAATGTCAGGTCTAACTGCTTCACCAAATTGGAATACAATTGCNCTTTCTTTTTCACTTACTATAAAAAAGCTATTTAAAAGAAGTCCAAATGTGAGTGCTCCAAAAATTATATAAAAAGTATTNTTATTCATCATCATCACCTTTTTTCTTATTTTCTTCCATTATTTTATCTAAAGGAAGATAAAGTAAATTGTTTCCACCCTCCACATCAACCATAATTTTTGTAGAGTTAGATAAAACTGATTGAAGTGCATCAAGGTATAGTCTATCTCTGGTAACTTCTGGTGCCTTGGCATATTCCTCTAGAAGCTTATTAAATCTATCTACTTCACCTTCGGCTTTTGCTACTACTTCCTCTTTATAAGCTTCTGCACCTCTTATCCTTGCTTGAGCTTGACCTCTAGCTTCTGGAACAATAGTTAATGCATATCTCTCTGCCTCATTTTGAAGTCTTTCTTTATCTTCTCTTGCTGCAACAACATCATCAAATGCATTTTTAACCGCAGCGGGCGGATCTGTTTTTTCAATATTTACCTGTTGGACAAGTAAACCTGTTTGATAAATATCTAAATAAGCTTGTAGTCTAGTTTGAACTTCTTGAGCTATATTCTCTCTGCCAACTGTCAATGTTTGATCAAGTGTATTGTCACCAACAACATGTCTTAAAGCACTTTCTATAGCATTACGAAGACTGCCTTCTGGATCTTTCACATTAAGAACAAAATCTTTTAAGTTAGCAATTCTGTATTGTGCGGAAACAGTAACATCAACAATGTTTTCATCCTTAGTAAGCATACTATTTGTTTGTGTATACCTTCTAGTAAGAGANACGTTTTCTATGTATCTCTCATCAATACCAGCGAGTCTAAAATTTAAGCCTTCTTCTTGCTCTTCAAAAAACTTACCAAATCTAAGAATAACAGCTCTTTCGGATGCATCTAGCTGATAAATGCATTGAGATGCATATACTATTGAAAACCCGAATAATGCATACAAAAATATTCTTGAAGATGGAAATTTCATTCCACCACCTTTATTACTTCCCCCTGAGCCATTATTAGATGTTTTTTTACCGCCAAGAATAGATGAAAACTTCTTCATTAATTCATCAAAATCCGGTGCATCATTTTTATTACCCCATGGATCTTTATTTTGATTTTCCCAATTCACAGTTAATTTACCTCTTGTATATATNCTATTATAANCTTATGTTGGGGCTTATTATTATATTTAAAGTAAAGAAGATAGTTTTTTAATATCATTCTCTAATTTTTCTNNTTTATTAATTTTAACATNTTCGAAGTTTTCCCAACTTCTGAGCCACGTAATTTGTCTCTTTGCNAGCTGTCTTGTTGCAAAGAGAGCTTTTTCATAAAAAGTATCNATATCNTATTGATTATCAATAAAATTAAAAGCCTGTTTGTAGTTTACAGAACTTCTTATAGGATGATGAATATNAATGTTATATTTTTTTAAAAGGCCTTCAGTTTCTTTAATAAGACCTTTATCTATAATTTTGTCTAATCTNCTTTTAATTCTTTTATGAAGAAATTCTCTTNCTGGCACAATACCTAGTTGATATAAATCATAATTTTTGCAGACGCCATTAGTTTTTTCTTCAGCAATGATTTTACTCATTGGAANACCTTTTATTTTATGAACTTCAAGAGCCCTTATTATTCTAAGTTCATCATTCTTATTGATTTTTTTTGCATACATTGGATCTTTTTTAATTAAAAGCTCATATAAAAAATTTTTCTTATTGTTTGACTTTAAGGTTTCTAATTCTTTTCTATAGTNCTCATCTCTATTGGGTAAATTGTGTATTCCATNCATCAAGGATTTGAAATACATCATCGAACCNCCTACAAATAAAGGNAATTTTTTTTTCTTATGNGCATTTTTAATTATCTTNATAGAAATTTCACAAAAATCTGCAACTGTAAAAATTTCATTTGGAGTAATAACATCGACCATTTTATGAGGATATTTTTTTAATATNTAGCNACTTGGTTTTGCNGAACCAATATTACAGTCTTTATAAACCATAACTGAATCGACGCTGATCAATTCNATAGGNAATTTTTTTGAAAGTTTTATTGCTAAATCAGTTTTTCCAGAGGCGGTTGGGCCAAATAAAAAAATTANAGGTTTCTTATTAGTAGTCTTTATTAGAGAGCATCCTNATCTGTTTCGCCTGTTCTAATTCTTACAACTTCGTCTATTGGAGAAATAAATATCTTACCATCACCTATTTTGCCAGAGGCAGAAGACTTTATTATTTCATTTTTTACCTGATCTACCATCGAATCATCAACAGCAATTTCAATCTTAATTTTTGGTAAAAAATCTATTGTATATTCTGCGCCTCTATACAACTCAGTATGGCCCTTTTGTCTTCCATAACCTTTGACCTCAGTNAATGTCATTCCAGAAACACCTATTTCATCTAATGCAGATCTTACTTCCTCAACTTTGAATGGTTTAATTATTGCTGTTATTAACTTCATTATTAATTAAATTATCTATATAAATAAACTGTTTTTTAGATGAACCTTTGTTTTCATCTATTGTTTTTATAGCATTATCTACCATATTNGCTCTTAATTCATTATTCTCTAATAATTCTTTNAATGCATTNNATAATTCATTTGGATCATTTAACTGAATACACGCATCTTTTTGTTTGAANAAAATTAAAACTTCATCAAAATTTTTCATGAATGGTCCTACAATAAATGCACAATTATTTGAGGCTGGTTCGATAATATTATGTCCTCCATATTTNCTGATAAGGCTTCCNCCAACAAATGAAATATTTGCAAGNTTATAAAATGAATTAAGTAAGCCTGTTGCATTAATTACAAATGCTTCAGTTCTAGAATGATTCATTGGNATGTTTGATAATTTCTCAGAAGATATTTTATATTTTTTTAAAATTCTCAAAATCTCATTTGATCTNTCAGGATGTCGTGGAACAATTACAAGTTTTAAATCTAAAAAATCTTTCTTNAGCTTNGAAAAAGCTTTTATAACAATCTCATCTTCACCTTTNTGAGTGCTCGCAGCCAAAATAAAATTTGTTAAGTATTGATGATTATNAGCTNAAGTTTTTTGATTAACATTGATATCAAATTTAACNGANCCAATTTTTATAATTTTGTTTTCTTCAATTCCTATTTTTTTAAAGTATTTAATATGTTTATCATATTGNGCTAATACTAGAGANAACCTCTTAAAAAAATCTTTCATAAAAAAACGTAGGCGAAAATAATTATTGAATGACTCTTTAGACAATCTTGCATTTGAAAGAATAATAGGAATATTTCTTTTTGATGCTAAATAAATCATTGANGGCCATATTTCTGTTTCGAACAAAATTAAAGCAACTGGATTAAATTTTCTTATAAAACCTTTAACAAAAAAAATAAAATCCCAAGGTGCATAGACAATTATTAGGCTATCTTTATATATTCTTCTGGCTTCCCTAAGACCTGTTGGAGTAGAAACAGTTAAGACTACATTATTTTTAGTAATAATTTTTTTNATTATAGTTTTNGAGCTTATTACTTCCCCGAGACTAACAGCGTGGAACCAAATCAAATTTTTTTTTGATTTTTCGTTATAAATGCCAANTCTNTTGNGAATATTTTCTATATATGCAATATCTNNAAAACTCTTTANAAATATTCTTGCTACTATAAAAGGTAGTAAGATTAGAAAAATAGAGTTATATATAAATATCTTCATTAGTAATCTTAAAATTTTATAATGTAATAATACATCTTAATAACAAATGAAAAATGCTTTATTAACAATTCTTATTTTTTTTTGGAAATTAATAACGATATTTCCAATTAAATTTCAAAATGCNATGTCATTNTTTATTGGTCGATTGATTTTGAAATCTTCTTTTAAAAGAAATAAGTATAGTAGANTAAATATTGATCTTTGTTTTCCAAACTTGAGTTTTGAAAAACGTTCTGAGATTTATAAAAATAATGTATTAAGTTCTGGACAAGCAATCTTTGATACAGGAATTGCATGGTTTTGGTCTGATAAAAGAATAAAAAAAAATATACCCTATGAAATAATAGGTTTAGAAAATTTACTGCAATATCAAAAATCAAATACAGGAATACTTTTATTTTTTAAGCACTCTCTTCATCTTGAGCTAGATTCAAGACTTCTTGCAATGCATGCTGAAATTTATGCAATAGGAAGAATACATAATTCAAAAATTTTTGAAGCTGTTCAAAGAAAAGGTAGGCTAAAGAGTATCAAAGGACTTGCTGATAGGAGAAATACTTTTACCTTT
>NHJW02000031.1 GCA_002169625.2 Gammaproteobacteria bacterium TMED225
CAGCATCACCGGCAAAATATTCTTTATGGTCATCACCCATATCTGATCCTGACATATTTTGATGTTTTACACATGCAATTCCTTCTCTTATTTCTTTTCTTTGAACATTAGCAACATATCCTAACATTCCTTCAGAACCAAAATATTCTTTTGCTAGATTATCAGTTGACAACGCTGCAGTATGATATGTTGGTAAAGTAATTAAATGATGAAATATTCCAGCTTCTTTTGCAGCATCAGCTTGAAATGTTCTTATTTTGTCATCTGCTAATTTTGCTAGTTTAGTATCATCATATTTTTCATTCATTAAATCGTCTCGATCATATGAAGATAAATCATCACCTGATTCTGACATTGCATCAAAAACTTGTTGTCTGAAATTTAAAGTCCAATTAAATGATGGACTATTGTTATAAACCAATTTAGCATTTGGAACTACTTTTTTAATTTCATCCATCATTGCAGATATTTGACCAATATGTGGCTTTTCTGTTTCGATCCAAATTAAATCAGCACCATTCTGTAAGCTTGTAATCGAATCTAAAATACATCTTTCTTCACCAGTTCCTTTCCTAAATTGATATAGATTAGATTGAAGCCTTTTTGGTCTTACTATTTTACCCTTACGGTTGATCATTACGTCTCCATGTTTCATATTAGATTCTGAAATTTCATCAACATCTAAAAATGAATTATATTGATCACCAAGATCTCCTTCCTCATTTGTAATTGCCAATCTTGCTGTCAAACCTGCACCAAGAGAATCTGTTCTAGCTACTATAATTCCATCATCTACACCTAATTCAAGAAATGCATAACGTACAGCATTTAATTTCGCTAAAAATTCTGCATGTGGCACTGTAACTTTTCCATCTTGATGACCGCATTGTTTCTCATCAGAGACTTGATTCTCAATTTGAATTGCACAAGCACCTGCTTCAATCATTTGTTTAGCCATTAAATAAGTTGCTTCTTCATTACCGAAGCCTGCATCAATATCCGCAATAATAGGCACAATATGAGTTTCAAAATTATCTATTCTAGATTGAACTTCAGATTTATCATTATCTGAAGCATTATCTAATTCTCTAAATAAACCTCCAAGTTCTCTTGCATCAGCTTGTTTTAAAAAAGTATATAATTCGTTTATTAAACTAGCTACAGATGTTTTTTCATGCATTGATTGATCAGGAAGAGGGCCAAATTGAGATCTAAGTGCTGCAATCATCCATCCAGATAAATATAAATATTTCCTTTTATTTGTTCCGAAATGTTTTTTAATTGATATAAGTTTTTGTTGACCGATAAAACCATGCCAGCAACCTAATGATTGTGTATATAAAGAACTATCTAAATCATAAGCTTCCATATCCTTTCGCATAATTGATGCTGTATATTTAGCTATATCAATTCCTGTTTTAAACTCATTTTGAAGTCTCATTCTTGCAACATAGTTTGGATTAATGGAGCTCCAATTTGATGTATTAATGTCTGAAATTGATGATGCTTCTTTTATTGACTTATTATATTTTGACATGTGTTTACCCCTTTATGTAGAGAAGTAAATAATAATATAGATATTATGTCAATACATAAAAATAATAGTATGAANTATTAATATTTGTANTGAAATTCTTTTTTAAATATATAACTTATAGCTTTTTTGCAAGACCAATATATTTTGCAGGAGTTAATTCCANAAGNTTGTTTTTAGATCCATCCGATATATTTAAATTTTTAATAAAATTAATATAAGACTTTTTGCTTAGTTTATTTCCTCTTGATAATGCTTTAAGTTGTTCGTAAGCATCACTTATACCTTCATATCGCATTACTGTTTGAACAGCNTCAGTAAGAACTTCCCAGTTATTATCTAATTCCATATTAATAAATTCTATATTAGGNGTNATCTTGTTAAGACCATTTTCAAGAGAAGCTAAAGCTATTTTAGAATAGCCAAATGANATCCCAATATTTCTTAAAACAGTACTATCTGATAAATCTCTTTGAAGTCTTGATTTAGTAAGTTTATTTATAAAAAAATCATTGAGNGCGTTGGAAAGACCAAAATTTCCTTCTGCATTTTCAAAATCTATTGGATTTACTTTATGAGGCATTGTGGATGATCCAATTTCATTNNTATTTAATTTAAGTTTGAAAATTTCATTAGAAATGTATATCCATAAATCCTGTGATAGATCTATAGAAATATTATTTATTCTTGTAATAATTTGTAACATTTCAGCAATCCAATCATGAGGTTCAATTTGTGTTGTAATCCTATTTTGTTCTACATTAAAATTTTTAATAAATCGTTTTGTTAATTTAATCCAATCTATATTACTAACAGCTAAGTCAAGAGCATGATAATTACCAACCGCTCCACTAAATTTAGCAAGAGGAGTTATATCTGAAATTTTTTTAATTTCACGATCTATTCTTGTAGTGAAAACTTTAAGTTCTTTTCCAATAGTTGATGGTGACGCAGCTTGACCATGAGTTCTTGATAGAAGGGGAATATTAATCCATTTTTTTGATAGTTTTTTAAGATTAGCATTTAGTAATTTGATATTGTTTAAATAAATTTTTAAACCATCTTTTAATAAAATTGCATACGCTAAAGAATTTATATCTTCACTAGTTAATCCAAAATGTATTAAATGATTATATTTAGATAGACCCTTATCTTTATTAAAAAAATTTCTAATGTAATACTCCACAGCTTTAACATCATGATTTGTAGTTTTCTCTATTTTCTTAATTTCTAAAACACTTTGATCATTAAAGGAATCCCTAAATTTAATAATTTTTTTTATAGTTGCNCTATTAATCTTNGTGAAATACCTAGGATACTTCTCACATAAAAACAATAACCAATTTATTTCAATAATGAATCTTGTTTTTATTAATCCATGTTCNGAGAAAATATTTCTAATATCAGAAATTTTAGATAAGTATCTATTATCTAAAGGAGAAATATTATTATGATCAAATTTCATGATTAATATTATTTAAAAAAANATCATTATGCGCTTTTAGAAATAATTCCTCCACCTAAACACATATTTTTATCATAAAAAACGGCAGATTGACCNTCAGANACACCTCTAATACTTTCAGAAAAGTTAACAATAAATTTATTATCATCTTTTAATATTTCACATTTTACTGGTTTATGTTGATGTCTTACTTGAATAGAGCACTTTAGTGGGAATGNTAGGCTATTATCGTTAATCCATGAAATATTATTACATTCTAGACTTTTACTAAATAGAAGATCATTATCAATTCCTTGACAAACATATATTTCATTTTCTTTGATATTTTTATCATANACATACCATGGCAAATCTTCCCTTCCTTTTAATCCACCAATATTTAATCCCTGNCTTTGTCCTTTTGTATAGAGTGTAGCTCCATTATGTTTTCCAANTNTATTACCAAATTCATCTAATATATTTCCCACTTCTAGTTTGATGAAACGCCCAAGAAAGTCTTTTAAGTTCCTTTCTCCAACGAAACATATACCAACAGAATCTTTTTTTGATGAAACTTCTAGACCTATATCATANGCAATTTTTCGNACTTCAGTTTTTGAATAATTTTCTAATGGGAATANGCATTTTCTAAATTCAGCCTCTTTAACTTCGTGCAAAAAATAAGTTTGATCTTTTTTAAGATCTTTCGCTCTGCATAAATAGGTATGTCCATCAATTTGCTTTAATGATGCATAATGACCTGTCGCTATATAATTAGCTCCAATATTAAATGCATAATCTAGAAATGACTTAAATTTAATTTCTCTGTTACATAATATATCTGGATTTGGTGTNCTTCCGGCCTTNTGTTCATTTAAAAACTCTTCAAAAACTCTATCCCAATATTGATTTGAAAAATTTGCTTTATGNAGTGGTATTTCTAATTTATCACATACATTTGAAGCATCAGCAAAATCTATTTCTGAAGTGCAAACTTCTCCAGGTTCACTTTGCCAATTTTGCATGAANAATCCAACAACATTAAAACCATCTTTTTTTAAAAGATAAGCAGATACNGAGGAATCTACTCCTCCAGACATACCTACAACAACGGTTTTTTTATCATTTTGCATATTATTTAAATTCATTCATTAATTAATATTTTAGGAGTATAATTATCACCGATTTTAACTGAAAACCTACTTTAAAGAGAGTTATTATTTAATGTCATACAAAAAAATAAAAATACCTAAAAATGGTTCCAAAATTTCTTATAAAGAAGGAAAAATCGTTATACCAGAAAATCCCATAATTCCGTTTATTGAAGGTGACGGAATTGGTGTTGATATCACTCCACCAATGATTAATGTTGTAAATNNNGCTGTAAAANTNGCTTATGANGGNAAAAGAAAAATTGAATGGATGGAAGTATATTGNGGTGAAAAAGCAACAAAAATTTATTCAAAAGATTCATGGTTACCTGAAGAGACAATCGAAGCATTAAAAGAGTTTATCGTCAGTATAAAAGGNCCTTTAACAACCCCAGTTGGGGGTGGCATAAGATCATTAAATGTTTCATTAAGACAAATGTTAGATCTATACGTATGCTTAAGACCAATTCGTTATTTTGATGGTGTTCCTTCACCAGTCAAAAGGCCACAAGATGTTGATATGGTTATTTTTAGAGAAAACTCTGAAGACATATATTGTGGTGTTGAATTTGAAAAAAATACTAAGGAAGTAAAGAGTTTAATAAAAACTCTTAAAAATGAATTTAATGTTAAAAAAATTAGATTTGATAACGATGTTGGAATAGGTATTAAGCCAATTTCTTTTGAAGGAACTGCAAGGCTTGTGAAAGAAGCTATCAATTATGCAATTGAAAATAATAAGTCTTCAGTAACTTTAGTGCATAAAGGTAACATTATGAAGTACACNGAAGGNGCATTTAGAGATTGGGGCTATGAGCTTGCTAAATCTGATTATGGAGGTGTTGAAATAGATGAGGGCCCTTGGCAGGAAGTAATTAATCCGAAAAATGGAAAAAAAATTGTTATAAAAGATGTTATTTGTGATGCTTTCTTGCAACAAATACTACTTAGGCCAAAAGATTACGATGTTATAGCAACTATGAATTTAAATGGTGATTACATCTCAGATGCACTTGCAGCTATGGTTGGTGGCATTGGTATAGCTCCAGGAGCAAATTTATCAGATAAATATGCCGTATTCGAAGCAACTCATGGAACAGCTCCAAAATATGCAGGTAAAAATCAAGTTAATCCTGGTAGTTTAATTTTGTCTGCTGAAATGATGTTGAGACATATGGGATGGAATGAAGCTGCTGATTTAATAATTACTTCTATGGACAGGACTATAGCAGCTAAACATGTTACTTACGATTTTGCTAGGATGATGGATGATGCTATAAAAGTGTCTTCATCAGGTTTTGCTGACGAAATGATAAAAAGAATGTAATGATTGAATTATCTGAAGATAATAATAATGATTCAAACTCACCAGATATTGGCACTGTTGTTTTAGAGAAAGACCCACAGGTTAAGGAACCGCCTTCATATCAAGTTGTTTTAATAAATGATGATTATACTCCAATGGAATTTGTTGTATTTGTATTACAAACTGTCTTTGGTCATTCTCATGAAAAATCAACTGAAATTATGATGAAAGTTCATACAAAAGGTAAGGGTGTTTGTGGTATATTCTCAAAAGAGATCGCAGAAATGATGTCATATGAAGTTAATACTATGTCTAAAGATCATGGACATCCATTATTAAGTGAAATCGAACCTTTAACAGATTAATAATATGTTTAGTAAAGAATTAGAATTATCAATAGCAAGTTTATTTGACAGAGCTCACGAGGCTAATATTCAGTATATTACTGTCGAACATTTATTGTTAATGATTCTAAATGATTTTGATGTAAAAGAATTCTTTAAGATGCAAAATGTAAAGATAGATAGTCTTAAGGATGATCTAGATAGTCATTTAACAAAAAATGTTGTTACAAAAATTGATCAACAAAAACCAGTTCAACCAACTTTAGGATTNCAAAGAGTATTGCAAAGAGCAGTTTTCCATATTCAATCNTCTGGAAAGGGTGTAGTGAAACCGATAAATATTTTAGTAGCNATATTTTCTGAAAAAGAATCACATTGNGTATTTCTATTAAATAAATACAAGTTAAATAGATTGGATGTTGTNACTTATTTATCTCATGGCTCAAATAATAAATCTAAAAAANCTGATGAATCTANTTCTGATACTGAAAACAATAATGANGTAAATAACAAAAATACANCTGATGAAAATGATTATCTTATTAATTTAAATAATCAAGTTCTTAATAATAAAATTGATAAAATNATAGGAAGAAAAAAAGAAATTGAAAGATTAATTCAGATTTTATCTAGAAGAAATAAAAATAATCCACTTTTGGTTGGTGAATCAGGTGTAGGAAAAACNGCNATCGCTGAAGGTTTGGCATATCTTATAACTAAAAATGATGTGCCTTCAATTATGAAAAATACAATTGTTTACTCATTAGATATTGCTGCACTAATAGCGGGAACAAAATACAGAGGTGATTTTGAGAAGAGACTAAAAGGTGTTTTAAATTTTCTATCGAAAGCAAATAATCCAATTCTATTTATTGATGAAATTCATACTATTATTGGTGCTGGTTCTGCATCTGGTGGTTCACTTGATGTTTCGAATCTTTTAAAACCTGCATTAGGTAAAGGAGATATTAGATGTATAGGTTCAACAACTTTTCAAGAATTTAGGGGAATTTTTAATCAAAATCAGGCTTTATCTAGAAGGTTTCAAAAAATAGATGTTTTGGAGCCATCCTACGATGAATGTGAAGAAATAATAGGTGGCATTAAAGATATTTATGAAGATTATCATGATGTAAGTTATTCAGATGAATCTTTAAAATCTGCAATAGAACTTTCATCTAAATATATAAATGATAGATTTTTACCTGACAAAGCAATTGATGTTATNGATGAGACTGGTGCTTTATTAAATATCAATAGAAAAAATAAGAAAACTATAAATGTTTCCAAAGACGATATTGAAAAAACGATTTCAAAGATTACCAAAATACCAGAACAATCAATAACAACAAATGACAAGAAAAACTTAAAAAATATTGAAGATAATCTTAAAAGAGTAATATTTGGACAAGATAAAGCAGTTGAAACATTGTCAAATGCAATAAAACTATCCAGAGTAGGGTTAAGAGATGAAAACAAAACTATAGGATCATTTTTATTTACAGGACCAACTGGAGTTGGTAAGACAGAAATATCAAAACAATTATCTGAAATTCTTGGTATTGATTTACTAAGGTTTGATATGAGTGAGTATATGGAAAGACATACTGTTTCAAGACTAATAGGCGCACCACCTGGATATGTTGGGTTTGATCAAGGTGGGTTGCTAACAGAAGCGATTGTTAAATCACCTCATTGTGTTCTTTTATTAGATGAAATTGAGAAAGCTCATCCTGATATTTTTAATATTCTTCTGCAGGTAATGGATGCTGGTCAACTAACAGACAANAATGGACGAAAATCAGATTTTAGAAATGTGATACTTATAATGACTACTAATATAGGAGCAGAACTGCTTAGTAAAAGAAATATTGGATTCTCTCAATCATCTAATGAATCCGATGCAATGAATTCATTAAATAAATTATTTTCACCAGAATTTAGAAATAGATTAGATGAAACAATACAATTTAATTATTTGGATAAAGGCGTAATTTTATCTATTGTTGATAAATTTCTTACCAAACTTCAGGCTCAACTTGATAAAAGAAATGTTGAAATACAAGTTTCCAAAAAAGTTATAAATTGGATTGCTGATAACGGTTACGATAAAGAAATGGGTGCAAGACCAATGGAGCGCTTTATTTCACAAAANATAAAAAAACCCTTAGTTGATAAGTTGCTATTTGGTAATCTTAAAAGTGGTGGGATTATTAAATTAGATATTGAAAAAGGCGAAATTAAATTTACAGATAGTAAATCAAAAGTGAAGGTTTGATCATCTTCCTCTAAAAGTTATTCTACCTACAGTTAAATCATATGGAGTCATTTCTACCTTTACCTTATCTCCAGTTAGAATTCTTATATAATGCTTCCTCATTTTTCCAGATATATGAGCCAATATTACATGCCCATTTTCTAATTTTACTTTGAATTTAGTATTCGGAAGAGTTTCTATAACTTCTCCTTCAAATTCTAATTGGTCTTCTTTTGACATGATCCTATTTTACACTATTAAAGATATTTATAGCCTTTTAATAACTTTTAATCTTGAATAAAAACATAAAAGAAATTAGTTGAATTATTCCTAGAAAAGAAAAAAGAAAAATGTTTGCTGGTATTCCAAAAGGATTTGGTTCCTCGATACCAACTCCAACAGGCAAACCATCGTAGAGGGGCATTGAAAGTGTAGCAATATGGAAGCCCAATAATATACATGAACTTAATACTCCTGCTAAAAATAAATAATTTTTAACCCATAATANATACATTCCAACTAACGCAANAAAAAGATTTGTAGATAACCTCCAAACTTCATGCACCCTTGCGTGCTCATCCCAATCAGGATTTAAAAGATGTGTATGACCAGTATCTATGACTATNGGCAATATACTTCCTAAGATAAGACATATCGTTGTAAGATATTTACTCATCTTCTTTTGGTATTCTTGCTTTTAAGAACTCTGGAAGGAATTCAGTATTTGAATGATTTTGTATTTTAATACATGTATTTTCAAGAGTGCCGAGACCATCAATTGTTGTTTTNAATAAATCACCATCTTTTAAGAACTTACCCTGAGTTGCGCCAACTCCAGCTGGTGTACCAGTGAATATTAGATCACCAGTATTTAGAGTTATAAATTCAGATATATATGATATTAAAAAGGGTATATCGAAAATTAAATCATTTGTAAGTGTTTCTTGTCTTAATTCATCATTAACCCAGCACTTAAGTGCAAGAGATTCTTTATCATCTAAACTGTCTATTGATGTTATATATGGGCCAATTGGTCCAAAAGTATCAAATGATTTACCAAGATTAAATTGAGGAGGGGTAGCATGAAACTGCACAGGTCTGTCAGATATATCTTGACCTACACATAAGCCAGCTACATGGTTCCATGCATCTTTTTCCACAATGTCTTTCCCACCTTTACCAATTACACATACTAACTCAGCCTCATAATCAACCATATCACTTTTCATTTCTATATCTGATTTTGGTCCCGATATGCATGTTGAATGTTTTGTAAATACCATAGGAAAAGAAG
>NHJW02000032.1 GCA_002169625.2 Gammaproteobacteria bacterium TMED225
TACAACAATTTTTGGTTTATTGCCTTTAGCAATGGGAATAAGTGTCGATATTATCTCAAGAGATATTGTTATAGGTAGCAGAGTTGTTGATTGGTGGTCAAATCTTGCAGTTTCTATTGTTTATGGCTTGGGTTTTAGTACATTCATTACTTTAATACTAACTCCAGCTGTGCTTTCTTTACCGTATGCTCTGAAGAATGAATATAAAAAATACTTTCAAACTCAATCTAATAACTTACAATAAATTATGACAAAAGAAGACAAAAAAATAGACTTTGAATCATCGCTAAAGGAACTTGAAAAAATTGTTGCAAAATTAGAAGATGATGATATTAATCTTGAAGATTCAGTAAAATCATTTGAAAAAGGCATGACTCTTGTGAAAGAGTGTCAAAAACAGCTCCAAAGTGCGGAGCTAAAAATTAAAAAGCTACTTGACGATGGCTCTTCAATAGAAACTAATAATTCATAAGCACAGTGTTGGATTCGTTTATATCTCATGTAAGAGATCAAGTATCCCAAAATATTAAGAAAGTTATAGGACACTCAAATCAAATTGAAAAGGCAATGGCTTATTCTGCAATTAGCGAAGGTAAAATGATAAGAGCAGGATTAATTTTTGCTTCGGGTAAATTAAATCCAGTGATATCAAATAAAGCTTTGTTAACTTTAGCTACAAGTATTGAACTCATTCATACATATTCTTTAATTCATGATGATCTTCCATGCATGGATGATGANGATTTAAGAAGAGGNAAAGATTCAAATCATATTGTATATGGCGAGGCAGATGCTGTGTTGGCTGGCGATGCACTCCAAACACTTGCATATGAGATTATATGTAATGAAGANANCCTTAGCTCAAAANATAAAGTTAAAGCCATCAAACTAATTAGTGAAGCTTGTGGGAAAAATGGCATGGTATTTGGNCAACATCTNGATGTAAAAAATGAATCCAATAACATTGATGANGNATTAATAGAAAAAATTCATGAACTAAAAACGGGTAAACTTATNGTTTGCTCAATAATGCTTGGGCAAATTGGTAATAATGATAAGCTGAAAAAAANTATTCTTGAGAGTTTTGGTAAAAANATTGGTTTAGCTTTTCAAATTACGGATGATATTCTTGAAATTACTTCAGATAAAATTACNCTTGGCAAGAATATTAANTCTGATTCCAAAAATTTTAAGTCGACATATGTAAATGTAGTGGGTCTAGANAATGCAATNCAAAAATCTATTGAACTTTCTAAATCAGCTNTTATTNAATTAAAAACTCTTCAATCTAAAGATTTAGATATATTATTAGAATTGGCAGAATATATTACGTATAGAGAAAAATAAGTTGAAAATTTTTAAAAAAATACCTACTGANAAACCAAATACGCCACTTTTAGATAAAGTGCAAAATCCACAAGATATCAGATCTTTTTCAAACAATGAACTTACAGTTCTCGCAAATGAATTAAGAGAATTTTTGCTTTATTCTGTAGGTCAAACTGGTGGGCATTTAGCAGGAGGTCTTGGNGTAATTGAGCTTACAATTATTCTGCATTACTTATTTAATACACCTTATGATAATTTAGTTTGGGATGTTGGCCATCAAGCTTATCCTCATAAAATATTAACTGGAAGAAAAAATAAAATTAATACTATAAGAAAAAANGATGGCTTAGCCCCCTTCCCTTCAATAAATGAAAGTGAATACGATGCTTTTGGAGTTGGACATTCTAGCACTTCGCTAAGTGCTGTTCTTGGAATGGCAATAGCCTCTAAAGACTCTCATCCAGACAAAAAACATGTTGCTGTAATTGGTGATGGAGCAATGACAGCTGGAATGGCCTTTGAAGCATTGAGCCATATTGGTCATTTAAAACCAAATTTGTTAATTATTTTAAATGATAACGATATGTCTATTTCAGAAAATGTAGGAGGCCTCTCTAACTATTTTTCAAGAATCTGGGCATCTAAAACATATAAGGGAATTAAAAAAAGTGGTGCAAGCTTTTTAAAACCATTACCTCAGGCATATCATCTTGCAAGAAAAGTAGAAACACAAATGAAGGCTATGGTTGCTCCAGGTACTATTTTTGAGGAATTAGGTTTAAATTATATTGGCCCGATAGATGGCCATAATTTAAAAGAATTAAAAGATGTGATATCTAATTTGAAAGATTTTGAAGGTCCTCAATTTTTACATATTATTACAAAAAAAGGTGCTGGATTAGATCCGGCTGAGGCAGACCGAATTGGCTTTCATGCAATCGGAAAAATTAGTTCTATAAAAAATAAAAAGCCAACAGAAAAAAAATATCAAGATATATTTGGTGAATGGATGCTTGATATGGCCGATGAAGATGAAAATCTTATCGGTATTACTCCTGCTATGAGAGAAGGATCAGGTCTAGTTGAGTTTAGTAAAAAATTTCCTGATAGATATTTTGATGTAGCTATTGCAGAACAACATTCAATTACGTTCGCTGCTGGCTTATCTGTTGAAAAAAAGAAGCCCGTTGTCGCAATTTATTCAACATTTTTACAAAGAGGTTATGATCAGCTTATTCATGATGTTGCAGTTCAAAATNTAGATGTTACATTTGCATTAGACAGATCTGGACTTGTNGGTGAAGACGGTCCAACTCACTCNGGAAACTATGATATAGCTTACTTAAGATGTGTTCCAAATATGGTGATTTGNACTCCCTCAGATGAAAATGAAACAAGGAAATTATTAACAACAGCTTACTTACATAATGGGCCTGCCTCTGTAAGGTATCCAAGAGGTGCTGGTCCAAACAGCAAAGTTAATAAAAAGCTTAGTCCCATAAAAATAGGAACTGCAAATTTGATTAAAGAAGAGGATGGTTCAAAGATTGTTGTATTAAACTTTGGAACTCTTTTAAAAGAAGCATATGAAATCTCTAAAGATATTAAGGCAACTTTAATTGATATGCGTTTTGTAAAACCATTGGATGAAAAGTTACTTAAAAAGCTTCTTAAGAAAGCTGATGTATTTATTTCAATCGAAGATGGTTCTATTATGGGGGGTGCTGGAAGTGCTGTTCAAGAGTTTGCAGCAGAAGAAAATTTACATGTTAAATCAATTCTTTTTGGTATACCTGATAAGTTTATTGAACACGCCTCAAGAGAAGAGATGTTAATTGAAGCTGGACTAGATATAAAAAGTATCAAATCTAAATTAAGTAAAGTGTTATAAATGAAGCAAAAATTGCTGCATAAATGCCAGCTACCAAATCATCAAAAACAATGCCAAAACCATTCTTAAAATTTTGATCAATTAATGAAATTGGATATGGCTTAAAAATATCGAATATTCTAAAAAAAATTAATACTAAAATTGCATATAGACTTCTTTCATATTGTGTTGTTGCAATAAAAAATACTGGATACATTGCAAGCCACATACCAGCAAGTTCATCAATAACTATAGATTTATGATCTTTTTCAATAAGTTCTTTTGATGCTTCGCCCGAAATCACAATAGCTAGAACTACTATCAAACCTATAAGAGNANCAACCATATCAATANCAATATAATGAGATATAACAATAAAAATAATCCAGCCAAAAATACTACCNNCTGTTCCAGGAGCTAATGGAGATAACCCTATGCCTCCGAGTGTTGCAAAAAAATGAATTGGGTTTTTTAAATTTGGAAACTTTTGCATCTTAAATCATTGTAACAATTTTTCTTGCAATTGAAGGTGAAGTTGTCCATTTGCCTCCAAAAATAGTTAAAAGAGATTCATTTTTTTGAATAAAAAAATCTCTTGAGGACTTATGATAGTTGTCCTTAGATTTTATTAGTGGTCTAACTCCAGAATATGAACTAATTATTTCAGGAATTGAAATAGGTTTTTTTAGAATCTGATTATAACTTTCAATAAGATAATTGGTTTCATCTATACTAATCTCTGCTAGATCAGGATGATTAACTTTCTCTTCGGTTGTACCTAATAGAGTTCCTCCATTATATGGTAAAGCAAAAATATATCGAGACTTACATATACTTGAAAACATGATGCCTGAGTCTATTTCTCTATCAATTATTAAATGACTGCCTTTAATAAAATCTATATCTTTTTGGCTTTCTATATCATTTTGTTCGAGAAGTATTTTTGACCATGGTCCAACCGCTAATATTATTTTGTCAAAATTGCATCCATCAATCATTCCATTGGGGTCAAAATTAGTAACTTCGTTGTTCTCTAACAAATCTATATTTAAGTCTCGGGCTGACTGAATTAACTCATTTCCTAAAGAGACGTCGTCCATGCTTCCATCATAAAAAGAAAGGTAAGTTTTATATTCATCCTTTAGAAAAGATTTATCGTCTTTAAGCAACTTTAAAATTTTACTGCTACCTATATTTTTTGAACCAGCAAGTATTTCATATAACTTAATTCCAATAAATGACTTCAAAAGTGTTAGAGAAAAGATACTTTTAAATGGAATAGATATCTTTAGTTTTTTTGTGTGTTTTGGAAAATTTTCTAACCACCAAGATCTATCATTGAGTCCATTTTTTACTTCATTAAAATGAAAATTTTCAAGATACCTTAATCCTCCATGAATTAATTTTGTAGTTTTAGAACTGGTTTGGCTTAGCAATGAATTTTTTTCATATATTGATACGTTATGTCCTTCTTTTGCAAGAAAAATTCCAACAACTAAGCCAGTAACACCCCCTCCTATGATTCCAATTTTTTTAGACAAATGAATCCCATCCACTTTTTTTAAGATCAAAAATTAAGTTTTCTTTTTTAACTATAATTTCTTTTTGTGATGTAATTTTGCCAATTAGATGATCTCTTGAAATTAATTCGTTATCTATTTTATTAGGAGAACAGGTGTAACAAAGCTTATAGTCATCTCCATAAGATAGATCGTCGATGTCATTAGTTATTGGTATGTTTTCAAAAATAATTTCTGCTCCAACTCCTGATTTTTTACATATACTTCCTAAGTCCTTTATTAATCCATCTGAGATATCAATGCAGCTTGTAGCATATTTTGAAATATACTCACTCTTTTCAAAGGGTATTTCAGGATAAAAAAATTTTTTAACATATTGCGACTTTTCTTTTTTGTTCCAATCAGCTAATCCTTTGCGACCCTCGCCTAGTGGACCAGTAATGAATATTAAATCTCCAATTTTTGCGGTTGATCTTAAGATATTTTTTTCATAGGCATATCCAAAGACATTCACGCATATGCTTATTTCACCATTTGTGACATCGCCTCCCACTAGCTGTATCTGATACTCATTTAATATCTTTTCAACTCCAGAAGTAAACTTCTTATACCAATTAAGATTTGAGCTGTTTGATGTTAATCCAATTGATATAAACGATGGATATGCTCCCATAGCAGCTAAATCACTCAAAGCAACTGCAATAGACCTATATGCGATGTCCTCTGGTCTGCTGTCATGAGGAAAGTGAGTATTAATCTTAGAAATATCAACCGAGTGAACAAGATCTTTATCTTGAGATTTTATTACTGCTGCGTCATCACCGGAACCAACAACTATTGATTTGTCAGTTTTATTAGCAACTAGATGTTGAAAGCAATTTAAAATTGCTAATTCTGATATCAAGAAGGATATCTTTCAAACAATCCGCTGGCACCCATACCGCCACCAATACACATGGTAACAACACCAAACTGTTTATCTAGACTTTTTAACTGTCTTGTTAAATGTCCAACCTGCCTTGACCCAGTCATTCCAAAAGGATGCCCAATTGATATTGATCCACCATCAAGATTTAATTTATCCATAGGAATTCCAAGCTTATCTCTGCAATAAACTACTTGAACTGCAAAGGCCTCATTTAGTTCCCAAATATCAATGTCTTCAATTGCCATATTGTAATTTTTAAGAAGTTTTGGCACAGAATAAACAGGCCCAATTCCCATCTCATCTGGCTCACAACCCATTGTTGTAAATCCTCTAAAATAAGCTAAAGGTTTCAAGCCAAGCTCGAGGGCCTTATCTTCAGACATTACTAAAGTTACAGATGCGCCATCTGAAAGTTGAGAAGAATTTCCAGCTGTAACAGTTCCATTTTCTGGATCAAATACAGGTTTGAGTGATGAAAGCCCTTCTAAAGTTGTTTCTGGTCTATTGCATTCGTCTTTATCGACTGTATAGTCAATCTCCTTTGATTCGCCTGTTTCTTTATTAGTAAGTAACATCTTTGTTTCCATTGGAATAATTTCATCGTCATAGCCACCTGATTGTTGAGCAGCGGCTGTTCTCATCTGGCTCTCGAAAGCATATTCATCTTGAGCTTCTCTTGAAACCTCATATCTTTTTGCTACAACTTCAGCTGTCATCCCCATCGGGAAATAAATACCTGGTGACTCTTGTGCAAGTTTTTCATTAACAAAGTTGTCCATATTCATATTCATCATTGAGATAGTTTCTGCTCCACCTGCAATTACAGTATCGTAGGATCCTGCCATAATTTGTCCAGCTGCCATAGAAATAGATTGCAAACCGGATGAACAATATCTATTAATTGTTGTTCCACCAGTTGTGATGGGTAGTTTTGATAAAACAGCTGCATTCCTGCCAACATTATGCCCTTGTGCACCCTCAGGATTTCCGCAACCCATGATTACGTCTTCAACTTCATCTGGAGGTAAATTAGGATTTCGATCCAACATGGCATCAATAATATGAGCTAGCATTTCATCTGGTCTTGTCATATTAAANCCNCCCCTATGGGACTTTGCTAATCCTGTTCTTACACTATCTACAATCACTACATTTTTCATTATTTCTCCAATAAAAAGATTAACTATTCTAGTCTATCTTTGTCTTTACTTAAAGCCTTATACCACTCAGGAATTAAATCAATGTCATGTTCTCTCGCTTTCTTCAAAATATATGGAATTGAGATTGGACTGAATGGCAGAATTACTAAAATTCCTAAACCTAAGCTTTTAAAATTTTGTTTTAATTGAACATTTGCTTCCTCAATTTCTTTTTCAGATGAATTACCCTCTAAAAGATTTATATATGCATCAAGCATTTTTTTATTTTCTATACTTTCATTTAGAAAAGATTTTTTTAATTTTAATAAATATTGTTCAATTTTTTTTGTATTCATAAAGTTTGAATTATTATGCTACATTTAATAGTATGAAGAAATCTGAAAGAGCAAATATTATAAAAGAAATTCTTGATAAAACTTATCCAAAAACACNAATACCATTAAATCATAAAGATAATTTTACCTTGTTAATTGCAGTTCTCTTATCTGCTCAATGTACTGATGAGAGGGTAAATCAAATCACACCTAAATTGTTTGCAGNTGCTTCAAATCCAATGAAAATGTCAAAGCTTTCTATTGAAAAAATTTATGAAATAATTAAACCATGTGGACTAGGNCCTCAAAAATCCAAAGCTATTAAAAATCTTTCAAAGATTCTTGTTGATAAATACAATCAAAAGGTCCCTGATAATTTTTTAGATCTTGAGAAACTTCCTGGAGTTGGGCATAAAACCGCCTCTGTGGTAATGAGTCAAGGTTTTGGAATTCCGGCATTTGCTGTAGATACGCATATCCATAGATTGGCNCAAAGATGGGGGCTTTCAAAAGGTAAAAGTGTTAANAAGACTGAAGAAGATCTAAAAAAGATATTTCCAAAGGATTCATGGAATAAACTACATTTACAAATAATTTTTTGGGGTCGTGAATACTGTATGGCTAGAACATGTCATGGTATTGGGTGTAAAATATGTAAAACATGTTATCCAAAAAGAAAAAAGCCTTTTGTGCACAAAAGGCCCTAGATAATATAAAATTACCATAATTTCTAAAAATAAATACTTAAAACTATGAAACAATCAAGTAACCAAAATATTTTTTCTACAAAAATTACAAAATCATCTAAAAGCGACAGTATTTTTTCTAACGAAGAGTCTATTAAAAATTATGATGCTGAGTTATGGAAATCTTTTGAATACGAAGCTGACAGACAAGAGGATCACATCGAGCTTATTGCTTCAGAGAATTATGCTTCAAAAAGGATTTTGGAGGCTCAAGGATCTCTGCTAACAAATAAATATGCCGAAGGTTATCCTTCCAAAAGATATTATGGAGGATGTGAGAATGTTGATATAGCTGAAAATCTTGCCATTGAAAGAGCAAAAAAACTATTTAAAGCTGATTATGCAAATGTGCAACCTCATTCTGGTTCTTCTGCAAATGCTGCGGCGTATCTTGCGCTTCTTGAACCAAATGACTTAATTCTAGGAATGAGTCTTGATCATGGAGGTCATTTAACTCACGGATCAAAGGTTAATTTTTCAGGAAGAAACTATACAAGTATTCAATATGGCCTTCACCCTGAAACTAACGACATTAATTATGAAGAAGTGAGAACTCTTGCAAAGAAACATAATCCAAAATTGATCATTGCTGGTTTCTCTGCTTTCACAGGCATAATAGATTGGAAAAAATTTAGAGAAATTGCTGATGAAGTTGGAGCTTATTTTCTTGTAGATATGGCTCATGTTTCTGGCTTAGTTGCTGCAGATTTATATCCTTCACCAGTTCCATATGCAGATGTAGTAACCTCAACAACACACAAAACTTTAAGAGGGCCTAGATCAGGAATAATACTTGCTAAGGCAAATGAAGAAATCGAAAAAAAATTAAATTCTGCTGTTTTTCCTGGATCTCAAGGTGGACCACTTATGCATGTGGTAGCTGCTAAAGCTCTATGTTTTAAAGAAGCGTTAGATCCTGAGTTTAAAAAATATATTGCGCAAGTAAAGGCAAATGCAAAAACTATGGCAAGTTCTTTGATGTCAAATGGTATTGATATTGTGAGTAATGGAACTGAAAATCATATTATCTTAGTGGACCTTCAAAAAAAAGGAATAACTGGCAAAGATCTTGAAAAAGTTCTTGGTTCTGTAAATATAACAGTAAATAAAAACTCTGTTCCAAATGATCCTGCGTCACCATTTGTGACGTCAGGGATCAGAATTGGAACACCTGCAGTTACTACTAGAGGTTTCAGGGAAAAAGAAATCATTCAAGTTAGTAATTGGATATCAAATATTATTAATGACTTTGAAAATATTGACTTACAAAATAATATTAAAGAGGAAGTGCTAAATCTTACAGTTGATTTTCCTGTATATAATTTATAAATGTATTGTCCCTTTTGCCAAGCTGAAGATACTAAGGTAATTGACTCACGCTTGGTTGCAGATGGCTCACAAATCAGAAGAAGGAGATCTTGCGAGGTATGTCATTCAAGATTTACAACATTTGAAAGTGCTGATCTAGCTCTGCCAAGAGTAATAAAAACAAACGGTGAAAGACAGCCTTTTAATGGATCTAAATTAAAAAAAGGTATGTTACGGGCCTTAGAGAAAAGGCCATTATCTGTAGAAGAAATAGATACTGTTTTTGGTAAAATTCTAAAAGAGATAAGAACAAGAGGCGTTCGCGAAATTAAATCTATTGAAATTGGTGAAATTATGATGAATGCCCTAAAAGAAGTTGACAGTGTTGCGTATGTTCGTTTTGCATCAGTCTATAGAGATTTTCAAGATATTAAAGATTTTTCAGAAGAAATTAATTCACTAGTTAAGGAAAAACCAAAAGCAAAAAACTCAAAAAAATGAAATACGAAGAACTTATGCTTCGTGCAATTTCAAATGCTAATGCTTTTAAATACCTAGCTAAGCCAAATCCAGTTGTAGGTGCAATTTTATCAAAGAATGGCGAAATTATTTCTGAAGGCTATCATGAAGAATATGGCAAAAATCATGCTGAAATAAATGCAATATCAAATGCACAAAAACTTATTGGAAAGAAGTTCAAAGATTTTTCTGAGCTAACATTGATATGCTCTCTTGAGCCATGCAGTCATATTGGAAAAACTGGATCATGTGCTGAGGCCATTGGAAAATCTGGAATAAAGAAAGTTGTTATTGGTTCTAAAGATCCAAATCCAAAGGTGTGTGGAAAAGGTATAAAGATTCTTGAAAAAAATAAAATTAATGTCATTACAGGAATTCATGAAAAACTAGTAGAAAAACAAAACAAATTTTTTTTCTNTAAGCATAAAAATAAAAAGCCATTTATAACTTTAAAAATTGCTAGTTCNATGGATGGAAAATCTCATNTTGATAACGGTAAAAAAACAATAATTACAACTAAGGATTCTAGAAAAGATGTGCATTTAATTAGAGCNTCACACGATGCGATTCTNACAGGTGGAAATACTCTNAGAATTGATAATCCAANAATGAATGCAAGAGTAAACTTTTTAACTAATCAACCAAGAAANATATTGTTAACTNAAAAAAANATAAATAGANAATTTAAGTTTTTTGATAATGCTGATGTCAAAATTTTTAAAACTAGAAATTTAAATCATATTGTTAGTTCCATTGGTAAAGATGATGTCTGCTCTGTCTTGGTAGAAGCTGGCCCAATGTTAGCAAACTCGTTTTTAAGACATGGTATTGTTGATGAGGTAATTGTTTATAAGTCAAAAAAACTTTTAGGAGAGAAAGGTGTGGATTGGTTTATTAAAGAAAATGCTATTGAAAATTATGGTTTTAAATTAGAATCCTCCTATAAAATTGATAGCGATATAAAAGAAGTATTTAAAAAAAATGGATAAAAGT
>NHJW02000033.1 GCA_002169625.2 Gammaproteobacteria bacterium TMED225
GATTTAATAAACAAAATTACTCTACTGCACTAATGATTGATCAGCGAGTATCTCAAGGTATCAAAACAAATTTTTTTGGAGAAAGGTTTGGACCAATGATTGTTTACTTACTTAATCTTTAAAAAAGATTTAGCTTAACTAACAAATAAGAAAACATTGCTGCAAATATCCATAAAATAAGAGCAGCTGAAAATATTCTAGTGTTAATTGATTGTATTGATTTGAAATTTATCTGTGCTCCAATACAAAAAAGAGCTGCAACTAAAAAGATATTACTTAATGATTTTATGAATAATAAACTACTGTCTTTTAACTCCAGTGTTGAGCCTGCAATTACAGCTAATATAAAAATAAGAATGAATAATGGAAATTTTACTTTTGTGCTAGCCTTATCTTTATAAAAAATCCCAATAATTAACATTAAAGGTATAAGCCAGATTGTTCTTCCCATTTTAAGAGTTGCAGCTGTTTCAACTGAACCTACTCCATATGAAATAGCAGCTCCCATTACTGAACTTGTNTCATGAATCGCCATCGATANCCATGCTCCAAAACTTTCATAATTCATATCTAAGCCATTCCCAATAAATGGAAATATTAATATTGCAAAAGCATTGAAAATAAAAATTATAGCAAGGGAAACTAAAAGGTCTTTTGGCCTAGATTTAATTAATGGAGATATTGCTGCGATTGCAGTTGCNCCACATATAGCAGTGCCTGANGCAATCAATATCCCTAATTTCTTATCTAATTTGAATACTCTAGAAATAAAAATACCAAGACAAAATATCGAAACTACAAAAATAGAAATATAAGGAAAATATTTTATTGTNATGTTNATCGCATCAGATGCNGACATAGTGAATCCTATTATGATTATTCCNATTTGAAGGAAATAGGTTCCAATAGACTTACTAATAAAATTTTCTGGTAATTTAAACAATAAGGCATAAGCCGATCCAAGAATCAGAGCGATGAAAGGAGATTTAAGTAGTATTGCAATGAANGCAATAANAAACCCAATATATAAAGTTTTCATTGATGTTGGATTAAAAGAGTTGGAACATTATGAGTATGAGATTTTATAGTTGCTACTAATGTTCCCTCCTTAATNCCTTCATTAATTGGAGAAATTTCAACTCCCTCTTTTNTTAATCTTTGATGAGTATCACTNATAGAGGATACCTCCCATGCAAGNCCCCATAAATTATCAGATGATTTTTTTTCATCTTTTTTTTCAATAACTTCTATTGTCGTTTTATTTAACCTAAAGAAAAGCATTCTACTATTCCAGTGTTCTATAACTTTATCTAAAGCAAGTCTTATATTAAAAATATCTTTGTATATATCAATGAATCCATNNGCATCATTTGTATTAATNACTACATGATCAAGTTTGTGTATTGATTCTTTTGGATATGATTGATGTTTNGGTATAGATCCAGATAAGTGTTGAATAATAAATGAATAAATTCCTCTAGTTAGCTCCTGTGGTAAAAAAAGATTTTTCCATTTTCTTATTTTATTTGTTTCGTTACTTATACCAGTTCCATTTAAGGCACCAGAAATATTGAATCCAGCTTCTTTTAAAATTTTAGATGTTTTATCTATATCATCTGAGCCAAANGCAAATCCTATTAGGCCTTCTCCTTTTTTATTTATGATGTCATTAATTAATTCTGCTCCGATACCTTCTCCATTTGCTGACAGTAGTTCGCAATAAGTGTTCTCAAAATTAAATATTGAGTTTTTTGTTCCTAAATTTTCATGTTCTCCTCGCCATACTGGAGGCATACCAAATATTTTTTGATAATTATTTTCTGCCTCATCAAGATTTTTCACAGCGATAATTAAATGGTCTAAGTTTGANATCATTGAGCTTAGGATTTNTAAAGATTTACTAGAGTTACGCCAATAACAATTAAAAATAAGCCTGATAGTGTTTGCCAATTTAGGGACTGCTTATAAAAAATATAGCTTAGAATTGCTATAGAGAAAATACCAATACCAGACCATGANGCATACACCACTGAAAGAGGNAGTTTTTGAGAGACAACNGCAAGAAAATAAAAAGATATTCCATAAGACATTAATAATATTGANGNTGGGATTNCTTTTGTAAAATTTTGGGATACNGGTAGNAGCATTGTTCCTATCACCTCGAATGCTATTGCAGCAAAAAGCATCAAATATGTGTTCATAGTTTGGTTATAAAAGATAGGCGGTTGCTACATACATCCAAAAAGCCATCATTGCTAATGTAAGAAATATAAAAAGTTGTCCTTGNCTTGCTCTATTCATTTTGTATAAGGAAATGCTTATTAATATTCCAATAAAGCCAATTGTTAGTGCAATAAATAAGTGAGCTTGATAAGTCATTTTATAAGTTTATATTTCATTTAACTCATCTTCAATAATGGCTTGTCATATAGTCTATGAATAGGGCCTTACCTTTNGCAACATTGTTAATCCANTCTTTATTTGCACTTGAATTAGCATTATCTGAAATATATTTAAAACATTTAAAATCTACTTTTTTTATTAAGCAGGCTTTTGCAATTGCATATGCCTCCATATCTACTAAATCTGTCATNATCTTTGGAGTTCCAGCAACAAAAGAATCTCCNCTTCCACAACTATATTTTGGTTTNCCAAGAGTTATTTCTTCTATCTCATCAAAGGGAGTTTCACCAATTTTAAAACCCAAAGGAGTTNCATCCATATCTCTTTGAATAAAATGATTTACTTCCAGAAGACCATTTAAGTTTTTATTAATGCTACCGGCAGTTCCATAATTGATAATTAAAGAGGGAGAATACTTGCTGATTACTTCCTGTGTTTTAATTGCAGCATTAATTTTACCTACTCCGGTATATTCAATTTGAAAATTAGGGAGGTCTGAGGTTTTTAATTCATTTTCGATAGCAACTAAAACTATAATCATGATTAATTTGAATAATTATCTTTTAGAAAGATCGAAATATTTTTTCTAATTGTCTCGTCTTCATCATCTGTAAAGAAGTAATGACCTCCTCCCTCTATTGCAAGTAGTTTATGTTTTTCATTTAATTTTTTGTCTAAAAGAATTGCCTGATTAAAAGGCACCCACCTGTCCTCTGTTCCNTGAATTGTCATTACTGCTGGGGAATCATCATCTACTAAATTAATTGGAGATAGGTATATTGACTCTTCTTTTAAACTTTTATCTTTAGATATCCACCTTTTTACATAATTTGAAGCCTTAAAAAATTTTGTTTCGTCTAAGAAATCTGAAGTTTCTTGTAAATCTGTTATTCCAAATAGATTAATAACTGCCTTAGGTTTAGTATTAAATAAACAGGATTTATTTTTATAATTGCTAGAAAAACCAAGCATTAGTGCAAGATGCCCACCTGCACTTGCACCAGCAATAATAATATCCTCTTTAGAGAGATTGTTTATAGTGATTTCATTAATAATTCTTTTATAAGCGCAAAGAACATCATCGACAGCATGCGGGGCAGTTCCCTCACCAATCCTATAACCAATCATAAATACATTGAATTCTTCATGATCCACAAAATGATTTTGAAATCTCTGTATCCATCTGTCAGCTCTCTTATCACCATAAAGCCAACCACCGCCATGAATCCAAATTAAAACTTTATCTGAAGAGCCCTTATAAAAATCAATTTTTTGTTTCTCATGATCGCCATATGAAACTTCAATAACATTTAAGTCTTCATTGGAGAAGACTATTAATGGTATTAGGAGTAAAGATTTTATTAGGAACTTCATACAGCTATTCATTTTTATAAAATTTAATATAGATAAAATAAAGTGCGGCTGGAAGAATAGCAATACCGAAAAATATTAGGGATATTGAGTCATTTTCAATTGCGGCTGCACCAATACCTGAAAAAATTATTGCAACACCAATATTGGCTATACCAACTATTAGAAGAAAAATCTTAAAAGGTACTTTTGAAAGTCCTGCTGTAATTGCTATTAGTTCTGCAAAGCCTGGAATTGGCCTAGAAATTATTAAACCAATAATATTAAAATCTTTTAAGGATGCTTCAGCTTCTGTAAATGCCTCTTTAGAAATTATTTTCTTTGCAATAGGTCTTCCAGCAAAACGTCCTAAAAAATAAGCAATAGTTGCTCCTAGATTGAGGCCAATCCAAACAACAAAAGAAGAAATAGTCCAACCTAAAGACATTCCTGCAAATGTATTGGTGAGACCATTTGGAACAGGCAATATTACATCAGCTGCTAAAGCTAAAATAACTATAAAAGATATTAACAACTTATTAGATCCGGCCCAATCGAGTGCAATGTCTCCATAGTTTGCAAGAGAGGGTTCTAAAAAAGCCAATGGCAACACTAAAGAAGTGAATATAATTACACTAAAAAAAATAAACTTAATCCAAAGTGGTATTTTCATTTATNTGCTTTCCTTCCATGTAAATTGCTGCTAAAAGTATGAGGCCAGCAAAGATACCCAAATTTTTGAAAAAATTTTGTAGCTCATGACTTGAATCTACGCCCTCATAAGAATTCCAAAAATCATGTAAATTTAAATTAATTAATATAGTCATTACAGCAAATCCTAGTGCACAAATCACTACCTGCTTGTTTATTAACAAACATATGCCGCCAAATACTTGTAAAACTCCTGCAACAGCTAAAAGAATTGGAGCCATGAGTATGTTGTGGGTTTCCATAAGATGTATTTGATCATCCCAAGCAATAAATTTTCCTATTCCAGGCAAAAGGAAATATAACGCCAAAAGAGTTCGGCCAATATGAATTAAGGTATTTTTTATACTTTTTTCCATATTAATAAATCTTTAAAGTCATTAAATTCAGCTGATAATTTCAAAACGGTATTGTTTGAAGAGAATGAATGCTTTCTTATTAAAGTGGTATTTACCCACTGAGGCAAAAGACTTAATTCTATATTGTGATAAACATTAGAATCATCGGCATCAAATGTTCCTGCGTATGACACATAACCATTCGAGGCCAAGAAAAAATTCTTTATTGTTTCTAATAGNTCGCCTTCAANTGAAATTTCGGTTTCATTTCTTAACATATNNCTGATCTTAGAAATCTGAGTTCTATCATTAGATACTTTTATGCGATTTTTTTGCATTAAATTTGCAGTCATCCATCCATCGGAGTGATACATCAAATAACCATCTACATCACCCGAAAAAGGATATGTCTTATTTCCATCTGGTTTTTCGACAGACCATTCATCAAGTTTCCATATTCCAATAAATTTTTCTTTCAATTTGTTCATAATTCAATGTAACTATTTTTTGACTTTTTTTCTTCTAACTCTTAAAAAAATAATTATAGCTATGACTAATGCCGCAATGAACAATGCTTTATATATAAGCGGCAAATAATTTCTTTTAAAAGTGTTTGTCGTCATCTCTTTTGCCCATTCGTATTCTAAGGGCAAGTCGATAACTCCATTTTCTTCAACATAAACATCATAATCTTTTATTAGCTCATTTAACTTTTTAGGCATTGAATCTGCCAAATTTAATGTTTCACCAGGGTCGTTTGCAAGATTATAAAGCTCCCATTTATTTTTGCCGTTTGGTGGCCTATTCCTAACAATCTTAAAGTCGCCTTTAAAAAGAGCAGAGTTGCCTGTTACTTCTAAACCAATTGATTCAGAATCTGAATAATTTTTTTTATCTGCTCCTGCTAAGTTATTTACAAGGGATTTGCCTATTATTCTTTGATCAACTTTTTTAAAAACTTTGTCACTGATAGTGGCGGCTATATCAGTTACAAATGCAAAGTTATGATTTTTTCCAGAGCTAATTCCAGGACCACTAATAATAAGAGGAACTCTTAGACCTCCCTCAGACATATGAAATTTATATAAGTGGCTTGGGCTTGCCNTTGCTTGAGCGAACTCAGTGCCAATGTAAACATAGCTGTCTTGATCNCCAAGAGTTTCATAATCACGATCGTATATAGTTGTTTTTATCCATTCTCTCCAGGCTTTGTGATCGCTTGGATCATTTCCTTCTGGCCCATTATCTGCTGTTACTATAAATATAGTATTTTCATAAAGATTTTGTTCTTTTAAATAATCTATAAATCTCCCAATATGAAAATCCATTGCATCTAACATACCGGCAAAAACTGCCATACTTTTTATCAACATTTTTTTATTTTCTTGATCAATTTCTGACCAGCTATCAAATTTAAAGAGCGAATCAACAATTTTTTTATCTGAAGGGAAGATTCCATTTTCAACAGCGCGTATTTTTCTTTGTTCTCTCAGTGCTTCCCAACCATCTTCATATTTTGTTAAATACTTATCAATAAATTCTTTAGGGGCTTGAAGTGGGATATGTTGAGCTTGAAAAGATAGGTATGAAAAGAATGGAGCATCTTGTTCTTTATCCTCTTCTATGAATTCAATCATTTGATCAACAAAAAATTCACTTGAATAAAAATCTTCTGGCAAATCAACTGTCTGTCCATTTTTAAACCAAGGTGATTCAAGATAGTAGGGTAAATAAGAATGATTGCTAAAATTATTACCGCCTGTTGCATCAAGAATAAAAGTTTTGTCAAAACCTCGGTTATATGGCAATGCAGATGTTTTCTGACCTCCAAAAGCTAGATGCCACTTTCCTGTCATATAGGTTCTATAGCCAGCTGGTTTTAATATTTCTGCTATGGTCAGAGCGTCATCTCTCAGATAACCTTCATACCCTGGCGTATCTCGATATTTCCAAGGCATTACTTCAGGAATCATCGGAATTCCAGTGTTNTGATTATCCATNCCAGTCAAAAGCATAGCTCTTGATGGTGCACACTCAGGAGTGGTGTGATAGTTGGAAAAAAGCATACCCTCTTCTGCCAAAGCGTCAATATTTGGTGTATCTATTTCACCACCATATGCATTTAAATCTGTTAAACCAAGATCATCAATTAGTATTAAAACAATATTGGGTTTATTTATAGCTTCAATAGATACTGAAAAAATACAAAAAATTATAAGAAATGTTGTGCGCATAATATTAAATTATAAATATATTCTTAACTTTACTTAATCTACATTAATCAACTGAGTTTGTAATTAGAAATGTAATGTTATTTCTGTAAAAATAACCCAATGGATAAAACAAAATATTTAAAGTGGGATATTAGCAAGCTAAAAACTGCTCTTGAGTTAAGCGAAGAAGATGTAAAAAAGTATTTTACTGATGGAAGAAGGGTATCTTTTTTAACAGAGAGAATGATTGTAAAAAAATACAATGGAATCCTTTCACCAAGTGAGGGGGCTGGATATGATGTAATAATGCCTGGTGGAAAAAAGTGGGAAGTTAGGTCATTAACAAAAAATGTTTACTTTTGTCCAAGCAAAATGGTTGGATCATCAAGAAGTTTTGATGAGAAGGGGTTTCTAAATAAGCTAGATGAAATTGAAGGGTATTATATTTGCGATATCTTGCAATTCCCAAAAATCCCTTATCTAACTATCAGTTCGAAAGTAATTCGTGATCATTATTTTTCTGGTGAGTTAGGTAAAACGTCCAGAATCACTAGGAAAACATTTTTTAATCTTTTCGGGAATTTTTAAAAATCCTACAATAAATAAGATGAGCTACAAAAGAACAGAAAAAGAATTTTGGACCAACAAGCAAAGACAAGCATGTTCTATACATGAAGTTTCATACAGAGCATGTTTCAAACCACAGTTACCAAAATATTTTATAGATAAATATACTAAAGAGGGTGAGCTTGTCTATGACCCATTTGGAGGAAGAGGCACAACTGCTATAGAGGCAGCTTTATTGGGTAGAAATTTTATAACGAATGATATCAACCCCTTGTCGACCTTGTTTGTTATTGGAAGGTTAAACCCACCTTCAATAGAAGAAATACACGATAGGTTATATTCAGAAATTAACTCAGATACTGAGGTAGACAAAATCGATTTATCTATGTTTTATGAATATGAAACCTTTAAGGAAATTAATGACTTAAGAAATTATTTTATTAAAAAGAAACTCAATAGTTATGACAATATAGATCACTGGATTAAAATGGTGGCAACGAATAGACTTACTGGCCACTCAAAAGGTTTTTTCTCTGTCTATACGCTTCCACCCAATCAGGCCACTTCTGCGAAAAGACAAATACAAATTAATTTGAAAAGAAATCAAACACCAGAATATAAAGATACAAAAGAAATTATCGTCAAAAAATCAAAACAACTATTAAGAAATATTTCGGATCAACAAATTAAGAATTTAGATAAAGTGAGGTCTTCGTCATTAATTTTGCAGACTGATGCTACTAAGACAAAACAAATTCCATCTAATTCAGTGAAATTGACAATCACCTCTCCCCCATTTCTTGATATTGTTAACTATGCTCAAGATAACTGGTTAAGATGTTGGTTCAATGATATTGATCTTGAAAATTTAGCTAAAAAAATAACAATGTCAAAAAACATTGAGGATTGGTCAGCAAAAATGAGTGGTGTATTTAAAGAATTGAATAGGGTATCAAAGGCTAAAGGGGTTGTTGCATTTGAAGTAGGAGAGATTAGGAACGGAAAAATAAAATTAGAAGATCATATAATTCCTGTTGCTGAAAATAATGGCTTTAAAGTAAAAGAAATTATGATCAATAAACAAAATTTTACGAAAACATCTAATATTTGGGGTGTTTCAAACAATCAAGGTGGAACAAATACTAATAGAATAGTTCTTCTAGAAAAGGTCAATAATTTATAAAATTTCTTTTAATAAATCCTTTCTAAGAAAAAACCAACCAACACACCACGCAACTATAAGAATAGATAGAAGGATAATAGTTGCAAGATTACTCATAGGTAAGAAAGCAGATAATGCATATGGGCCAATAATACAAAGGGATGAGAAACCATTGTAGTAGTTTAATCTTGGATTCTTTTCAAGAAGCAATTTATCGTTTTGACGATAAGTCTTCACCTCATAACCAAAAATTTTTATTTTGTTAATTATTTTTTTATTCCAGAATTAATAAAATTATGATTCTTTATTTGGATTCCATATAACCAAGTTTTTAGTTTTAAGTCTATTTACAACTAACTTATATCTTGATTGTTCTTCTTTCCATTCCTTTAACCATTTTTCACCGTCTCTCTCTGCATCAACAAAAACTGCATTAGTGAATGCTAAAGGTAATATTATTGCAACATGAATTACTATACTTGCCACTGTATTGTAATTAAAAAATCCTAGATAGTTTGCTGCTAAGAATCCAAAAAATACACTCCATATGGTAAACAAAACTAACATAAAGTAAGTTTGTAAACTTGGATCTGGTATATATTTTAGCGGGTTGTATCTTACATCCATTACTCTTCTCCAACCACTTACAAATTTCAATAAACTCCTTCTGAAGAGACTGGGTTTTTTCATATTTGGTTCAATCATCTTTCCTCCTATTGAATCTTATAAACTCTTTNATGACATGCAAACCAACACTTATCCATGTCACTNTCACTAAACTCCAAAACAATATCTCAATCATCTAAATTTAACAAGTATCTAAGTGCATTTATCTAATCAACATTTTTCTAGTCTTGTTTAGGAATACCAATTCTAAGTTTAATGTTTTGTATAGTAGGGCCTGAGACAACAAATTTTGCTTGATCAAAAGTTGGCGCCGACATTTTACCCATCACATTATTAGAAAATCCGTATTGCTCTTTTGGAATTCCAAAAAAATTTTTATCAATTTTATTATCCCGATTAACATCAACAAACAGTGATATGGCATATTCACCATTGAGCAACTTACTGTTGATTTCAAGATTTTGAGAATCTATTTCTCTTTTAGAGGTAATGCATGATTCTTCTTGAGATTCATTTTCAACTGTATTCCTAAAACCTGTAACATCTTTGCATATGCTTAAAAACAAAATCCCAGGTTTATCTAGATTTAAAATATTTATTTTTAAGTTTGCTTCTTCAGAATAAGACTTAGTTGTGAATACCAAACAACATAAAATAAAAGGTGTTATCCAAAAGAGTCTATTAACTNGTCTCATCGTCTTAATANTATAACGAGCCAACGACCTAGATTTAAAATGTCGGCTAGCGCAGCAGAAACATAAGTNAGGGCTGCTGCCCTAAGAATACTACTAACCGCTTTTTCGTTTGACTGTGATACGTAATTACCTTCTCTTAATAAAGGTAGTGCTTTAGAAAAACTTGCATCAAATTCAATTGGCAGGGTCACCGCATGAACCATCATGCGAGCTATAAAGCCAGATAACCCTAGNAAAAGCAATAAAGAAAATGGCATTGGATGCCNNGTAATAATNCCNATNACNGGTGATAAATAGATAATAGCGACACTCCAACGAGCGAGCTTGTCAACAATGGGGACCATTTTTGTTCTAGTAACTAGACGTTTATCACCTTGATGATCTTGAATCGCATGTCCAACCTCATGAGCCGCNATTGCTATTGCAGTTAATGANTTAGATTCATAATGCTCTNGCAATAGNCTTACTTTTTTTTCAATTGGATCATAATGATCTCCTAGCTCAGTTACTTCGACCTTCACATCTTTTAAAGAAAATCGCTTGATCAAGTGCTTTGCAAGCTCTCCTCCAGTGCCAGGCATTTCAGGCTTTTCCGATGAATACCTCTTCATAACCAACTTCACCCACAAAGATGGTCCAAATATTAATGCTAGAACTATTAAAATTCCGACCGCAAAAGTCATATTTTATTCTCCATTATTTCTTTTTTAGCAAACGAAACCATTTCACAGTTTCAGTGTTGTTTTAGAAT
>NHJW02000034.1 GCA_002169625.2 Gammaproteobacteria bacterium TMED225
AATAAAATTTTCTAGTATTGACACAAAACTAATGGAAGAACAACCAGGCGAAACCCCAACACCATGGATGTCTTTATACGGCAGACCCAAAAAACACCAAAGACAACTCTCTTGTTATATCACCAGAACCAATAAAAAAACTCATAAGATCATAAAGAAAAACACACACCTATCAGCAATGTATTCAGGAAACATTTCAGGGATAGGGCCAAGGTATTGTCCTTCTATTGAAGATAAGGTCAACAGATTTAAGGACAAAGACAGTCACCAGATATTTATAGAACCCGAAGGAATATCAAAAGATCTTGTTTACCCAAACGGAATTTCAACCAGCTTACCAAAAAAAGCACAAGAAGAGTTTATCTACTCTATCAAAGGTCTCGAGAGCGCTGTAATAACTGACTATGGATATGCGGTTGAGTATGATTTTATAGATCCAAGAAACATTAAAGATACCCTTGAAACAAAATTTTTAAAAAATTTTTATTTAGCGGGACAAATCAACGGGACCACCGGCTATGAAGAAGCTGCAGCTCAAGGGCTCATAGCTGGAATCAATGCCGCAAGAAAAATCCTCAAAAAAAGCGACATCATTCTTGAAAGAGACGAAGCATATATCGGAGTATTAATAAACGACCTTACAAACCATGGAATAACAGAGCCATACAGAATGTTCACCAGCAGAGCAGAACACAGGCTTTTGTTATCACAGAACAATGCTGAACAAAGGCTTTTAAGAAAAGCTTTTCTTATTGGTCTTGTTAGTAAAGAAAGAAAAGAAAGCTTTTTACAAAATGAAAATAAATATAAAAATTTTATACAGAACACACTTAAAAAAACAAAAATCAAGAGCCTAATAAACAACAAAAATGAAAAAGTGCAGCTCCACGAGAAAAGAAATATTTTTGAATTATTAAAAAGAGCAGATATTGACAAAAAACGCCTCTTTAAAACAACCAAAGAACTCGAACCACTCTATTTAAGAGCAGCAACAGAGGCAAAATACAGCGGCTACATAAAAAAACAACTAAGGGAAATTGAAAANACAAAAAAACATAGAAAAAAAAGAATCCCAAAAACGTTTGATTATTCANACATNGCAGGCCTATCAAANGAAGTGAANGAAAAACTCAACAANCANCAACCAACCACAATTGGCAATGCAGCTCANCTTGAGGGCATAACCCCTGCNGCAATAAACCTNATACTGATTCAGTTAAAAAAAAGCCAAACATTAAAACAAAATGCCTAGTGCATTAGAAGATAAANAAATCAGNAAAATAAACCTTTTTATAGATCTTGCTATNGAATTCAACAAAACACACAACATCTTTTCAAGAAAAACCAATGATGAGGTTTTTAAAAAAGACATCATCGACTGTAANCCAATCCTAAACCATATANCAACAAATCATTCAGTTTTAGATCTTGGNTCTGGTGGNGGATTTCCTGGTTTACTAATCTCAATAATGATGCCAGAAAACAAAATTACATTAGTAGAAAGCAGCTCAAAAAAATGTTACTTCTTAAGAACTGTTGTAGACAAGCTTTTNCTAGAAAATACCACCATTTTAAACGAAAGAATTATTGAAAATAATGAAATAGGGCNCTTTGACATAATTACTGCAAGAGCCTTNGCAAAAACANAGAAAATATTAGAACTTACAAAAAAGAACACAAAAAAAGACTCAAAATATATCCTTTTAAAAGGAAAAGAAGAAACTATTATTGAAGAATTAAAAGATATAGATAAAANTCTATATATNTATGAAATAATCAAACTTGAATTAAGACCAGAAGAGAGAAACATTATTTTGCTAAAAANAAATGAATAAAATTATTGCAATAGCAAACCAAAAAGGTGGTGTGGGNAAAACCACAACAGCNGTTAACCTATCCGCCAGTCTTGCAGCCGCAAAAAGAAAAGTTTTATTGATCGATATGGACCCCCAAGGAAATGCTACAACCGCAGCAGGTGTTCTAAAAAAAGAATGCAATACCCTCTACAACCACTACTTTAATCAAAAAACAATTCAGGAGTGCATATATCAAAGCCAAGACGCTTACGACATTATTCCTGGGGGGGACGACCTTATAGCCCTTGAGGTTGCCATTAGAAATGACAATAAACAAGGGTTTCTTTCAAGCAGCCTAAATAACATTTCAAGCGAATATGACTATACATTTATTGACACACCACCAACCCTAAATCAGCTAACTATTGAAGGGTTATTTTGTGCCTCTGGAACACTTATACCACTTCAGTGTGAATATTANTCNCTTGAGGGTGTTNCTGGGCTTATGTCAACAATTCAAACCCTTTCAGATAATAATATGTCATCAAATAGGGTTTTAGGAATAATAAGGACAATGGTTGATATGAGGAACAATCTCGCAAAAGAGGTTTCAGATCAACTTGAGGAACATTTTAAGAATCTTGTTTTTAACACACTCATACCTAGAAATGTTAAATTAGCAGAAGCACCAAGTCATGGTATATCTGGAATAAAATATATGCCAGACTCTTATGGNGCAAAAGCTTATCTTGCNTTGGCNGGTGAGTTAATTAGAAAGGTGGAGTATGTCTGAAGANAAAAAGATACTTAACAGGGGTCTTGACGCCCTTCTTGGNCAACCCAACCANAAACAAAGATCTGTTAAAGAAATAGAATTAGAAAAAATTAAGCCAGGCAGATTTCAACCTAGATCAAATTTCAAAACCGATAAACTTGAAGAACTTACTGCATCAATTAAAAACCAAGGTGTTTTGTCTCCAATTTTAGTAAGAGAGCTAGGCTTAAATGAATTTGAGGTTATTGCTGGTGAGCGAAGATTAAGAGCTTCAAAAATGGCTCAATTAAAAACAATCCCATGTTTGATTGATCAAAAACAAGATCAAGATGCATTAATCTCAGCGCTAATTGAAAACCTTCAAAGAGAGGACCTAAACCCTGTTGAAGAATCAAGAGGATTAGACAGACTAAAGAGAGAGTTTGGCTTAACCCAAGATGAGGTAGCATCATCTACTGGAAAAGCAAGAAGCACTATCGCTAACTCATTGAGGCTGCTTTCACTACCTACAAAGGTTTTAGATTTGCTTTCAGAGGGGAAAATTGAAAAAGGGCATGCGAAATTACTAGCATCACTGGATGCAAAAGATGCAGAAGCTGCTGCTGAAAACATAATTAAAAATAAATTGACCGTTAAAGATTTGAGTAATATTTCTAATTCAAAAAAGGGTTTAAAAAATAACACAAAAAAAATAAAAGACACCGATGTGTTAAATATAGAACAAGAAATGTCAGGATCATTCGGACACAAGATTGAAATTGATGCAAAAAGTAAAAAAAGCGGAAAGGTTAATATTTTTTATAAGACATCAGATGAGCTAGAAGTTATTATTTCAAAACTAAAAACTTAAACAAATTAAAAATAAAAACAACTTGTTTAAAAGATCATATATTTTTATAATTCCGCAAGAAAAAATTAAACAAAATACCAAACCCTTTGAAAAAATTTCCTGACATATCAACCAATAATAAGATAGTAATCGCAGTCATCTCAATAGCTTTATTGGTAGCTGGCACATTAAAGAATCCATTTTTTATTATTCTTCCATTTGGTTATTTAATCTCAATAAGCACCGCCTATAAAATAGGCTCAATGATAAGAGATTATGCAATTAATGCTGCATATAATTGGTCAATAAAATGGGGACTTTTCGTAGTGTTTTTATGTTTATCAGGANTTTATCTGTCTAATGTATTTGTTTATGCAATGTTTATGTATATTCTTATTAATATGACANTAAACCCAACATTATTTTCATTAAAAAATAGGACAAACACATAATGGCTNCAGAACTTACAACAGAGTCATACATAGAACATCATTTAACAAATTTAACTTGTGGTAAAACTCCAGATGGTTGGACTTGTGATCCTTATAAAGTAGAACAAATGGGTTTTTGGGCATTTCATGTTGATTCTTTGTTTTGGTCAATTGGNCTTGGAGCCCTTTTTGTTTTATTTTTTAAAATAGCGTTACCAAAAAAAACAGACCCAAATATTGCACCAAGTGGAGCTCAAAATTTTGTCGAAATGTCTATTGAGTTTGTAGAAGATAATGTGCAATCCCTTTTTGGTTCTGTTAAAAACACCCTTATAGCTCCATTAGCTTTAACAGTTTTTGTTTGGATATTATTAATGAATTTAATGGATTTAGTGCCTGTTGATTTTCTACCAGTTCTTGCCGGACACTTAGCTTATCTTTTTGCTGGTGAAAGTGTAGAGTGGATTAAAAGCCCTGAATCTTTTTACTTTAAAGTTGTTCCAACAACAGATCCAAATATAACTCTTGGTATGGCATTTGCCGTGTTTATATTAACAATTTATTACAGCATTACTGTTAAGGGCTTTAAGGCATTTCTTGCTGAGTTAACCCTCCATCCTTTTGGTAAGTGGTTAATACCTGTTAATTTTGTATTAGAAATGGTTAATTTTATAGCTAAGCCAATTTCACTCGGTCTTAGGCTTTTTGGTAATCTATATGCAGGTGAAATGATCTTCATCTTAATTGCATTAATGTTATTTTTTAGTAGCATACCAATAGGAGTGCTGGGTTTTGGCTTACATTTGGTTTGGGCGCTTTTCCATATACTAATTGTGGCATTGCAAGCATTTATTTTTATGGCGTTAACAATCGCATACCTGGCGATGGCGCATGAAACAGAGGAACACTAAACCTCTACTTATAGGAGAAAAAAATGGAATATAGTATTTTAGCAGCTGGGATAACAATGGGTCTATCCGCCATAGGAGCAGGAATAGGGGTTGGAATCCTTGGTAGTAAATTTATAGAAGGTATTGCAAGACAACCTGAATTAGCACCATTTCTTCAAGGAAGATTTTTTTTAATGATGGGCTTAACCGATGCGGTTCCTATGATTGGCGTTGGTCTTGGAATGTATATGTTATTTGCGATATAGAATATATAAAAAAGTATGAATATTAATGCAACCTTACTTGCACAAGCAGTCGTCATGATTGTTTTTGTAGCTATTTGCTGGAGATATGTGTATCCACCAATACTATCAGTTATGCAAGAAAGGGAAAAGAAAATCACTGAAGGCCTAGAGGCTGCAAAAAAAGCAGATGATTCTCTTGAAGAGGCTAAGCTTGCTTTTGATAAGGAACTTAACCAAGCAAAGGCAGAAGCAGCTGAGATTTTAGAAAAGGCGAATAACAGAGCATCAAAAATTGTGAGCGATGCTACTTCAAAAGCAGAAGTAGAGGCGGAGAAAATCATGGCATCTGCTGCTACGAATATAGAAAATGAAACTAACAAGGCTAAAGAAGAGCTTAGACAACAGATGTCGGACATAATCATTGATACAACTCAAAAAATTCTTGGTGATGAAATCTCAAAAGAAAAACATGAAGACATTCTTAAAAAAGCTGCAGATAATTTATAAAAATGATTGAACTTACTCCATTAGCTAGACCATATGCAAAAGCACTTTTCGCATCAGCACTTGAATTAAATAATATTGATGAAATGGCTCTAGAATTAAAAACAATGGCATCTGCATCCATGACAAAAGAAGTTATTAGTACGATCGAAAACCCAACCTACTCTAGAAAAGAAGTAGTAAATATTCTGACTGGTTTATTCGATGAAACCATCTCTCCAACATCAAGAAAACTTTTAGAGGTCTTGGCTGAAAATAAACGTTTAAATTTACTAGAACAAATTTATTTTATTTTCCAAGATCTATTAGAGAAACACAAAGAACAAAATTCTATTGAAGTTATGGTTGCAGTTGAGCCTGGTCATGAGGCCAAGGAAAGTATCGAACAAAAACTTAAGTTAACTTATGGCAATGATGCCAANATATATTTTTNAAAANACCCNAAANTAATGGGNGGCNTATCAATTAANATAGGCGACGAAACACTCGACCTTTCTGTAAGAGGAAAAGTCAATAAACTTGTAAACCAANTAAATTTTTAAGGTGAAAAAATGAGCCAATTAAANCCATCAGAAATATCNAGCGTTTTAAAAGANAAAATTGCTGGTCTTGATNTATCTGCAGAAAGAAAGAATGAAGGAATTGTTGTAAGTGTCTCAGACGGTATNGTTAGGATTCATGGCATGGGNGATGTTATGTATGGAGAGGTAATAGAGTTTGAAAATGGAACCAAAGGAATGGCATTAAACCTTGAACAAGATTCAGTTGGTGCTGTTGTNTTGGGTGATTATCTTGAGATTATCGAAGGACAAAAAGCAACATGTACAGGAAAGGTTTTAGAGGTTCCTGTTGGTGAATCTTTATTAGGAAGGGTTGTGAATACTTTAGGCACACCAATTGATGGTAAGGGTGAAATAAAGGCTGAAAGCACATCCCCAGTTGAAGTTGTTGCTCCGGGCGTTATCGCACGACAATCAGTTGACCAACCTGTGCAAATTGGTTTAAAGGCAGTTGATGCCATGGTTCCAATAGGAAGAGGACAAAGAGAGCTCATTATTGGTGATAGACAGACTGGTAAAACTGCTGTCGCAATTGATGCAATTATCAACCAAAAAGGAACTGGAATTAAATGTATTTATGTTGCTATCGGCCAAAAACAATCAACCGTTGCAAATGTTGTAAGAAAATTAGAAGAGTATGGAGCCATGGAACACACTATTGTTGTGTCAGCAACAGCTGCAGATCCAGCTCCTATGCAATACTTATCAGCTTATGCTGGTTGCACAATGGGAGAATATTTTAGAGACAAAGGCGAAGACGCTTTAATTGTATACGATGATCTTTCAAAACAAGCGGTTGCCTATAGACAAGTATCACTTCTATTAAAAAGGCCACCAGGAAGAGAGGCTTATCCAGGTGATGTTTTTTATCTTCATTCAAGGCTGTTGGAAAGAGCTGCAAGAGTGAATGCAGACTATGTTGAACAAATAACAGGCGGAAAAGTTAAAGGCAAAACAGGCTCATTAACAGCTCTTCCAATTATTGAAACGCTTGCGGGTGACGTTTCAGCTTTTGTTCCAACAAACGTTATCTCAATTACAGATGGACAAATATATTTAGAAACTGAACTATTNAATTCAGGAGTTAGNCCTGCCATNAATCCAGGATTATCNGTTTCAAGAGTTGGNGGCTCAGCTCAAACAAAGATTATGAAAAAATTAGCAGGAGGTGTNAGGACTGCNNTAGCACANTATCGTGAACTTGCTGCNTTCTCNCAATTTGCCTCTGACTTAGATGACGCAACAAAACAACAACTTGCTAATGGTAAAGCTTTCACAGAACTTCTAAAACAAAAACAATANGCNCCTATGAGTGTTGCGCAACAAGCCCTTAGTTTATTTGCTGCTGACAGAGGTTATATGGCAGATGTTGATGTTGAAAAAATCTTAGATTTTGAAGANGCACTTCATGGNTATCTCTCTGCTGAAAAAGGCGAACTTGANCAACAAATTAATTCAACAGGNGACTGGAATGATGACATNGAGAGTCAATTCACATCTNTGGTTGAGGACTTTAAGAAAACTCAAACTTTTTAATATTTATTNAATAATGGCTAATACAAAAGAAGTAAGAAAACAAATTGCTAGCATCAAAAGCACGCAAAAGATTACCTCAGCAATGGAAATGGTTGCTGCAAGTAAGATGAAAAAGACCCAAGANACNATGCTNGANGGAAGNCCTTACTCATTAAAAATAAAAGATGTTATTTCACATATAGCTNTAGCAAANTCAGAATATCCTCATCCTTTTTATGAGGAAAGAANACCTAAAAAAGCATGCTTTATTGTTGTNTCATCAGATAAAGGTTTGTGNGGAGGCCTNAACATAAANTTATTTAAACAAGTTATTGCAAAATCAGCCGAACTAAATGAACAAACCATNGAATCTTGTTTTGCATTAATAGGAACCAAGGCATCTGGCTTTTTTAANAGTGTTGGAGGAGAGGTTGTAGGTGTTGCAGAAAAACTTGGNGATAAACCAAATCCAGATGACCTAATTGGACTNACTAAGATAGTTTTAGANATGCATAANAANGGTGATATTGATCAAGCATATTTATGTTCNAATGGATTCGTTAATACTATGACCCAACAACCAAATGTAGAACAATTAATNCCACTCTCTCCTGAAGANANNGANGAATCAAGTTCAACACAATGGGANTATATTTATGAACCNGAAGCCAAAGAATTATTAGATGGCCTACTAACTAGATATATCGAGTCATTAATTTATCAAGCAGTAATAGAAAATAATGCATGTGAGCAAGCAGCAAAAATGATTGCTATGAAAAATGCTACAGACA
>NHJW02000035.1 GCA_002169625.2 Gammaproteobacteria bacterium TMED225
AAATCATTAATAATTGGATGTGTAATTATTCTAACAGCTAATTTTTTTGTAGATGTAAGAATAGATCACCCTCTTCTCATGATGTTTTTTTTAATTCTAACATCCATTACATTTGCTTTATTTGGTTTTATAATTGGAATGTACGCTGAAGGTTTTGAAGGATTGCAAATTATTCCAATTCTAATAATTACACCATTAGTTTTCTTAGGAGGGAGTTTTTATTCTATTAATATGCTTCCAGAATTTTGGCAGAAAATATCCTTACTTAATCCTGTTTTATATTTAATAAGTGGTTTCAGATATAGTTTTTACGAGGTTTCTGATGTTTCACTATTTACAAGTACATTAACTATCCTGACAATTTTAATTGGATGCATAATATTTATTACATATACATTTTCAAAAGGATATAGAATTAAAGATTAAATGATTGATAAAAAAATAAGTAGTGAATTTCAAAATAATGGAGTTGTATTACTAAAAAAAATCATTGATCAAAAATGGATTGAAGAGTTAAGAAAAGGTATTGAGTACAATTTTCAAAATCCAAGTGAATATAAATGTGTTTACGAAAAATTAGATGATAAAGAAATTTTTTATGATGATTATTGTAATTGGCAAAGAATAAAAGAGTATAAAAATTTTATTTTTAATTCTAATATTGCCAAAATCGCTGGTTCATTAATGCAATCTAATAAAGTAAATTTATTCCACGAGCATGTTTTAATCAAAGAAAAAGGATCAACAAAAAGAACACCTTGGCATCAAGATCAGGGGTATTACTGCGTACAAGGGAGAGACAATGTAAGTATTTGGATACCACTTGATAAAATAGATATTAATTCATCAATGGAATTCATACTAGGATCACATAAATGGAATAAAATATTTTTACCTACAAAATTTAAAGGTCATGACTACGAACATAAAGATAAAGAATTTGAAAAAATTCCAGATATTGAAAATAATAGAAAAGACTATGAAATTATATCCTATGAATGTGAGCTAGGTGATGCCATTGCATTTAATTATNCAACAATTCATGCTGCATATGGNAATAATTCAAATAATAGAAGAAGAGCNNTTTCNGTNAGATTTACNGGTGATGANGCNAGATATATAAANAGNAAAGGTGAAATGTCTCCACCATTTCCAAATATTAATTTAAAAAATAATGAAATTTTAGATAGTGAAACTTTTCCAATCTTAATTTCTTCTTAAGAAATATATTAAAGGAAGAGCAGTCGCGTACATTATCAAGCTATAAATAGCTGCAGGTATTAAATAAACTGTACTTGCAAAAAAAGTATTAGCTACTACAATTGCTAAAGTTCCATTTTGTAGCCCNACTTCCATTAACCAACATNTGAAAGTTTCTTTAGATGCATTAAAAGATCTCGATAGAAAATAAACAATTATCATCATTATCACATTGAGAAATAACATAACCAAACCGGCTTGAGCAAAATAACTAACAACATTTTCTCTTTGAGAAACAATCGCACCNAGAAGTACTAATGCAAATAAAACAATAGAGATGTTTTTAGCAATATTCTCAAAACTGGATAAGAAGCNACTNAATAAAACACCCAAAATTACGGGAATAGTTACAATTAAAAACATTTGAAAAGCGACGTTTAATAATGATTGNCCTTCATTTAAGCCGCCATAACCCAGAAGTGATAATGAAATAATTAAAATTACTGGAACAGTAATAACACAAAGAATGCTATTTATAGCTGTTAATGAAATAGATAAAGCGATGTTTCCTTTTGCATAAGATGTTAGAACATTACTTGTAACTCCTCCAGGAGCAGCTGCTAGGATCATTACTCCAATTGCAAGCTCAGGTGTTAATGGCCAAAAGTATACAATAATAAGTGCAACTATAGGTAAAATAATTAACTGAAAAAATAAACCTATTAAAAAATCTCGCGGTTTAAAAAAAACTCTAGTAAAATCTGAAAGTGATAATCCCAANCCAAGAGAAAACATAATGAATGCTAAAGATAGAGGTAAAATTACATCAGTTACAATTCCCATAAAGAAATAACTATCATTTGTTTACTGAAAAAAAAATATGTTATTTTGAAAATTAAGTCGAAAATTTTTCTAGCATTTCATTGGGAATTTTTGCAATTTTACCATTAAAAAAAACTGGAGTAATTAATATTTCCGAATCAACCAATAATTCTTCTTTCTTTTTGATTTGCTGATGAAACAATATTTTTACTTTAGAAATGTTTATAATTTTTGTCGTAATTTTTAAAGTATCCTCAAAATATGCTGGCTTTATATAGTCTATCTTACAATTCTTTACGACAAAATAGAATTTATATTTTGCTAGTATATTTTTGTGAGTGAAGCCTAAGTTGTATAAGTAATCTGTTCTTCCTCTTTCAAGAAATTTTAGATAATTTGCATAATAAACTCTTTCAGAAGCATCGGTATCTTCGTAATAAACTTTAATTTCTGTATTCATAAAATTGATCAATAAATTGATTTAAATTATCAGATATCTGAAAACCAATTCCATAATTTTCATTTAATTCTAGATAACCGTTAATAATTTGCAATGATGGATTTACTATTTTTGTTCTGAGTTCATTTTCATTAATATCATATTCTAAATATCCATCAGGGTTTAAAGCTGACATAATATGAGCTGAAGAAATTAAACCAATAGCTCCTCCCAAATAATGTAACCATATTTTATTTTTTTTAATATTTTTACCTAAATCTAAGATGTCAGTGATACCTCCATAACGTGCTAAATCTGGTTGTAAAAACTGTATTTGTGTATCATTATCTAATTCATAAAATTTTTTTAAATAAATTAGATTTTCACCAAATGCTAAATTTTTGTGTAATTTGTTTAGTTGAACTATTTCAGATATTGAATGGTTTGCAGATATAGGTTCTTCTAACCACAAATAATTGAAATTTTTTAATTTACTAATATTTTCATGAACATTATCTAAGCTCCAAGCCTGGTTTACATCTAGCATATATTTTTCATTAGATGCTATAGTTTCTTCAATAGAAGTTATCGCTTTAATGTCTTCTAAAATATTAAAACCAATTTTAATTTTAAATCTATCTATGCCCAAAAGTCGAGCTTCTTGAATTCTTTCTAAGTGTTCATCTCTGTTTATCCCACTTGCATAAACTTTAATTTTATTTTTGGATTGATCGTTAATTAATTTGTTTAAGGGTTTTTTTTTAATTTTAGAAAAAAGATCCCATGCAGCACAATCTATGCCAGAAAAAATGTTTTCAAAAGCACCAAAGTCACCTGTTTGATTTTTAATTGAATTAAATTTTTCTATTAAAAATTTTTTAACACTTGAGGGGTCTTCAAATTGAAAATTAATTAAAAAATCAATGAAATAGTCTTTTAAAATTTCAAATCTATATCTACCGCCGTGGTTTGGAAAATTACACCATATTTCCCCTATTCCATTATTATTATTTTCATCATGAATTTCTATAACTAAAGAGGATCTAAATTTGATATTACCAAAAGAAGAAAGTACAGGATTTTTGTTGTTATATTTTAATAAATAAATTTTGATATTTGTTATTTTGATCATTTATTTTTAATAAAATTAAACATTGATGTCCAATCTAGATCTCCAAATTCTTTTTTTGAAGCATCATCATAAATTTTCTCTGCTGCCTTACCCATATTTAGATCTAAACTTTGCTCAGATGCAAATTGAATAGCAAGGCGTAAATCTTTTAATGCTAAATTATTTTTAAAACCTGGGGATACATCGTCTTTAAAAACTTTAGCAGGATATGTCAAATTCATGTGTCCCTTCCCGGCTGCAGTTGTGAGCATTAATTCAATAGCCATTTTTTTGTCTATACCTGATTTATCAGCTAAATTTAAAGTTTCTGCTGTCAATATATTTAAGGCAATGGACATGTAGTTATTTATAATTTTCATTTTACTACCTGAGCCATTTTCACCACAATAAACTATATCGCTTCCCATAGTTTCTAATAAATTTTTTATATTCTTAAATTCATCTTTATTACCACCTACCATTATTAAAAGAGTACCATCAATTGCATTCTGTACTAATCTTGCAACAGGTGCATCAAACATTTTTATGTTATTTTTATTTAGCTCCTCATTAATAAAAATAGAATCATTAGGATTNATTGTACTCATATCAATTAATACAAAATTTTTATTATCTTGATAAATCAAACCATTTTTACCAAAACATACTTCTTTCACATTGTCTCCATTTGGCAACATAGTAATGATTATTTCAACATNTTGAGATAATTCTGATAAACTTGATTTTTGGATACCTCCTAGTTTTTCTAAAGTATTAACTGACTCAGAATTAACAAAAGGATCATAAAAGGATAAACTATAACCTTTGTTAATAATATTAGATGCCATCGGTAAACCCATTGTACCTATTCCAATAAATCCAATTTTTTTCATAACTATCTCCTTATTTATAAATCTAAAGTCGATTTAAGTTTTTCAACTCTCTCCAAACCTTGATTTTCTAACCATTTAATAAATTCAGTATTTGATTGATTGCAAAATATATCAATTGAGTCTTGCCATAAAGATCTTCCACATAAAAAACCAAGGCAATTAATGTTTAATTTCATTGAAATAGACATTGATTTATAAAAATTACTAAATTTCATTCCAGCACTCAAAAATACAAATGGCTTCATTGTTTTACCAAATGTATTNAATAATATTTCTTCACAATAACTAATTGTATTAACATTATTATAATCATCTAGAATGCTTTCATTAAAAGGAAATTCNATTTTAATAATGCTAACATTATANTCTGGTTTAGAAAATTCAGAGTAAAAATATGTTATATATTCATGCTTTTTCTTATTATATTCTTCATTAGAGTTTTTGGTTAAAGGATCATTGTACAATAAGGGCTCAAATAAAAATGGTTTATTTAAATTTAAACACATTTTTCCTATTTTTTTTATTAAAATATTTTTTTTATTGTTTATTTCTTGAGGAGAGTCTGGATTATAATACATAAAAAATTTAATTGCCTTAAAATCATCTATTGTTTTATCTATTGATTTATTAGTTGGTAGTTTAGTAATTCTTTCAACATTATCAATGTTATAAGCATCATCTTCATATGCAATAATTTTTGGTATATTTAAATTTTTAAACTTTTCATGTTTTTCATATGTATCAAAATCAAATAAAACAGCTGAAAGATTTGATCCTAATATTTCTATTATNTTTTTTTTAAAAAAAAAATAATCCTCATCTTTAAAATTATTTTTTTTTTGATTTATAATTTCTTTTAGACTCGTTCCCTGGTCTATTGCTAATGCAAAAAACTTTTTATTAATTAACACATCATTAATTAATTCTTTTTGATGCATCACAAGTGAAAATAAGGAACTGATGAAGGCTCCAGCCATAATTTTCTCATTTCTTCACTAGAATTTAGTAAAGATATAGAAAATCCTCCACTATCTTGAGTTGTGATGTATTCATTAATTAAAGGTTTAAATATTTGAATATTATATTTTGATAAATATTCTTCTAAATCATTAAATATTATTAATAATTCCATTAAAGTTGTAGACCCTGATCCATTAACAAATGGTATAACTATATCGCCCGATTTGNAATTAAAATCATCAAATATTTTATCTAACATAAATGAAATAATTTTTTTAGATGGTTGAATTTTTTGCCTACCATATCCAGACTCTCCATGAACACCCATTCCTATAAAAATTTCATCTTCTTTAATTGTGAAAATTTTTTCTCCAGTAATTGGAGATGTGCCAGGGCTTATTGCTACTGATAATGTTCTTGTATTATCAACAATTTGTTTTCCTAGACTTAGTAATTGTTTAATATCAGCACCTTTTTCAGATAAGGCTCCAAGTATTTTATAAACAAATGTTGTACCTGCCCCTCCTCTTCTTTGATCTTCATTTCCTTTTGGTGCAGAAGCTATGTCATCATACATAATTAAACATTTAGCATTTATATTTTCATCTTCAGCCATTTCTATTGCCATTTCTCCATTCATTACATCACCAGAATGATTAGAAATTAATAATAAAATAGAAGAATGATCCTTAAAAATTTTAATTCCTTCAAATATTAAATCTCCTGATGGAGCAGAAAAAATGTCTCCAACAATATTAGCATCAAGCATACCCTCACCAACCCAACCTACGGCAATAGGCTCATGCCCAGATCCATTTCCAATCAAGATGGGAACTTTACTAAATTGTTTTTTATTTTTTCGACAAATAATTCTTTTATTTATTTCAGAAAATTTAACTCTGTCTGAATGTGATTTAACATAACCACTCAACATATCATCCACAATATTAATATTATTGTTAATTATTTTTTTCATTATTAATTTCCTTAAAGAATTCTTTTAATATTATAGACGTTGAATATGCGCCTGGATCTATNACACCAACACCTTTTGAATCTAAAAACTTTGCTCTGCCAACACGAGCTTCCAAAAATTTTGTGTATTCAAGAGATTCATCAATTTTTTTAATTATTTTATCAAGATCAATAAGATTATTTTCAATTAATTCTTGATGAATAGGTATATAAATATCTAAAAAGCTTTTATCACCAAAATTTACTTTTCCTCTTGTTTGTATTTTAGTTATAGTATTTGAAAAAGTAGTTAACATTGAATTATAAAGATCATTTAAATTTAAATTTCCTAATTCTTTAAAGAAGATTGTCATCAAAATACCAGAAGCTCCTCCCATAGATACTCTCATCAATTTTGAAATTTCATTCATAAATGATATTGAATTATTAAATTCATTATTTGTACTAAAATGAGATACAGCTTCCTCTAATCCTCTTAATATTGTTGTGCCGTGATCTCCATCACCAATCTCTTGATCAAGCATATTAATTTTTTGATAATTTTCTTTAATTATTAAGCAAGAGTTAGTTATCCATTTTTTATGAAATTCTATCATTTAATAAATTTCTTTAAATATTCATAAGACTTTTGAATTGCATCAAAAGGATTATTTTCAATATTTCTCCATGTAAATAAATCTTTACTTGTCTCTTGGTTTGATTGAATAAACATTTCTAAAGTAACATTACCAGAATAATTTATTGTATTTAAAGTTTCAAAAATTCTATTAAAATTTAATTCACCTGAACCAGGTATACCTCTATCATTTTCTGCTACATGAAAATGAAAAATATTATGATTTGCTTTGAGAATTGAAGCGCACATATCTTTCTCTTCTATATTCATATGATAAACATCTAACAATAAACCAACGTGAGAATGGTTGATCATCGAGCATAATTCTAAACCTTCATCAACAGTGTTAATAAAATCAGTTTCGTATCTATTTAGAGGCTCTATTCCTAATTTAATATCTTTATCTTCTAAAATGTCTGTCAATCCGATTAGAGTATTTGATGAATTTTTATATTTTAGAGATTTATCTTTTCCATAATTATCACTTATTCCCCATGCAGTGTGTATAACCCCAGATAAAATTTTAGAGCCCATAAGAGAAGTCAAATTAATAGCCTCTATGAGTTTATCCTTACCTCTTTTTCTAATATTTTGATTATTACTTGTTATATCTTCATCTTTAGACAAACCTGTTGTGCATGTAATATTAATATCTAGATCTTTACTTAATTTACCTATTTCTATGGCTGACTTTTCGTTTTGACCTAGTAATGATACTTCAACTGAAGAGTAACCAGCATCTCTACAAAGTTTAATATAAGGAGTAATATCCTCTGACCAATTTTTAACAAATGTTGCTGAATGAACTCCTAATTTCATTTAAGATTATTTAATTTTTTAAAAAAATCATTAAAAATTTCATCTCTATTAACACCAAAGGCTTCTCTAATAAGATGATTGCTATCATTTTTAATCCAGTACAATTCATTATCAAGTGATGAGGAATTGATAATTTTTGTTGGTACCCAATTTGGATTTATTAGCCAAGCAATATTAATAACATCCCATATGACCCATGTTCTCCAACTTTGATCTAAAACACCTCTTTGTTTATGCAAAGGGTTATTTGTATATAGAAAATATAAGTAATCACCTATTTCCCCTCTTCCTTTTACAAATTCTTTCATATCGGGTAATGAAAGAGTTAACTGTGCCCCCACATTGAAACCTGGCAAATAAACATGTGCAACACCACATTCAAAGAGTAATTGAGATGCCAAAACATCTTGAACTAAATTCAATGAGTTTTTATTATTATTAAAACTGTATGTAGGAAAACCAGATGTCCAAACAACTACTAAATTTTTAATAATTTCTGGGTTTGTTAAAAGTGCCGAAGCGATATTTGTAAGACACCCTATTGCACAAACATAAATCTTTTCATTTGAATATTTTTTACACATATCTACAATGAATTTACTAGATTCAGTTACTATTGGTTCGTTATAATTTTCTAAATATTTAGGTGAACCTCTAAACACCATTCCTTCATGTTTAATATTAAGTTTATTAAATATAGTAATTATTTCTTGATAGCTTTTTTCAACTCCTTCTTCAGGTGTATCAAAATAAATATCATTTGGATGAATACTTGTATCTATGAGTCCATTAACCCAAGATCTATAATCAGAAACTAAATTTTCTTTAGNATTATCAATAGTTTTATTGTTAGATATTATATCGAATGCTTCTATTAATTCNTCTTTATGATGTTGGAAAGAATAAGGCTCAGCAGTAACTCCTAAAAGGTCAATTTTATCTTTTGATAATAATGTCCATGCTAATGCAAATTGATCATCTATTTCATTAGCNGTATCTGTATCAAGTATCATTTTATTTTTTNCACTTGGTAAGGATAAATTGTTAAGNAAAATTTCTTTTGATAATTTTGGGAATTTATCTAAAATTTTTTTAGGAACTTGCATGAAATAAAATATTTACTTTAATTTTTTAAATTTATACATCTTTTAATTTTTTAACNGCATCAATTATTTTTTTTGTTGAAGGAATATAAAAATCTTCCATTGGTGGACTAAATGGTACAGGAGTATGTGGAGCAGTTATTTTAATTACTGCAGCTTTTAAATCTGAAAAACATTTTTCCGAAATTAAAGAAGATATTTCAGAAGCTAAAGAACATTTAGGGTTTGATTCATCAACAACTATAACCTTACCAGTTTTTTTGACTGATTGAAAAATTAATTCCTCATCAAGTGGAGAATAAGTTCTTGGATCAACTATTTCACAGCTAATATTAATTTTTTCTAATTCATCAGCTGCTTCTTCAGCAAATAAGTTCATTCTTTGAATAGCAATAATAGTAACATCAGTTCCTTCTCTTCTTATTCTACCTTTACCAAGTGGAATAGGTTTTAAATCATCAGGCACTTCACAGCTTGTCATGTATAATCTTTTATGCTCCATAAAAATTACTGGATCATCATCTTTGATTGAGGATAGTAAAAGACCTTTGGCATCGTATGCATCATATGGCGCAACAACCTTTAGCCCTGGTATATGAGTATAAAGACTATAAAGAGTTTGTGAATGTTCACTACCTGCACGAAATCCTGCACCGACTACAGTTCTTACAACCATCGGTACTTTTTGTTTGCCACCAAACATGTATCTCACTTTAGCTGCTTGATTCATCATTTGATCAAAACATACACCGGCAAAGTCAACATACATTAATTCCACAATAGGTCTTAAGCCTGTCATTGCAGCTCCAATGGCGGCACCGAAAAAACCTGCTTCTGCAATAGTAGTATCTCGAACCCTTTCTCCACCAAATTTAGTATAAAGTCCCTGAGTAACACCAAAAGGTCCTCCCCATGCATCTTGTGTACCTTGATATTGTTCTCGACCTTTACCTCCTGCAATATCTTCACCCATCAAAATAACATTTTTATCTTCTTCAAATGATTGAACTAAGGCATCATTAATTGCATCTTTAACTGTTTTTATTGTCATCTATTAATTTCCACTGGATAGTTTACATATACTTCTTCAAGTGCATCCTCTGGTTGAGGCCAAGGTTGAGTATCAGCAAAATCAAATGCTTTATCAACCTCTTCTTTAGCTTCATTAATAATTTTTTCTAAATCATTTTTGTTCAAACCATATTTTGATGAATTTTCTTTTGCTAATTTTATTGGATCATTTTGTTTTGCTTTATCAATTTCTTCTTGTGGTTGATAAAGTTGAGTATCGCCTTCGTACTGTCCAGAAAATCTGTAGTTTTTAAATTCTAAAAATATGGGAGTATTTTTTTGTTTAGCTTCATTAATAGCTTTTTTTGTAATGTCGTAAACTTCAAATACATTATTGCCATCACCAATGTACGAGAGCATGTCATAAGCTTTAGTTATATCTGATAACTCTTTTGTATTTAAATGCCAATCAGTTGCAGTAGCTTCCGCATAACCATTATTTTCACAAACAAAAATCATTGGTATATCCCATAGCTTTGCTAAACCTGCAGCCTCATGAAAAGCTCCGTTATGAATTGCNCCATCACCAAAAAAAGATACACATGTTTTATTACTCTTATTTATTTTTTCTTGTAAAGCTGCTCCTAAAACTACTGCTGGACCAGCTGCAACAATTCCAAATGAACCAAGCATACCTTTGCTAAAATCACTTATATGCATACTACCGCCTCGCCCCTTGCAAATTCCAGTTTTTCTTCCATAAATTTCAGAAGTAATTTCGTTTAATTCACAACCTTTAGCTATAGCATGACCATGGTTTCTATACGTACTTGATATCCAATCATCTTGATTTAATGCTGCCATTACTCCTACACAAATAGCCTCAGAACCTATACAAGTGTGAAGATAGCCTGGTACTGTTTTCTCTTTAGCAATTTTTTTTATTCTTTCTTCAAAAAATCTAATCGTAAAGATTTTTTTATAGATCCAATTAATTTTTTCTTTCTCAATCATTTTCTATGAAAATACTAACGTTTAATATTAAAATATAGAAATAAGATTTAACTTAAGATTAAATAATTGACAATAGATACATTATATCATTTAGTATAATTCGGATATGAAGGAAGTATTGACAATTGGTTTTGTAGCTACAGCAATTAGTCCTTACTTTTCAGAAGAACAACAAGTAAGAATAAAATCTGAAAATCATCTAAAAAAAATCATTGCAGAATATGATGCTAAATTAATTTGTTTCCATAAAACTATATTTTCAAAAGAGGACTCANTAGAGGCAGAAAAATTTTTTAAAAANAAAATTGATTTTTTAATANTNCAAACAAGTTCATGCAGTTCAGGAGAACAATTATACCCTCTTTGTAATATTACAAATAAAATNGGTTTATGGGCAGTTCCAGATCTTGAAAATGAAGGTGATGTAAAATTACACTCTTTAGTTTCNGTAAGTCATTATTTAGGAATAATTAAAAAAATACTTAATGAAAAAAAAATTAAAACTAAATGGTTTTATAATTATGGTGATACTGATGAATTTAAAAACAAGTTTTTGATCACTTTAAGATCATTGATAGCAGATAAAAAAATTAAACAATCAAAAATAGGATTAGTTGGTGGTATATCTCCAGGGTTTGACAATATGATTGTCGATAATAAAAAAATAAAACAAAATATTGGATCAACAATTGAAGAAACAACAATTAAAGAATTACTTTCACTTGCAAAAAGTTTTGATCAATCATTAATTGATCAAGAAATAAAAAAAATAAAAAATGCTGCATCTTCAATCTCAGTATCAGATGAAGAATCATTTAATAAAGTAACAAGAGTATATTTTACAAATTTGGTAAAAGTGTCACTGACGGTCTGACAGATGAACGGACAAACCCAAAATTTGAGTCGAAATTTATTTTTTCCATAGTTATTACTCCTTGTATTCAGTTCTACTTTTCTAACAGATTTTTGCCTGCGGCGCACTTTTCCC
>NHJW02000036.1:0-14607 GCA_002169625.2 Gammaproteobacteria bacterium TMED225
CATATTTAAGATTCATTGATAAAACAGCCTTAGAAATATTTAAGGGCTCATCTTTATCTAGCCACCCATTTGGATTACCAGTATCAACTGAGCAAAACTTACACGCACGTGTACAGACCGATCCCATTAACATAAAAGTGGCAGTTCCAGCAGACCAACATTCACCAATATTTGGACAATGAGCTTCTTCGCAAACTGTATAAAGGTTTTTATCGTGAACTTGCTTTTTAACTTTTTGATAGTTTGAGTTAAGTTCAGCCTTAACTTTTAGCCAGCTTGGTTTTTTTGGAGTCGGAATTTTTGCATACTTATTATACTTCTGGCCGTTCTTGACTGCTTTAATGCCATCTCTGTTAATGTTCTTTGTCGTTGTGATGATTTCCATAATTAAAAAGCTTTTTTCAATAAATCTATTACTAATTTCTCTAATTGTAATTTAGATGCTTCGCCATTTAAATCTTTAATCTGAGTAACTTGAAGTCCCTCGTACCCGCAAGGATTAATTTGACTAAAAGGAGATAAATCCATATCGAAGTTAAGACTGACTCCATGGTATGACTTACCTTGTGATATTCTCAACCCAATAGAGGCAATTTTTTTTCCATCAACATAAACTCCAGGAGCTCCTTTAATAAAATAGCAATCTATTAAAAGCTCCTTTAAAAGATCTTTTAAAAAATTTTGAATAGTTGTAACTAATCTATTAGGGCTAAAACCAAGTTTTTTTACATCAAGTAAAAAATAAATTACTAATTGGCCTGGTCCATGATAAGTTACTTCGCCTCCTCTATCTGAGTTAATAACTGGAATATCTTTTGGATCTAATAGATGTTTTGTATCTGCTGCTGTCCCCAGAGTAAAAACTGGTGCATGCTCCAACAACCAAATTTCATTTTTAAAATTAGACTGTTTGACATGAGATTGCATTAATTGAAGAGTCTCGAAATAGCTTACTCTTCCAAGAGATTTAAAAGTAAGGTCCTCAAGCACTAATTATTTCTAGCCTCAACAAATGAGTCTTCTGAAACCTTGTGATACGCTGAAACTTCTTCTTTGAATTGTTTGTATGATTGATAAACTTTATTAACTAATTCATCTTTAGCTGCATTTTCTTCAAGGATTTGGTTTGAAATGACTTTAAACTCCGCAATTACATCATCTGGTAGTTTTCTTAACTCAACACCATGGACATCAACTAATTCTCGAAGAGCTTTATTATTCTTTGCTGTGTATTCATCTAAAATATCTTGATTAACAGCTTTGGCAGCGGTATCAATAATTACCTGAAGATGTTTTGGCAAAGCATCCCATTCATCTTTATTTATAAGAAGTTCAAGCATAGATCCAGGCTCATGCCATCCTGGATAATAATAATATTTGGCAACTTGTTGGAATCCAAAAGTTAGATCATTATATGGTCCTACCCATTCTGTTGCATCGATTACTCCTGTTTGAAGAGCTGTAAAAAGCTCCCCTCCTGGTAAAGTAACTGGTATTCCTCCAGCTCTTTTTAAAACTTCTCCACCTATGCCAGGTATTCTCATTTTTAATCCTTTAACATCATCTAAAGAATTAATTTCTTTATTGAACCATCCGAACATCTGAGTACCTGTATTTCCAGCAGGAATTGGATAAATATTAAAAGGCTCATAGACCTCTCTCCATAATTCAATACCTCCTCCTCTATTTGTCCATGCATTAATCTCATCTGCTGTTAATCCAAATGGAACTCCAGTAAAAAATTGCGCAGCGGGTGCTTTTCCCTTCCAAAAATATCCACCACTATGACCCATTTGATGAGAACCATTGGATACTGCGTCAAAAACACCAAAAGCTGGAACTTGTTCACCAGCTCCATAAACAGTTATTTTCATTTGACCGTTACTCATTTCTTCAACAAGTTTTGCTATTCTTTCAGGAGCCATTCCTAGTCCTGGATAGTTTTTGGGCCATGCTGTTACTAAGCGCCAATTATAATTTTTATTATCAGTTTCATTAGAAGCAGCATTTAAATCAACTTCTTTTGAGCAAGAAGATAATAAAATAATAAGAGGTAGTAGGTATAAAGTTTGTATTCTCATAATTTTTCTAAATTAGCATATGCCATTACTAGCCATTTTGTTCCAGAACTATCGAAATTTACTTGAACTCTGGCAGAGTCACCAGAGCCTTCATAATTTAAAACAATTCCTTCACCAAATTTCTTATGTTGGACCTTTTGTCCTAATGCAATTCCAATCTCCTCCTCAAACTCAATTTTTGTTTCGCTAAAGTCTTTTCTATTATAGGGAATATTGGTTTGTGCTCTAGGTCTAATTTCATTGATTAGTTCTTTTGGTATTTCTCTTAAAAATCTCGATGGAGGATTGAAGGTATCCGTCCCATGAAGTCTTCGTGATTCTGCGTGAGTAATGTATAACTTTTCCATTGCTCTAGTGATTGCTACATAGCAAAGTCTTCTTTCTTCTTCTAACTGTGAAGCACTTTCCATTGATCTACCATGAGGAAATAGACTCTCTTCAAGACCAGTGAGAAGAACTAACTTGAACTCTAAGCCTTTTGCAGAATGCATTGTCATTAATTGTGCAGCATCATCATGCTCAGATGCTTGTCGATCTCCAGAATCTAAAGAAATAATATCTAAATAACTTTCAGCTATTTCAATATTTGGTTTGTCTTCTTTGATGCTTTGTTCAAAGTTTTTAGTTGCAGTTATCAATTCTTCCAAGTTTTCTGTTCTTGTTTTACCTTTCTCTCCCGGTTCCTTTGCATGGTAGGCATAAAGGCCTGAGTCCTTTATGATGAGTTCCATCAACTCAGATAATAAATTATCTTCAATAAATACTTTACATCCTGCTATAAACTCAAGATAGTCCCGCAATCCAGAACCACCTCTGCCTGAAATAGAACCCTCATCGATCAATTTGGCTGAGGCTTTAATATAAGATAAATTGTATCGCTTTGCAGTATTCCTTATCTTCGATAAAGTTTTTTCTCCAACACCTCTTGTTGGATTAGATATTGATCTCTCAAAAGAAGGATTATCATTATTGTTAAAAATTACTCTTAAGTAAGCTATTGCGTTTTTAATTTCTAACCTTTCGTAAAAACGAACTCCGCCATATATTCTATATGGAATACTTACTCTTAAAAGCGCTTCCTCTATTGCTCTTGATTGAGCATTTGATCTGTATAGAACAGCCGCTTCCTCATAAGAGCCACCTTTGTTCATCCAATCATTCAAAACATCTGCAATAAATCTGGCTTCATCTTGTTCATTGTATGCCTGATACAAAACAATCTGTTCGCCCTCTAACTTTTCAGTCCAAAGATTTTTACCTAGTCTATCCTTGTTATTGTCTATTAGTGCATTTGCTGCATTAAGGATTATATTTGTTGATCTATAATTTTGTTCCAGTCTTACAACTTCAGTACCTTTAAAATCTTCAGTGAATGAATTTACATGTTCGACCTTTGCTCCTCTCCATCCATATATAGATTGATCATCATCTCCGACTGCAGTAACGTTAGTTTGATCAGATGCAATTTCTTGTAGCCACTTATATTGAATAGTATTGGTATCTTGGAACTCATCAATCAAAATAGTTCTAAATCTAGTTTGAAAAAAACTCTTAACTGATGGTGAGCTTGCAATAGTCTCATATGACTTTAAAAGCAGTTCTCCAAAATCTACCAAGTGATCTCTTTGACATACCTCTTGATATTCTTTGTATATTTTTTTAACTGTTTCAGTGTAAAAATCTCCTTTATCATCAACATCCTTGCAACGCAGTCCTTCATCTTTCCATGTATTTATTTGCCATTGGCTTTGTCTTGCTGGCCAGGTCGCTTCATCTAAATTAAGCTCTTTAGAAATCCTTTTTATAATTCTTAATTGGTCGTCGGAATCTATAATTGTAAATCCACTAGATAAGCCAGCCTCTTTATAAAACCTTTTTAAAAGTTTGTGAGATAACCCATGGAATGTGCCTACCCATGAATCTAAAATAGGAGCTTGCAATAAGGATTCAATCCTAGAGCGCATTTCATTTGCTGCTTTGTTAGTAAAAGTTACTGCCATCACAGAAGATGGATTTCTTCCAAGCGCTTCAACTTCCCAAGCAATTTTATGAACTAACACTCTTGTCTTACCAGAACCAGCACCTGCTAATACGAGAAGATGCTGCTTTTCTGAAGTTACAGCTTTTCTTTGATTATCATTTAAGTTATCTAAAATATGAGAAACATCCATTTAGAGATTCAGTGTGTTGGTAATTAATATATCGCAGACTCTCTAAACCAAAGATTAACTGCCCATTTTTCACCTGAGACTACTGGTGACCCTGCATGAAGAGATTTTGGATTAATATCTGTAGTGCCATCTATACAATTATGAAAAACAACAACATCACCTTTATTAGGTTTTACAGAAACATCTACCTTTGGAAAGTCAGTTTCTCCACCTTCTTCAACATCATTAAGATATGCCAAAGCAGTTATCATTCTTTGACCGCCAGGGAACCAATTTTTTTGACCTTCTTTAGTTGTTTTATCGAAAGCATCAAAATGAGGTTTATATTGATTTCCCGGACCATAGTAAACTAACTGAAATTGCTCAGCATTATTAATTGGCATTTGCACTAAGACTGAAAATCTTTTGCTTGCTTCATGGACAATATCATTTGCACTATGTTCTATCCAATAATAATCATTTGTTCTGCTTTGATGAACTTCATGTTGATCATCAGTTATTACAGTAGCTCTCTCCATATTACCTTTGCCTAAGTCTACAAAAGCTTTACATTCCTCATCAGAAAGAAAATTTGAAACAACATATACCACTGGATCAGCAGAATACATCGTAACGTTGGCAGATATTTTTTTTGGTTCCATTTGAGAATCAAATTATACTATTTTTTATATTTAAATATAAATTATATGAAAATCTTTATTTCAATAGCCTCTTACCAAGATCCAATGTTGGAATTAACAATATTGAACGCTTATGAGAAAGCGAAAAGACCAGAGAATCTAGTTTTTGGAGTATGCGACCAGTCATTGGAACCTCTAAATTTAGATACCTTCAAGTTTAATCAACAAATTAAATATCATCATGTTTTTCCTATTGAATCAGGGGGACCTTGTTGGGCTAGAAAGGAAATTCAAAAAAACTTTAAAGATGAGGATTATTTCTTGCAAATTGACTCTCATATGAGATTCGAAGAAGGTTGGGATGAATATCTTATAAATTATATAAAAAAAATAAAGAGCGTGAATGTATCTTCTCATCAATTACCAATTATTACCTGTTACCCAAGAGCTTTTGAAGTTATTGATTTTGAAGCAAGAGAATTTAAGCTAAATAATGAAGTAAGAACTGATGCTATTTCTTATAGAAAAGATTCTATGTTTATTAAAAACAACTTTTGTAGGCAAATAGGCTCTATTGCCTCTGAAGATATTGTTCATGGATATTTAATTGCAGCTGGCTGTTTATTCACAACAAAAGATTTTATTCATCAAATTCCATATGATTCTGACTTTTATTTTTACGGAGAAGAGATATCTCTAATGTTAAGGGCATTTACCAGAGGTTTTGGTATTTTCCATATATCAGCTTTACCTATTTTTCACCTGTATGCCGATCATAGTAATATTAAAAGAAAACTTCATTGGGATAAAGAAGAGGATAGTAAAAGAAAAATTAAGTGGCATCATAGAGAAGAGAAAAGTATAGGCAAATTAAATATGCTTATTAACAGTAAGGTTGAGGGAGTTTATGGTCTTGGTAAAGAAAGAACAATAAAAGATTATGAGTATTTATCTGGTGTTGATTTGATAGAGAAAGTTGTTGTAAATGAAGAAAAAGCTTTTACTGCAAAGTTTCTTTCCAATATTCCATGGGATAAATCACCTTTTATGAATCAAACAGATGAATGATAAAATTTATATATAGATATTGGAGAAAATATGAGTGAAGAAATCAAAGGGTTTTTTAAGACCTACACGGAATTTGTTACAAAGGTAACAAGTAATCCTAGTATTGACTTGAATGAACTTAAAAATAGTTTTGATGAAATTGAAAAAAAATCTGACATTAAAACACCAAGATTATTGACAGCTGCACTTGGTCTTGGAAGTGAAACTGGAGAGTTTGTAGAAATTGTTAAAAAAATGTTCTTACAAGGTAAACCACCTTCTGAAGATAACATTTTCCATATGAAGAGAGAGTTAGGTGACATTATGTGGTATTGGGTAACTGCATGTGCAGCCCTTAATTTAGATCCTTATGAAGTGATAAGCGAAAATCAAGAGAAGCTTGCAGCTAGATATGGTGAACAATTTGAAATAGAAAGAAGTGAAGTTCGAAAAGAAGGCGANCTTTAAAAAAATTTCCTTTCAACAAATGAATATATAAATATACATATANATTCAATCTTCTGTNAAAATAGAAATGTTATAAACTAGTTATATGATTTATATANTATCTTCTTTTTATTTTTTATATGGCTTTGTTCTTTTTTATACTTATATAAAAGGTTACAGTCTTTTAAGATATTTATTAAAAAGAAAAAATATAAATGCTNTTTTAACAATAGAGTTAATTTTTATTATTTTATCTTCCTTAATTGTATTTACATCACAACCTCTNAATTGGATTGTTGNTTTAATAATGTTTACCCACCTANTTGGAGTTGGCTGGTTAATTTCTAATCCTGATAGTTATTACGCAATNATTCATGAAAATTCTACAGACATGGANTCACTAGAGACTGCATCAGCTATGATTGTATTAGGATATGGNGTTTTTGTTTATTCATCTAAGTTTTTTTTAGGTTAATTCTTCTATTCTCTTTAGCAAACTGGAGGTATCCCATCTCCCTCCTTTGATATCTTGAATATCTTTATAAAATTCATTAATAATCTTAGTAACATCTAGATTGATATTAGATTTATCAGCTTTTCTTAATAGTATGTCTAAATCTTTTCTCATCAGGTCAACAGCAAATCCATGATCGTACTTATTTTGAGTCATTGTTTCCCACCTGTTTTCCATTTGCCATGATTGAGCTGCGCCCTTTGAAACAACTTCAAGAACATCTTGAGAGTTTAAACCTACTTTTTTTGAGAAATTAATACCTTCAGCCAATGCTTGAATTAAACCAGCAATACATATCTGATTAACCATTTTTGTAAGCTGACCAGAGCCAGGTGGACCCATATATTTAATAAACTTTGTATATGGTTTTATAATGTTTTCAATCAAATTAAATGATTTTTTGTCTCCTCCTGCCATAATTGATAATTGGCCTGATTGAGCGCCTGCCTCACCCCCAGATACAGGAGCATCGATATAAAAGATATCTTTGGGATTGAGTAATGNATTCATTTCCACAGCTAGTTCTGATGNGGTTGTTGTATGATCAACTATTATTGAACCTTTCTTAAGATAATTAATCATTCCATCTTTTCCTGAAATTACATCTCTAACTTCGCTATCGTTTCCAATGCAGATCATTATCACATCTGATATTCTGGCAAGCTCTGCAGGAGAGCCACAAATAACACCTTTATATTTGGTATTCCAGGTTTTAGATTTTTCAACTGTTCTGTTAAATACAGAAATATTATTGTNTAGGTTTGCAAGATGCCCGGCCATGGGAGACCCCATTACACCCAAGCCAATAAAGCCAATGGCTTTACTCATACTATAAAGTCTTCTCGATCTTTTTTTGCAGTCCTTTTGATTCCATCCTTCGATTCATATTCAGATGTAATGCCTTTTGTACCTTCAAAGTTTTTTAATAAAAGCAGATAAATNGCTGACATTACAATCCATAAAATGGGAATTATTATTATGCTTTCTATCATTTTTTTAATTAGCCAGTCATCTTAGATTTAAATTCATCAAAAGCTTGTTCATATTCAGACTTAATCCTACCGACAAGCTCAGCTACAGATGGTGAGTCCTTTATACCACCAATTCCTTGACCTGAGCCCCAAATGTCTTTCCAAGCTTTTGAATCAGTATTTCCTCCAGATCCAAAATTCATTGCCGACTTATTAGCATCAGGAAGGTTATCTGGATCAAGACCAGCATTTTTAATAGATGGTTTTAAATAATTGCCCAAAACACCTGTAAATAGGGATGAATAAACGATGTCATTAGCTGCACTTTCTTCAAGCATTTTTTTATATTCTGGTTCTGCATTAGCTTCTTCAGTTGCAATAAACCTTGTNCCTAAATATGCAAAATCAGCACCAAGTGTAATAGCTGATGCAACTGAATGTCCATCGCCGATCGATCCAGACAAAATAACTGTTCCGTCAAACCATTGTTTTACTTCTCTTAATAAAGCAAAGGGAGATAAGGCACCTGCATGACCTCCAGCTCCAGCACAAACTAAAATTAATCCATCCACACCTTGTTCTGCAGCTTTTTGTGCATGCCTTACATTAATAACATCATGGAAAACAAGACCGCCATAACTGTGAGCGGCTTCAACAACCTCAGAAGGAGGTCTNAAAGATGTAATGATAATTGGAACCTCTTGCTTTACACAGGTTTCCATGTCTTGCATTAATCTATCATTTGAAGCGTGACATATTTGATTGACAGCAAAAGGTGCAACTTTTGCATCAGGATTTTGTTCTTGATACTCAGCTAATTCTTTTTTAATTCTTATGATCCATTCTTCAAGAACATGNTGAGGTCTTGCATTTAGAGCTGGAAAAGANCCTATTATTCCAGCTTTACATTGAGCAATTACAAGGTCNGGTCCTGATACAAGAAAAAGTGGTGCNCCTATTACAGGTATAGAAATATTATCTTTGATATGTTTTGGTATTGCCAATTTATTAACTCCTTAATTCAATTATGAATTGCCCATCGCCTCAAGTATTTCAAGCAANAGGTTAATTACATCAAGGTATAGTATAAATGCCATCTCAACTGCTGTCTCCCAATTATTATTGATAGCAAGCATCGACTTCTTTTTAACAAGATTGAAATCATAAAGTAAAAATAAAGAGAAAAGAATGGAACCAAATATTGCTGCCATTCTTATTGTTTGTCTGCTAAATTCTNTAAAAAACCTAACAATATTAAATGACAAAAGTCCAAATAATGATATCANAAGCATTAAACCAAAAATGTTGCTATCCGAAAAGGATATAAAATCTCTGTAGCCAATGAATCCTGTTAACATAGTTACTACAAGAACTATTTTAAGAGCGGTAAATCCGTCATTTTCATCCATTTCTAGCATTATAAAAGCCAGCAAAGGTCCAAAGGTAAGACTTGCAAGCGAAAAGAAAATCAGTTGCAACCAAATATTGATTCCCGCAAATTGAACAATAAAGGTTGTTGCAAATAAAAGTCCCGCCCAAACAAAAAATAAAAGCCCTATACTGCCGTCACCCCAATACGCATGCTTATATCCTTCTTTTAGTAATTCGATTACCTCATCTTGATTCTTAGCTATTTTGTGTAATGTAGTATTGTTATCAATGTATTTTTCCATTGGTTTCGGGAAGTTTTTTTTAGGTTCTGTGTATGGAATCAAATCAAGTTTTCGCTTCATATTTACTGAACCTCTAAATTTGTATCCTAACAAGGTTGTTCCATTTTCGTATGCTATTCTTGCCTTTTTAAGGTAATAAAAACAAGTGATCAAGACTAAGCCGAGCTGTATTGACAAAATTACAACAGTCTTAAATATTAGTGGTGTTTCAATAAACATTAATAAAACTTTAGCATAAGAATTATTCTTAGCATTTATATTTAATATCTAGTTTTTGTATTATTTTTTAAAATAAGCCACAGAGTGATCTTTGAAGTGACCGGATCCTACTTTTTTAAATCCCTGTTTTTTATGAAAGTTAACNGATATATGATTCATTGGTTTTACATTTACCTCACAACAAAGAGGTATATTTTCATATTCTGTAATTGAACCAATTAGTTTATATAAATCTTCTCCAAAGCCCTGTCTTCTAAAATTTTTATCTATAGCTATTCGNTCAATGTATAAAAATTTTTTCTCAGTTTCTTTAAAAAATTTATAATTTGNAGAGTTATATTTAGAATTTTCTCTAAAACAAATAATAAAGCCAATNATTTTTTTGTCGTAAAAAATAGAATATTGGTTTGAGCTANGTTCGATGAGAGTTTTTAAATACTNTAGCGACTTTAGGTCCCCTACCTCAGGAGTATTTTCCTGATTCAGCCTATATATACTTTCTAAATAATTTTTTTCTAGTTTTGATGGAAATTTTTCAATTTTAGCTTCAAGCTTAAGNCTCATTTAGTTAGCATTTAGCTNATCTATGCCGTCATTGATTTTTTTGAGTGGTTCTGCAATATAAAGTTCTTTAGTCATTGAATAACTTGGATGNCCCATAGTGGCTAGATCTTTTGCTTTATTAAAAGCTGTTTCCATTAGGATGTTTGAATCTACAACCTCATCGATTAGGCCCGCTTCTTTTGCATTTTCAAATGTATACATTTCTGCACCTAACACAGCTCTATACTTGTGAGACTGAGCAACTCTAAACTTAATTAATTCAAGTATAGGAGGAGGAATAACCATATTGGTTCTCATTTCATTTGCTCCAAGCATAAAATCACCTTTTATACCTATTCTGTAATCACAACAGCATAATAAAAAAGTGCCNAGAGCAATACCATGACCTGAACATGCTGCTATTACCGGTCTAGGAAAAGAGAATATTCTTGATAATAATTTAAATCCAGTAGTTGTCATTTCCTGAATTTGGTCCATATCTCCACCTTGAAGGGTTTTCAAATCAAACCCGGCTGAAAACATGCCTTCTCTGCCTGTTAAAATTATGCAGCCATCTTCTTTAGAAACTTCATCTAAGCACTCATTAATATCTGTAGACATTTTTGTAGAAAAAACATTCGCTTTTCCATCATCTAATGTGACGACTGAAATATTTTCTTCTTTTTTTAATGTAGCTAATTTGTCAGACATAAAATATATTTTTATTAAATTTTATCATGATAAATAACTTGATAAGAAAAATTATTAATACTTCTCAGGATGCTTTGGAGTGAAAATAGAGTAGTAGTTTTTAAGATCAAGAATATCTTTTTCATTGTTCCCAGATGGTATAAAAATATTGCCGAGTAATATTTCCTTTTTTGAAAAATCTAATGAAGCAGGGACAATATTTATATTCAATTCTTTCGCAATTCTTANAAAACCTGTNTTCCATTCTTTAACTTTAGACCGAGTTCCTTCAGGAGACATAGCAATTAGCGAACCATCNATCTCTTTTATTTGATTAATTGCNTCTTGAATAATGCCNCCNGGTTTTGATCTATCGACAGGAATCCCTCCCATATATCTTAGAAAAGCACCAAGTCCATACTTAAATACAGTATGTTTACCAATAAATGTAATCTTTGCATCAAGTCCTGCGACAGCAGCTACACCCAAAATCCCATCCCAATTAGATGTATGAGGCGCAACAATTACAACAAGTTTCTTNCCACTATGTTCATCAGAAATATTTCCATTTACTTTCCANCCAAAAAAGGAAAGAACTATTGCGCCAAGCCATTGAAGAGCTTTTGGTCTATATGCTCTGAAGCTTACAGGTATTTGTTTATTTGAAACACTTTTCATTGTTAGGTTTATTTTTTACTAAGCTTATCCTTAAGAAAATAAGGTGCATATATTGCATAACACACAATGACAGCAAGAATGTATATATCAATCATATGATAAGGCGCTTCTCGCATGAGATTTGTAACATTAAATCCTGGAGGTTTATCAATGACATACCAGTAGTTTGCAGGTGATCCTAAGAAATTATTAATTGGATACATTAATAATAAGATGATTGTTAAAACAAACAATACTCTGTGAACATCTTTTAGTTGTGGTCTTTGATTATCTATTATCATCGCATAGGTGACACCTAACAAAATCATGGAGTGACCGATCATGTGTCTAAGGTAGTCTATATGAGGAAATGCATAAAGAACATCAGGAGTTAATATAGCCATTCCTGCACCAGATATACCGGCAAAAAAAGCAAATAAAAAGAACTCTCTTCTCTTTGTTATGAAATACAAGATTACTGCAGCACATGAAAAATCGCATAAATGAAGAGGAAGACCAAGTTTCCATTGATCCATAATTCCTTCTCTATAAAAATCCATCCCTTGATTAATGAGTATTAAGGAAATAATCATATAGATTAAAATATTTTTGCTTTTAGCATCTTTGTTAACAAAAAATCTTGGTAAAAAGATAATAATGGCAATACAAATAAGCGTAAAAATAATGTGACTTGGACTTGAAAGACTTAGATCGATCATCTTATATATTATTTTACTACAGTTACGTTTTGAGGTATTCCAATAAGGCTTTTATTTTATCTTTACCACCAAAATACACCTCTTCGTCTTCATCAAAAGAATGTAAGCTCTTTACTAAGCCATTCTTAGCTTCCGGGTATTTTAAGACTTCTTTTAAGGGTTCAAATAAAACATTGATAGTAAAAAGTGAATAATCTTCATGAAATCTACATANAGTTTCTTTTTCTGATCTTACATACCAATCTTTAGGGTCAGAGCTAAGTTTTTTTTCTTCTTTCAAATGAAATCTTTTTACATCACCATGAATTAGCCAGTTTTGTCGGAAAAATGGTCTCATGACTGGAGCTTGTTTAATAAAAGTTGAAATTCTTTGACCAATTTTTTCTTCCAAAGAGGTAACTGGNCGATGAATTTCTTTTAAGGGTTTACCTATTTTTGTTCTAACATCCCAATAGCTTGGAGAACAGATACTTGCTGCGATTAGTCTTTGCTTTCCTTTTGATTCAATTAAACATAAATCATCCTGAATGATCAAACTCATATCTGCAATTAAGTCAGGATAGTTTGTAGTTGTTACTCCAAAAATGTCTGCAAGACGTCTTTGTGCCTCAAAAGAATCATCCGTGCATGCTATTGCACTTTCATAATCAGAGCTTAGAATTTCTTTTTTATAGTTAAGCAAGTTTTTATCTATTTTTCTATCCAACCATAGCGACTTTTCAATAGGCTTCAAGCCCAGACGATATTTTTCTTCGCCATTTCCCCATGGTGGATTTATCCAAAAACTAGAACTTTGTAGACTCATTTAAAATATGTTTAAACGGTTTATAGAATTTTGTGTTTACCTTGTAGTATTTCTAGATACATTTTTTGATCTCCTATAAAACTGTAAATAGGATATTTAAATGTAGCAGGTTTGTTTTTTTCAATAAAAAAATGNCCCACCCANGCAAATGCATAACCNGAAACAAGAACAAGCAAAAGGTTTATAAAATTAAAGGTTAGAAAAAATTTAATTAAAAAGAAAATTCCTACGCTTGTTCCAATAAAATGCATCAACTTTGTGTANTTNTTNTCGTGTTCAGAAAGATAATATGGATAAAATTCTTTAAATGTCTTGTATCTTTCCATAATATTATTTCCTTGGAGGCAGGCCACTTACTCTTGTAAGGGTCGTGGTGGCTCCTGCTCTTCTATGCTCTGACAATGCTTGATACTCTGAGCTTGAATACCATTCTTCAGCATGCTTGGCAGATGGAAAGCTAAATAAAATTATTCTGCCCTCCATTGGTTTTTCTCCTTCAACATTTACGATATTGTCATCAAATGTGATGAACTCGCCTTCGTGTTTTTTTAAAATTGGAAAGAAACCCTTTTCATACTGCCTATATTTCTCCGCATCATGTATTTGAAGATTAGCTATCATATATACTTTTACATCTTCCATAATAATCTATCTATTTTGGTGCTGATTCAGGTTGAAAATCATAATATCCAGATACTGGAATCATTAGGTGAACATAAGGAGTTCCTTTAAACATTACATAAGGTGAGCCTGAAGTGAAATCCGTTGTNGTATTGTCTANGGATTTAAGATCTTTAGGCATCAACATTAGATGTGCGCCAGATTCAATCCAATCTTCTGGAGCTGTGCCTGCTTTATCACCCTCAGAATAAGCTCTAAAGTTATCAGCACCAGTATCGCCATGAATCATCCAAGCCCATCCGTCATTTGTCAATTTTGGAACTTCNCCNTTCATGTATGCATCTGCCCATGCCATTGCATTAGAATCCATACANGCTGGCGTTGCCATTCTAGGATCCATTGAGTCTCCCATCATATTTGCTGTAAATGCTAAGCATGTCCATCCATTTGTTCCCTCTCTTAAAACTGTTCCATCAGCACCAATTACTGATGCAAAATCACCTATAAAATCTGGAGCTGCNCCTGTATATGCTTTTATTTGCCATTTTGGCGAATCGCTNTNCATATGGCCTCCTTCATGATGGCCTGCTATAGANCTTAGTGAAAATACTATTNCNATAAAACTAACNAANTTTNTATTCATTTTTTTCTCCTCTNATTTTTGAATATCANCTCTAATTCTATGAAAGAATTNAATCTAATACAAATCAATNANTTATANTTTGNTNNATNTGNTTNGTTATNGATCTAAACATGGCNATNTGANCNGCNTTNGANTANTCTNTNTCAGNTCTAAATCTATGATTNGAAGANGTTTTTGCNATNACNA
>NHJW02000037.1 GCA_002169625.2 Gammaproteobacteria bacterium TMED225
GATATACAAATTTTTGTAAGTTTATTGACTTGTTCTCCTCCGCCATTTAGTGCAATATCTTTATTACTGTATTCTTGTGACAAGCTCTCATACCATTGATCAAGTAGTGCAATTGAGGGAACAACAATTAAAATTAATTTCTCAGGATATGCTTCTAAATATTTTTTAATACAATGGATAGCAAAAAAAGTTTTGCCACCCCCTGTTACAACTTTAATAATTCCTCTTTTTTTAATCCACCAGAGAGGGAAGGCTTTTTCTTGCCATTCCCTAAGTTTCAAAAAAATCTCCTTTCATTAAACTTTCGCCTATCAAAAAAACATTGATATTATTTTGCTGCAGCATTTCTATATCTTTTAGGTTTTTAATACCTGACTCTGCTATAAAAACATTGTTACCTTTAAATATTTTTTTTAATTTAATAGAGTTATTGAGATCAACTTCAAAGGTTTTTAAATTTCTATTGTTAACGCCAATAATTGCATTTGGAAAGCTTTCCACCCTTGATAGCTCATCTTCATCATGCACTTCTATGATGTAATCCATACCTAGCTTTTCGGTTATTTCAGAGAATTTTAATAATTCATTATCACTTAAAATAGATGTAATAAGTAAAATGCAATCAGCTCCAATTAATTTTGATTCATATATCTGATATTCATCTATAATAAAATCTTTTCTTAATATAGGTAGGTTAGTGATAGCTTTTACATCTTTGAGATATTCAACACTTCCCAAAAAATAATTTTCTTCGGTGAGTATAGAAAGAGCGGAAGCTCCAAAGGATTCATATTCTTTAGCTTTTAAAATTGCATCAAAATTTTCACTTATTATTCCAGCACTTGGAGAAGCTTTCTTTATTTCAGCAATGATTGCTTTAGTTTTATTTTCAAGGCTTTTTTTAAAATTACTTTGTTCTATGTTTTGTAGATCAATTTTGGATAATAGTTGATCAAATGGAGAATGTAATTTTTTTTCTTCAAGTTTAGTCTTTGTCTTTAAAACAATTTCATCAAGGATATTCATGATTCGTTAGAAACCTTCACATAATTAGATAGTTTTTGTGATGCTAAACCCTTATTCATTAAGTCAAATGCCATCTCTACACCGTCACTCATTGAATTTACAATATTTGCTATATATAAAGCTGCTCCACTATTTAATGCGATCATATCTTGAACTGCCGATTTTTCTCCTTCGAATGCTCTATTTACAAGAAGAAGACTTTCTTGAGGTGAACTTGCAGTAATTTGATCAAGTGGAGAGATATTTAATCCAAAATCTTTTGGTGATATTTTATATTCACTTATTTGACCATCCTTAAGTTCTGAAATAGAGGTTTCTGAGCAAATTGAAATTTCATCAAGGCCATCGTCTCCATGAACTATCATAACGTGTTCCATTTCAAGGTTTTTAGCAACACTTGAGAACATATTGACTAATTCTTTCTCATAAACACCCAAAACTTGTCTTCTAGCATTGCATGGATTTGTATGTGGTCCTAACATATTAAAAATGGTTTTATCAGCTATTTTTTGTCTAGCCGGCATAACATATTTCATTGCTTCATGATGAAGAGGTGCAAATAGGAATACAAAACCAACTTGCTCAAAAATTGATTTTAATTTCTCTCTTTCATGGCTAATGTTAGCTCCAGATTCTACTAGGAAATCTGCACTACCTGATTTACTGGAGATAGCCTTATTTCCATGTTTTGTAATTTTAGCTCCACCTGCAGCGGCTACAAATGAAGATGCTGTAGAACAATTAAAGGTATAAAGACCAGTTCCACCTGTTCCGCAAGTATCTATATGAGTTCCATCACCTAAGTCATATTTTAGTGACTTCTCTTTCATTACTGTTGCTGCAGCTGTAACTTCAGTCTCAGTTATACCTTTTGCATTTAATGCAATAAGAAACAATTCAATATCAGAGTCTACAACCATACCAGTCATTATTAAATTAATAGCTTCTTGCATTTCCTCAAGATTTAAATTTACTTTATTATTTATTTTGTTTAATAAATCTTTCATGCTTTTTTTATAAAGTTCTCTATTAGTCTCATGCCATTATTTGTATCAATCGATTCAGGATGGAATTGAACACCATAAATCGGTTTTTCAACATGTTCAACTGCCATTATTATTTCTTCATCATCACTTAAAGTTGCAGTTATCTTAAGTTCATTTGGAAGAGTTTTTTTCTCTATTATAAGACTATGGTATCTAACAACTTTATAGGAGCTTTCAATTTGATCAAAAATTAAACTACCATCATGATCGATAATAGAAGTTTTTCCGTGAAAAATTTTAGGCGCCTTTATAATATTTCCACCAAAAGCTGCTCCAATTGCTTGATGCCCCAAACAAACTCCTAATATTGGAACTTCTGCCGCTTGTATAAGTTCAATTGAAATTCCTGCTTCTTTTGGTGTGCACGGCCCTGGAGATATGACTATCTTGTCAGGGTTATGATCAATGATTTCGGATACAGTCATTTCATCATTTCTTATAACTTTAATATTTTTATCAAAATCACCAATGTAATGAACCAAGTTGTATGTGAAACTATCATAATTGTCTATAACAATGATCATGAAATCATCTCCAAAGCATCTAAGAATACTTTTGATTTTTGTATACATTCCTGCCATTCTTTTTCAGGATCAGAATCTGCAACTATTCCAGCACCTGCTCCGACATGAATTAGATTATCCTTAATTACTGCCGTTCTTATTGCAATAGCGGTATCAATGTTTCCATTCCATGAAATATAACCAATTGCTCCTCCATATATGCCTCTTGAACTTGGTTCAAGTTCATTGATTATCTCCATAGCGCGGATTTTTGGTGCACCCGAAAGCGTTCCTGCTGGTAAAGTAGCTTTCAAGGCATCAACAAAAGTAAGGTTTTTTGATAGTCTTCCAACTACATTAGAAACTATGTGCATGACATGAGAATATCTCTCAATTATCATCTTTTCTGTTAGCCTTACAGTTCCAATATCAGAAACTCTTCCAACGTCATTTCTTCCAAGATCAATTAGCATTAGATGTTCTGCTAATTCTTTAGGATCACTTAATAAATCAAGTTCATTCTTTTTATCTTCTTCTTCATTAATGCCTCTTTTTCTTGTTCCAGCAATTGGCCTCAAGGTGATCTCATCATTTTCTAGTCTTACTAGTATTTCAGGAGAAGATCCTACAACTTCGCACTCATCAAGATTGAGATAATACATGTATGGAGATGGATTAATCGTTCTTAGGGCAGAATACAATTCAAAAGAATCTCCATTAAAAGACTTATGAAAATCTTGAGCAAGAACAACCTGCATTACATCACCCTCTTTAATATATTCTTTTACTATCTCTACAGCATTAATATATTCATTCTTTGTAAAGTTTGATGAGTATTCTAATTTTCCTGAAATATTGGAATGTTTCTTTTCTTGATATTCACTAGACAGATCAATGCTATCTTGAATTTCATCAATTTTTATAAGAGCATCCTCATAAGAAGTTTGTTGAGGATTTGCATTATAAATTGCTTGCATGGTGTGGTTAAAATTATCATAGATGATTAGCTTTTCAGATTTAACTAAATAAATGTCTGGCATATCTTCATCAAATTTTGATTTTTTCTTTTGGAGGGCATTTATTTTTTCTTCAGCATATTTTGCGCTCTCGTATGCAAAAAAGCCTACATAACCACCATAAAATCTAGGCATATTAGTTAAAATTGGCGATCTATGTTCTCCAATAATTTTTTTTAGTTCATCAAGTGGTTCGTCTGCTTCAAAAATATTAATTCCAGATTCTGTTTTTATTTCAATTTTTTGCCCAGATATTTTAATAGTATCTTTACAATCTAAACCAATAATTGAATACTGTGCCCATTTCTCTCCTCCTTCAATCGATTCAAGCAAAAAAGTACTTCTTTTATCTTTAATTTTTGAAAAAACTTTAATAGATGAATCTAAATCAAGATTAATACTTCTAACTAATGGAATTATGTTAAAACCATTTTCACCGAATTCTATGTATTCATCTTTACTTATCATGGGATAGAATTTCTTTAATTTTAATCACATCTCCGGTCATAATTTCATTCTTATCAAACCATCCAGAATTTACCTCAAGCGCATATTTTGATGCTTTAATTGAGCAGACTGAATTTTTTGAAAGTGGAACCATATCATATATTTCAATAATTTTTCCTTTCCCATCAATATAAGCAACGCTTAAAGGCACATAAGTATCTTTCATCCACATACATTGTTTTTTTTCATAAGGCCAAACAAAAAACATGCCATAATTATCTGGTATTGTTTCTCTATACATAAGGCCTTTTTTTCTGTCTTCTAATTTTGAGACGATTTCTATTTCATCTAGATACTCATATATGTGGATATCTTTTGACGCATCGAGATAGTTTACATGTATTAAAAGTATTAAATACTTAAACGATTTTTGAACGAAGTTCAGATATAGTCTGCTCATAATTTTCTGTGTTAAATATTGCAGAGCCAGCAACAAAGGTATCTGCACCTGCTTCAGATGCAAGACCTATAGTATCTTTATTTATTCCACCATCTACTTCTAGGCGAATATCTTTACCTAAGTCGTCAATCATTTTTCTGACCTGTGAAATTTTATCCAAAGAACTATGAATAAATGATTGTCCTCCGAAACCAGGATTAACACTCATTATTAAAACTAAGTCTAAGTCTTCAAGAACATTTTCAAGTGTATTAAGTGGAGTTGCTGGATTGTATACAAGTCCAGCCTTACAGCCTTTATCTTTGATAGCATGAACAGATCTATGAATATGTTTAGATGCCTCTGGATGAAAACTAATTAAATCTGCTCCAGCATTGATAAAACTTTGTGCAAGTTCATCAACAGGATCTACCATTAAGTGAACATCAATAAATTCTTTTATACCAAAATCTCTTAGAGCTTTGCATACCATAGGACCGATTGTTAGGTTTGGAACATAGTGATTATCCATTACATCAAAATGAACCCAATCTGCACCAGAATCAAGCACTTCTCTAACTTCATCACCCAATTTTGCAAAATCTGAGGCTAAAATAGATGGTGCAATTATATGTTTTTTATCTTTCATAACTTATTGATCACTATTATAAGCACTATTAACAAGATTTAAACGTTTGGGAGTTCCTACATCTATCCACATTTCAGGTGATTTTTGTCCTGTAACTAATCCCCTGGAAATATATTGATGTAAAACTTCATCCCAAATATTAAAAGAATTGCTTGGAAATTCATTTTCTCTAAAGATTTTTGGATTAACTAAAGAAATTCCACTCCATGTTAAATCATTATTATTTTTTTTTATAAATACATTTTTGTTTTCAATTGAAAAATCTCCATTTAGATTATGTTCTGGATTTTTAACGCCTACTAAATGAGCTACTTTGGTCTTTTTAGGAAGAGTTTTTAAATTAATGTCATGGTATATATCAGAATTTGTTAACAAAAAAGTTTCATTTCCAATTAAATCTAATGCATTTAATATGCCACCACCTGTTCCAAGAGGCTGATCTTCCTGAGAAAACAATATATTTTGATTTGGAAAAGTATTTTCTACAAAATTAATAATCAACTTACTCAGATGTGAGACATTAATAATTATTTCAGAGAAGCCACTTGAAATTAAGCAATTAATATTTCTTTCAATTAACGTTTGATCTCCAACTTTTAAAAGTGGTTTTGGTATTTTATTTGTGATAGGCATAAGCCTTCTTCCATAACCTGCTGCAAGTATCATTGCTTTCATATTTCTGAAATCCTCTTACTTAACAAGGGTTGAACATCTTCTCTAAGAAATATTTTTAACTCATTTCCTTCGGGAATCATTCTGGTAAGATTTTTAAGAATCATTGGCAGATCTTTTAATCTATAGCTCCTGTCTTCTTTTACATATAAGTTTGCCAAAGTTCCAAGTATTCTTATATTTCTTTGAATAGAGCCCCATCTTAAAAATTCAAATAATTCATCAACGGTATATATTGATTCAGACTCCTTTTTATAAAACTGTAGCAAATCATTAAGCAGATTGAAGTCAATTTCATAATAATGATCAACAAGGATGCCTGCTAAGTCTATTCCAATAGGCCCTATTCGCATATCCTGAAAATCAATAATAGATAACTCATTTTGTTTATTAAGTATTAAGTTTCTTCTCTCAAAGTCATAATGACAATTTAACCAAGGCTGATTATTTAATTTACTAAGTGTTTCCAAAATTAAATCTTTTACTAATTGGTTTGATGAGATTTTAAGAAATTTTTCAAAAAAAATGTCATTAAAAAGATTCATTTGATCTTTAAGCTCATCAATTAAAAAAATTTTAATTGCACTAATTTTTGTATTTTGGACTTTAATTAATACTTTCAAAGATTCTTGAAGAAAATGCTTTTTATTTGAGTCTGTTAGAATTGATAGCAGATCATCATCTCCAAGATCATCCTGAATAGTTATTCCCAGTTCACTATTATGATGGATAACATTAGAACAACTAACATCATTTTTTTTTAAATTATTTGAGATATTTATGAAATCGATATGATCACCTAAATCTGGGTCAAGGTAGCATAAAATTTTTGATTGATTTGAGCTATCTGTTACTCTCCAATATTGTCTCGCACTTGCCTCGAGCTTTAAAGGAGAAGCAGTTATGGCATTAAAATTACACTTATTACTTAAACTAATTACTTCTTCTTCTTTCAACTAACTATTTTTTATTTCATCAGGCAATGGAGTATCATCTGGGACAAAAAAATCAGGCATTAATTCTCCAAACGGAGCTTGTGCATATTTTGTAAAGTCTTTTACACCTGCCTCATATAAAACCATATCATCAATGCAAAAATTGCCAGTAAATTCTTTAGAATCTTTCGTTAATATTTCATAGGCGGAATCTGCCATAATATCAACATTACGCGAAAGCTTCATGATCTCGTCTCCACCAAGATGATTTTGAACTGCAGCTGTAGCTATTGCTGTTCTTGGCCATAATGCATTTACAGCAATGCCAAATTCTTTGAATTCTTCTGCCATACCAAGAACACACATACTCATAGTATATTTCGCCATAGTATACGCAACTGTTCCCCCAAACCATTTAGGTTGCATATCTAATGGTGGTGCTAAATTTAAAATATGAGGGTTAGAAGATTTTTTAAGATGAGGTAAGCAGTATTTACTTACCATGTAAGTCCCTCTTCCATTAATTTGATGCATAAGATCATATCTTTTCATTTCAGTGTCAGTAACATTAGTAAGTTGGATTGCTGAAGCGTTGTTAATACAAATATCGATACCTCCAAAATGATCAACAGATTTATTTACAGCATCTCTTACATTATCTTCACTTCTTATGTCACAAATCATAGGCAATGCTTCACCTCCAGCCTCTTCAATTTCTTGAGCAGCTGTATAAATTGTTCCAGGTAATTTTGGATGTGGTTCGGCTGTTTTTGCAGCAATAACTACTTTTGCGCCATCTAAAGCTGCTTTTTTTACCATTGCAAGACCTATTCCCCTGCTACCTCCCGAAATAAATATTACTTTGTCTTTCAAACTCATTCTATACCTCTCATAATTTAAAACTTTTCCATAAACGGACGAAGATCCAATTCATGCGTCCAAGCAGTTCGATCTTGTGTGTGAGCAAACCAATATGCATCCGCAATTGCATCAGGTTTTAGAATACCGCCTTTTTCTTTTAAAGCATACCTATCCGGGAAATTTTCTTTTATAAATGCAGTATCTATGGCTCCATCAATTATAAAATGCGATACATGTATGCCCTCTGGTCCAAGCTCTCTAGCCATGCTTTGTGCTAGTGCTCTTAGAGCAAATTTAGCACTTGAAAAAGCTGAAAATCCTGCACTCCCCCTCATGGACGCTGTTGCACCTGTAAAAAAAATAGAGCCTGCATTTCTTTTTTTCATGTATTTCGCTGCTTCTCTTCCAGTCAGAAAACCAGCAAAAGCTGCCATTTCCCAAACTTTTTTAAATACTCTTGAAGTTGTGTCCTCGATTGGAAAAAAAACGTTTGCACCTGGATTAAATATAACTACATCGATCGGGGCAATTGTTTCTTCAACTTCTAAAAAAAGCTTTATTATTTCTTCTTCATCTCTGGCATCTACACCAAATCCCTTTGCCCAACCGCCTGAATCATTGATTTCATCTGCTAATTTATTTAACTTATCAATATTTCTTGGTCTTCTAACAGGACAAACTTTGTAACCATGACTTGCAAATTTTTTAGTTAAAGCAGATCCAGTAGCGTCTCCAGCTCCGATTATAATCGCAGAATATTTTGAAAAATCTTTCATATCAGTGTTTAATTGTTTTACTTTACAAAATTGTTAAAAGAAATGAAAGTAGACTTTATCTATGATGTAGCAACTCCAAATGGTTATTTAGCTCACAAAGTTGTTCCTTGGTTTGAAAAAAGAACAGGAACAGNATTTAACTATATTCCATGCCTAGCTGGTGGTATCTTTAAACTTACAAATAATACTCCGCCTCTAATTGCAAACGCTGATGTTAAAAACAAAGCAGAATATTTTTTTATAGAAATAAGTAGATTTATTAAAAAACANAATCTAACTAAATTTAAAAACAATTCTAATTTTCCTCAAAATTCTTTAAATATNCAAAGGGGTGCGGTAGCAGCAGAACAATTGGGTATCTTGAAAGAGTATGTAGAATGCACAATGTCAGCAATGTGGGAGAAAGATTTAAACATTCAGGAAATGGATATCCTTGAAAAAGCATTGGATGATGATGAGATAGANTCTAAAAGTATATTAGACATGATTCAAACAAAAGAATGTAAGGATAAACTTATANCTAATACTTCATGGGCTGTTGAAAATGGAGCATTTGGTATTCCTACATTTTTGGTTGATGATCAAATCTTCTTTGGAAAAGATCACTTATATCAACTTGAAGAATATATAAATTCAAAGAATTAATAGAACTTTTTAGCTTTTATNCTTTCAAAGTGATAATAAAGTATAAAATGTTTAAATGCTAAAAATTAAAAGAGTAGTTTTTTTAATTATATTGGTGGTGAGCCAAAATATCATTCATGCTGATATTTTAGAAAGNGGGACTTTAAAAAATAATTTAGAAAACAATAAGGCTTGCTTTATATATCAACCCTATCTTGGTGTTGTAAATGATATTGANAATCTTGATATTAAATCAGAAAAATTTGAAATCACTGATAAAAAAGTCCTAATTTTAAATGGCGATATTCAGATTGATTTTCCAAATGGTATTTTGCAATCTGAAAAAGCTAGAGTAGACCAAGAAAATGGAATTGTAGAATTTAAAAAAGGCGGAAGTTTATTTTTAGAAAATTATTTTTTTAAATCGAAAGAAGGTTCATTTAACAAAGATCGATTATCAATGATGCTTCTTGAAGGCGATGCATTTTTAAATGATAGAGGCTTGATTCTTTCCTTTAGTGAGCTTAACGGAAACCTTGAGAGTCAATTAAGGTTAAATCAAGTTTCAATGACTTCATGTTCTGATGTTAAAAATGGATGGGAGCTTTTAGCTAAATCAATTGTTTTAAATGATCAAACGAAAAGAGGATATGCGAAGCAGGTTAAAGTGAAAGCATTTGATAAAACAATTCTAAGATTACCCTATTTACCTTTTGCAACATCAGATGAAAGAATGTCTGGATTTCTTGAACCTTCAATTTCTTTTTCATCCGACGGATTAGATTTTATGCTTCCATACTATCAAGTCATTTCAAATAAATCTGATATAACAATTGCTGCAAGAAATATAAATGAAAGAGGATTTGGTTTAGAAGGAAATTTTAGGAAAATTCATGGAAAAATTAATAATTTAAGAAATATAGATTTTATATATTTTGATAATGACAAAGAATATGGGAAGTTATATCCAGAGAATTCTAATTCAAGATGGGCATTTGGTTTGAAAGATTCATTTAGCAATCAAAAAAAATTTAAAGTAAACATTGATTGGTCCAAAGCATCCGATAGTCTTGTTTTAAGAGATATCTCAAATGAAATAATTGCTATTGGAAATCAACGAGTACAAAACTTAAAACAAAATGTTAGCTTACAAGGAAAAATAGGAGATATTGGACTAAAGTTATCTCAAGAAGGTTATCAAACTCTTAATCCAATTCTTACAAATGGTTATAAGAAGTCGCCTTCATTTGATATATTTTATTTTAAAAAATTTAAAAATTTCTCAATTAATGAACGCTTTAACTATACAGATTTTAAAACAAGCTCCTTACATGGATTTTATGGAAACTCTATAAATAATAGATTTCCATCACGAATTAAGAATCCAATAGAAGGGTCAAGAATATTTTATGATTTAGAAATTTCTAATAAATCTTTCATTAATGGATATATGCTTTCGACTTCTGTTGGTTTCAAAAGTCTTAATTTTGACATATCTAATTCAAATGCAAAAACAAACTCAGTAAATGTTCCTACTTTCAAATTTGATATTAATTCGTTATTTATTAAAAGTATCGGAACAAATTTGCATATTCTAAAACCAAGATTTTTTTATGGGTATGTTGGCTATGAAGATCAAAACAAGAATCCAGTTTTTGATACCCACAACATAACAATGATGAATCAACTCTTTAATATTGATCGTTTCGCTGGAATGGACAGAATTGGAGACCAAAATTTTTATACATTAAGTTTGGAATATAGAAAAAGAGAACTGAATATGGAAAAGATATCTTTTAAAATCTCTCAAAAATTCTATCTAGAGGATAAAAAAATATTTTTAAATGATATGAATATGCTTTCTATGAATATGGATATGTATCTANCAGATGATTTAATGGCAATTAACTCAATGACACATAATATGATCAATGATGAGGATCCCATAATGCTAATGGGTAAATGGATGCCAAACAAGAATATAATGATTATGACATATGGAAGTTATTCAAAAGANGATAAAAAGTTTCCAATGGCAGGAATTACGCTTAATCAGAAATTTAAATTTGGTAAAGTAGGTTATGCAAAAAGATATAAAAAAGTAGCTGGTGATTTTGAAAAAACCTTAGATTATTCAGAACTATCTGCTGACTTAAATTTTAAAGATAATTTTAGTCTGATTGCTAAATTAAAAAGAGATGATGATACAAATTCTAAGATAGAGTCTGTTTTTGGTATTGGGTATGAAAACTGTTGCTTTGTTTTTAGAGTCACAGCATCAGATAAAAATCTTTCAAAATATCTTGATAGTTTTAATGATAATTCATTCACATATCTTGATGAGGCATGGGATAATATAATAAGAATTGAAAATAAAAGTAGAATTAATTTTGAATTTGAATTTAAGGGATTAAACTCCTCCTATGAAAAGATTAATAAATTCATGANTAATTCTATTTTAAATTACTAGAAAGTTTATGAAAAAATTATCTATATTTTTACTTTTATCAATCGCTTTGTCTGTCAATGCGAAAATTGANCTATTAGATCGTATTGCNATTATTGTTGAGGATGGGGTTGTAATGGAGTCACAAATCATTAGTGCATTTGACGATCTCGAAAAAGGATATAAGAATCAAAATATCCAAATGCCACCCAAAGATATCTTAATGAATCAAGTAAAGGAAAAACTTATTATTGATGAATTGCAGCTTCAACTTGCTGATAGAGCTGGAATTAAAATTAGTGATTCAGAGCTAAACCAAACTTTCACTAGGCTTGCTTCAAATAATCAAATGTCATTAGAGGATTTCATATTGTTNATAGAAAATAATGGGGATTCATATGAAGAAGTAAGAGAGCAAATGCGAAAAGAAATGCGAATACAAAGGATACAAAGAGGTAGAGTAAATTCTAATATCGATATTACAGAAAATGAGTTTGAAGCTTTCATGGCGACTAATGAAACTCTTTCTGCTTTAGATCCTGAACTTTTAGTAAGGCAAATATTAGTAAAAGAATTATTAACTGCTAACAAAATAGTAAATCTTATTAATGAAAATGTTGATTTTTCAGAATTAGCAAAGGAGTATTCCATCAGCTCTAATGCGTCTGAAGGAGGTTTATTAAGTTGGAGAAAGGCAATTGATATGCCAGATTTATTTGAAAAAGCATTAGAAGGAAAATCCATTGGATACGTTTCCGAGCCCCTTGAAAGTGGTTCAGGTTTTCATATATTAAAGCTGGAAGATAAAAGAGGTGATTACGTTAAATTTGAAGACCAATGGCAGTCTCGTCATATACTCATGATTCCCTCAACAATACGTGATAATCAAGAAACTGAAAAGCAAATTAATAATATTCGACAAGAAATAATTGATGGTCAAGATTTTGCCATGCTAGCTTCAGAATTTTCAGAAGATCCTGGCAGTGCTCAACAAGGTGGAGACTTGGGTTGGATTGGCCTTGGAGTTTTTGCTCCAGAGTTTGAAAAAGTGATGCTAGATACTCAGATAGGATCAATATCTGAAGTATTTGAAACTGAATTTGGCTTCCATTTCCTGGAAGTGCTTGGCAAAAGAAATCATGAACTCACTGAAAAACTGATTCAAGATAGAGCATATGGAATATTGTATGCTCGAAAGTTCGATGAAGAATTAGAAAATACCTTAAGATCTATGAGAGCAGAAGCCTTTGTTGAATTTAAAGATCTAGATTGAAAAAAATAATATATTCTCCCGGTGAGCCAGCTGGCATAGGTCCAGACTTAATAATTAAATTATCTGCATCAAATATATGGGAAAACTTTAAAATACCAATCGTTACAATTGGCGATCCAAATCTTTTTTTAGATAGAGCAAAAAAGTTAAAAAAGAAGATCAAAGTAATTGAGTTAAATTCTGTTAATGAGGTAAAAAAAAATAAAAAAGCATACTTACAGATAATTAAAGTTTCTAAATGCAAAAATACTAGTCCAGGAAAGCTTACGAAGCTTAATGCTAATTATGTTCTTGACGTATTAGATTATGCTATTAAACAGACTATCTCAGATAAATGTGCTGCCTTAGTTACAGGACCACTAAATAAAGAAACAATTATATCAATTGATAAAAAATTCACCGGTCATACTGAATACATTCAAAAAATAACAAGAAGCAAGGATGTCTTAATGATGCTAGCCTCTAACAAATTAAAAGTTGCCTTAGCAACAACACATATTCCTCTTAAAATGGTTTCAAAAAATATTACTAAGAAATTAATAGTTAATAAAGTTCAAATTCTTAACAAGGATCTTAAAAATAAATTTAATATTAAAAAACCAAATATAAAGGTCTTAGGGTTAAATCCTCACGCTGGTGAAAATGGCAAAATAGGAAATGAAGAACTTCAATACATCAAACCAGCTATAAAGATTTTAAGAAAAAGTAAAATAAATGTCTCGATGCCGATTTCTGCAGATACGGCATTCTCAGAAAAGATTTTAAAAGAAACTGATGCGTATCTAGGCATGTATCATGACCAAGTACTTCCAGTATTAAAGGCTTTNAGTTTTGGGAATTCTATTAATATAACTCTGGGCGTGCCTATTATAAGGACTTCTGTAGATCATGGAGTTGCTTTAGATATCGCTGGCAGTAAAAATTCTGATTCCTCCTCTCTTATTTTGGCAATAAAAACTGCAAAAAACCTTATCTAATGAACTTAAGAAATATTAGAAGAAAATATGGTCAAAATTATCTAAAAGATAATTCAATCCTGTTTGAGATGGCCGAAGTAATTGCACCCAGTGAATTTGANTGCTTTGTTGAGATTGGTCCAGGTCTTGGGGCTCTTACTAATCAAATTAATATTAATAATGCTAACATTATTGGTATTGATATTGATGAACATAATATTAAAGCACTTAAAAAGAAATTTCATGGTCCTGCTAATTTTCATTTTATAAAAGACGATATTTTAAAATTTAATCTAGATAGTTTATCCTCAAAGCAAAGAATTGTAGGAAACCTTCCTTATAATATTTCTACNCAAATAATATTAAAGTTAGTCGAAGACTTTGAAAAGATTATAGATATGCATTTCTTAATTCAAAAAGAAGTTGCTGAAAAGATTTCAGGTCAATTAGCTACTAAGGATTGGGGGAAACTTGCAATAAAGATATCAGCCTTTTTTGAGAGTGAAATATTATTTGATGTGCCACCAGAAGCCTTTGATATAAAACCTAAGGTAAATTCAAGTTTTATAAGGCTAATTCCAAAGAAAAATTTAGACTATGACCTCTCAATTAAAAATAATCTATATAAAGTAATTGATCTTGCTTTTTCTTCAAGAAGAAAAAATATTAAAAATAATTTGAAAGCATTGAATATTAGTTGGAGTGAAATAGATATTGATCCAACAAAAAGATCTGAAGAAATTCCACTAGAATATTTTATAAAATTAGCCAAGGAATATTTAGTCTAATGTCACATTACGTAATTGGTGATGTTCAAGGTTGTTTTGATGAATTAATTGCATTATGTAAAAAAATTAAATTCAATCCAAATAAAGATCTATTGATCTTCGCCGGAGATCTTGTAAATAGAGGTCCAAAATCTTTAGATGTAATTGATTTCTGTTTAAAAAATAAAAAATCTGTAAAAAGTGTAATGGGAAATCATGATTTTTATTTACTATATTTGCTTGAACATAAAAAAAATAATAAATCTCTTAAAGATATTCTCAATGCTAAAAATAACAAAAAAATTTATAAATGGTTAAAAAAGCTTCCACTCTTACTCAAAGTTAAAATTAAAAAAACTAAAGAGACATATTGGATAAGCCATGCAGGAATACCTTTCATATGGAGCCTTAAAAAAGCAAAAAAACTTTCAGATGAAATGAGAATTGCTATCAAAAATGATTCATCAAATATTTTAATGAATATGTGGGGAGATAAGCCAGGTCTTTGGAAAGATGAGTTAAGGGGTTACTCAAGATATAGAACAATTATTAATTATTTTACTAGAATGCGTTATTTAGATAAAAGGGGGNCATTAAAACTCAAAAAAAAAGATTTNAAATTAGAAAAAAATCATATTCCATGGTTCAAACAAACACATAAAAATCTTAAAGAAAATGAAAATATTATATTTGGCCACTGGGCTGCACTAGAGGGTAAAACTAAATTAAATAATATAATTGGTTTAGATACTGGNTGTGTATGGGGTAAGAAATTAACGGCTATAAGATTAGAAGATAAAAAAATATTTCAAGTTAAAAAAAATGAAAATTTATAAAGTTGGAGGAGCAGTAAGAGATTCTTTATGTGGGGTTGAGTCTGTTGATAATGATTGGGTTGTTATTGGATCTTCACCTGAGGAGATGATTGCAAAAGGCTTTAAACCAATTGGAAAAGATTTTCCTGTATTTCTTCATCCTAATACAAATGAAGAATATGCTCTTGCTAGAACAGAAAAGAAATCTGGAACTGGATACCACGGTTTTACATTTTACTTTGGGAAAGATGTAACACTAAAAGATGATTTATCTAGAAGAGATTTTACAATAAATGCTATTGCTGAAGATAAAGAGGGCAACATTATTGATCCGTTTAACGGCCAGCATGATATTAAAAATAAACTATTTAGGCACGTTTCAGATGCTTTCTATGAGGACCCATTAAGAGCTATAAGACTAGCAAGACTTTTTACTTATGAGCACTTAAAAGATTTTAATATTTTNGATACAACTATAGATTGCATTAAAAAGATAGTTTCGAACGAAGAGATAAAAAAATTATCTANTGATAGGATATGGTCAGAAACTGTAAGAGCTNTGAATAGTTCTTACCCAAATATTTATTTTGAAAAAATAATCACACTTAATTTAAAAAATCCATTCTTTNAAAATTTAAATATTGCCAGTTGCCATACCCATAAGGATCCTGAAATAAGATGGGCAGAACTTCAAATNAATAATGATTTTAAAATAGGNGAGCAGNTACCAATACCTAACGAATTTAAACATGCCTCTAAGATATTAAAAAACATATCAAAAATTGATATGNAACTTAATGATAANGATTTGATTTCAATTTTGATAACATCAAATTTTAAGAGAAATGAAGATCTTGTTANTAAACTNGTTACATTACCAAATATAGAAAAAACTAAANATTTCATANTAAAACTGGTTAAAGAAATTAGAAATACCGATTTTTCTATCTTATCAAACACTCCAAAANAGAAAGTTGAGCAAGAAAAGTTTAATATGTANAAAAATATTATATTTAAGTGCAAATGAACAAGACTATATTTATAACAGGGGCTGCTAAAAGAATTGGTAAAGAAATAGCTCTTACTTTTAAAGAATTAGGTTGGAATATTATCATTCATTACAACTCNTCTAAAANNGATGCTGATNATCTAGCTGATCAAATCAATAAAGATAATCCTAATTCTGCTAAAACTGTTCAAGGTAATCTTGATATAAAAGAAGATGTTCAAAAAATCTTAAGTGAAGTTAGTGACGCATTTCCCTCAGTAAATCTATTGGTAAATAATGCATCTACTTTCTACCCTACCCCTATTGATGAAATTTCAGAAGATCATTGGGAAAAACTAATTGGAAGCAACTTAAAAGGTCCACTTTTTCTAATACAAGGTCTAAAAGAAA
>NHJW02000038.1 GCA_002169625.2 Gammaproteobacteria bacterium TMED225
GGTTTATCAAATGCCATACCAGAATTAGCCAAGGATTCTGAGTTAGGAGTATTCATTGAATTATCAAAAATTCCAAATTCAGATAAATCTATGTCTCCAATGGAAATATGGTCAAACGAATCTCAAGAAAGATATGTTTTAGCAATACACAAAGATAATCAAAAATCATTTGAAGAAATCTGTAAAAGAGAGAGATGCGAATATGCAATTGTAGGAATAACTACAAAAGAAAAATCTGTGAAACTTTTTGATGAAACCAATAACAATTATCCGGTAGATGTTCCGTTATCAATGTTGTTTGGCGACTTACCAATTACTGAAATGGAAGTTAGCTCTTATCAAAAAGATGAAATTGACGAAGATTGTGCTGAAGATTTTGATCTTTCGTCTTCTATAACAAAAATACTTCAACACCCAACCGTAGCGTCAAAATCCTTTTTGATAACCATTGGCGATAGAAGTGTTGGTGGAATGGTTGCAAGAGATCAATTTGTTGGTCCTTACCAAGTTCCAGTTTCAAATTATTCATTGAGTCTTAGGTCTTTTACATCAAATTCGGGTGAAGTTTTATCGATTGGTGAAAAACCAACCTTAGCTTTATCAAATCCATCGGCTTCAATGCGTATGGCAATTGCGGAATCTTTAACAAATATGGCTGGAGTAGTCATTAAAGGTTTAAACAATGTACAGGTTTCTGCAAACTGGATGGCTGCTTGTGGAGACAATAATGAAGATTTAGCATTAAGAGAGGGTGTAGAGGCACTTTCCAAAATGTGTATTGAATTAAAAGTTTCTATTCCAGTTGGAAAAGATTCATTGTCAATGAAAACAAAATGGTCAGATAACAATGGTGAATTTCAAGTAACTAGTCCTTTATCAGGAGTTGTGACAGCAATGGCACCTGTCGATGATGTTTCAGTTTGCGTTACTCCAGAGCTAAGTAATGATAAAGATACTTCAATGATTCTAATTAAACTAAGTGATGCAAATAGATTAGCAGGCTCAATATTTTCTGAGGTAACTAAATCTAAATATAAAAAAACACCAGATATAGACAACATTGATAATTTCAAATCAATGTTCGTCTCTATTCAAGAATTGATATTAAAGAATGAAATTTTNGCTATTCATGATATTTCNGATGGAGGNCTCATAACCACTTTACTNGAAATGTGTTTTACTAAAANAATTGGAATGAAATTAAATTTACCTGAGANAGTAAATATAAATGAGCAATTATTCTCAGAGGAANCAGGTNTTGTAATCCAAGTAAAAAATAGCAAAGCNAGTAGNATTAAAAATTCNTTAAAGAACAAAGGNTTNACAGTAGAATCAATTGCTNCATTACAAGAAGANAATTTTTCTATATATCAAGGTGAANATAATCTTTTTAATATGCCAGTCAATAAGCTTGANAAAATATGGAGAGAAACATCTCANGCCATTCAAAGNATTAGAGATAACAAAGAGGTTGCAGATTCTGAATTAAGCCTATTNGATNANNATGATTATTCTGGTNTGACTTGCAACNTAAGCTTTGACGAATCACAAATATCNTCAATAAATACAAACACCNCTAACCCAANAGTAGCAATTTTAAGAGAACAGGGAGTAAATGGTCAAAATGAAATGGCAGCCGCATTTAGTCTTGCAGGATTTGATGCTNTNGATGTTCANATGCAAGATTTACTTGAAGGAAAAAATTTTTTGAAGNATTTTCAAGGNATGGCGGTGTGTGGAGGATTTTCTTATGGAGATGTTTTNGGAGCTGGAGGGGGATGGTCTAATACTATTCTNTATAACAGTAACGTAAAGCAGCANTTTGAAGATTTTTTTAATAATCAAAATACNTTTACTTTAGGTGTATGCAATGGNTGTCAAATGCTTTCTAATCTAAAAACAATAATACCTGGCGCTGAACACTGGCCAAGTTTTGAAAGAAATTTATCNGATCAATTTGAAGCAAGATTGATTCAAGTAAAGATCAAAAAAACTAACTCAATTTTGTTACAAGATATGGAAGATTGGACATTGCCCGTTGCTTCTGCACATGGTGAAGGAAGAACTAATTTTTTTGAAAATAATCTTGAGAAATTGAAAAATCAAAATCAGATAGCAATGAACTTTGTTGATTCAAATATNAGTTCTACTGAAAAATATCCTCTTAATCCAAATGGTTCAAATGAAGGCATAACTGGAATTACTGCTGCTGATGGTAGGGTTACAATTATGATGCCNCATCCNGAAAGAGTTTTTAGAAAACTTCAAATGAGTTGGCATCCCAAAGANTGGCATGAATTTTCTCCATGGATGCAGTTATTTATCAATGCAAGAAAATTTAGCGAGTAGAACTTTTTACCAGAGCTTAATATCTTCTTCGCGAAAAATGAATTTATCATTTTTTAAATCGTCAATATAATATTTTAGTGTTCTTTCAACAGTAGGAAATGCTATTTCATCCCATAAAATTTCATCTATAGTAAACAACTCAACTTTTGAGCTTTCGGAAGTAGGACCAAAATTATCATCTAAAAGATCCGCCAAATAAAACATGTGGATTTGATTAATATGAGGAAGGCTAAACAATGTGTAGGGCATTACTACTTCCGCTTTAGAGCCAGTTTCTTCAAATGTTTCTCTGAGGGCTCCATCCTGAAGAGTCTCTGCATTTTCCATGAAGCCAGCGGGCAGTGTCCATAATCCTTTTCGGGGATTAATATTCCTTTTAGCCATAAGAATTTTGTTATTTCTAATGCATAAAGCTCCTACCACTACATTAGGATTTGTATAAAAAATTGTGTCGCAGTCTGGGCAACAATATCTTTTAAGATTGTCTCCTTCTGGGACTTTGAATTCTATATTTGAACTTCCGCAATTTGAACAATACTTCAATTTTTTTCCTTATTTAGAGTATATAGCTTGGTTAGAAGTTAAACTTAGCTATATGTTAGACAGCATAAAGCAAAAACTTACACAAATAAATCTAAGCAAGGCTACAAAGCATAAAAAAGCTGGAGTTTTAATTTTGTTGCTAAAAGAGGATCATGAAGATGAATATAAAATTTTATTTACAAAAAGATCATCCAAATTAAAGACACACTCTGGAGAGGTAAGTTTTCCAGGTGGAAAATGGGAGGAAGAGGATAAAAACCTTTATGAAACAGCTTTAAGGGAATCAAATGAAGAAATTAATCTAGAAATTAATAATGTTACTCAACTTGGAAGACTAGATATATTGTTATCAAGACATAAGATCGAGGTTAATCCCTATGTTGGGTATTTAGATAAATTTCAGCATTTTAAAGGTAATTTTGAAATTGAAGAAATTTTTACTGTGCCTATAAGTTTTCTAATGAATCAAAAAAACATATCCTACAAAGAATTTAATAAAAAGGATTTAAAAGTATATATTCCAAGTTGGGTTTATAATGAAAATCGTATATGGGGATTAACTGCAATGATTACAGCAGATTTTTTAAATATATGTTTTGGTGCCCCAACAAAAACAGATATTAATTTATTTAGAACTTACAATGAACAGTGATCTAGGAGATAAGAAATTACAAACATCGGGTGACGATTTTTGGATTGCACCTAGCGCTAATGTTATTGGAGAGGTGATCTTAGCTAAAGATGCAAGCGTTTGGTTTAACGCAGTTCTAAGAGCAGATAATGAACCAATATATGTTGGCCAAGGATCAAACATACAAGATGGAGCTATTATTCATACTGATCCAGGTTTTTCATGTGTAATCGGAGAAAAAGTTACTGTTGGTCATATGGCAATGCTTCATGGTTGCCATATTGGTGATGGAAGCTTAATTGGAATAGGTTCTGTGATCTTAAATGGTGCAAAGATTGGAAAAAACTGCATCATTGGATCTAAGGCTCTCGTAACAGAGGGAATGGAGATTCCAGACGGATCAATGGTTTTAGGAATACCTGGAAAGGTTAAAAAAATTCTTAATGATGAAGAACAAAGCGTGCTATCAATTGGAGCAGATCATTATGTTGAAAATTATAAAAAATACAAAAAATTGCTAAAGTCTTAAAAATGGATACAAATAAAATTAGACAGTCTTTTTTAGATTTTTTTCATTCAAAAAATCATGAAATTATTGCTTCTAGTTCACTTGTTCCAAATAATGATGAAACTTTGCTTTTTACAAATGCAGGTATGGTGCAATTCAAGGATGTTTTCTTAGGCACTGAAAGTAAAAACTTCACAAGAGCAACCACTTCTCAAAGATGCATAAGAGCAGGTGGTAAGCACAATGATCTAGAAAATGTTGGATACACATTAAGACATCATACTTTTTTTGAGATGCTTGGAAATTTTAGTTTTGGTGATTATTTCAAAGAAGATGCAATTAAATATGCTTGGGAGTTTTTAACTGAAGTTCTTAAGTTAGATAAANAGAAGCTTTGGATTACTGTTTANAAAGATGATGATGAAGCAGANGAGATCTGGAAAAATATAATTGGAGTTGATCCAANAAGAATTGCAAGACTCGGAGATGATGATAATTTTTGGTCAATGGGTGANACAGGTCCATGNGGACCATGTTCAGAGATTTTTTATGATCACGGTGATCATATTGAAGGCACTCCACCAGGAGCCGATGGTGATGAAGGCGACAGATTTATTGAAATATGGAACTTAGTTTTTATGCAATTCAANAGAGACGAAACTGGAAAGATGAAGCCNCTTCCAAAGCCATCGGTAGATACAGGAATGGGATTAGAAAGAATNGCTGCNGTCCTTCAGGGAGTAAATTCAAATTATGATATAGATGTATTTAAAGATTTAATTTTTGCATCAGAAAAAATTCTTGGAAGTAAAAAAAGCGCCTCTCACAAAGTTATAGCGGACCATATTAGATCAAGCGCTTTTTTAATTTCTGACGGNGTAATACCTGAAAAAGAAGGACGCGGCTATGTTCTGAGAAGAATTATGAGACGAGGAATTAGGCATGGATATAAAATTGGTGCAAAAGAACCTTTTATGCATTTGCTCGTAAAAGATTTAGTTAATCTAATGANCTCAGGATATCCAGAGATAAAAGCTAAAGAAAAAGAAATTACTAAAACTATTAAAAATGAAGAATATAAATTTTTTGAAACTTTAGAAAAAGGTATTGATATTCTAGAAAATGAAATCTCTTCTATGAGTAATAATTTAATTTCTGGCGATATAGTTTTCAAACTTCACGATACCTATGGCTTTCCATTTGATCTAACGGCAGATATAGCAAGAGAAAAAAAATTATTAATTGATGAAGAAAGATTTAATGNTTGTATGAGCAATCAGAAAGAATCTTCTAAAGCTTCTAGTAGTTTTGTATCCTCTTTACCTGAAGCGTTAGGTGTTCAAGAAACGAAGTTTCTTGGTTACCAGGACTTAGAATCAAATTCTGAAGTATTGGTAATATGGAAAGATTTGAAAAGGATAGANTCAGCAAAAAACAAAGAAGAAATATTTTTAGCAACTAATCAAACTCCATTCTATGCAGAATCAGGAGGACAAATAGGAGATAAAGGTAAATTTGCATCTAAATCATCTACTGGTAGTATCTTAGATTGTAAGAAACAAGGTAAAGTGTATATTCATAAAGCGCTTGTAGAAAAGGGAAAAATTAAAANTGGTGATGTAATTAAAATGAGTGTAGAAAAAGAAAAAAGATCAGCTATAGCTATTCATCATTCCTCAACACATTTAGTTCACGCAGCATTGAGGCAGGTTTTAGGTGATCATGTCCAACAAAAAGGATCTTTAGTCGATGAAAATAAACTTCGATTTGATTTTTCGCATGATAAANCTTTAACTCAAAATGAAATTACTCAAATTGAAACTATTGTAAATAAACAAGGTTTAAATAATTCGGAAGTAAAAACAGAATTGATGAACATTGATGATGCTCTCAAATCAGGAGCCATGGCACTATTTGGTGAAAAATATGATGATGAGGTAAGGGTTCTTTCTATGGGAGATGACTCTTATTCAGTTGAATTATGTGGTGGCACTCATGTAAAACGAACAGGTGATATTGGATTTTTTGCAATTACAAATCAATCCAGTGTAGCATCAGGCATTAGACGTATTGAAGCAGTTGGNGGCCTCAAATCATTTGAATATATTAAGAAAATTAGAGATGTTAGTATTTCACTTCAAAATACTCTCAACGTTTCAGTTGATGACATACAAGATAAGATTAACTCTTTGATAGAAGAAAATAAAAAATTAAAAAAAGATTCAAAAAACATCAATTCTACAAAAAGCGTCCTTTTTTCAGAATCCTATGAGATTAAAGATTGGAAACTAATAATAGAGCAAGTAGAAATTAAAGATACAAAAGATTTAAGATCTTTGGTTGATGAGAAGAAAAATACAAATGAAAAAGTTTGTGTTGTAATTTTCACTGAAACAAACAACAAGGTAGCTATTGTTTGTGGAATAACTAATAACTTAACTGATTCTTTATCAGCAAAAGATATTATTTCAAATATAACTGCTCAAATTGGTGGCAAAGGAGGCGGAAGATCTGATTTCGCNCAAGGAGCGGGAGAAATAAAAAGTTCTAAAGAATTCGTGACTTCTATTTCAAATTCAGTAAAATCGCTCGCAAAATAGAAATACTATGAATGAAATTATTGTTCAAAAATTTGGAGGCACTTCTGTAGGATCTGTAGAACGAATAGATGCTGTTGCAGAAATAATAAAAAAAGCCTCANAATCAAAAAAAATTATTGTGGTNGTTTCTGCTATGGGTGGAGAAACGAATAGGCTTGTTGATTTAGCAAAGCATTTTGATGCAGATCCAAATAAAAGAGAATTTGATGCATTAGTATCTACTGGAGAAACAGTAAGTTCTGCGCTTCTTGCAATGGCTTTGCACTCAAAAGGAATAAAAGCAAGATCATATTCAGCATCTCAAATTTCTATTAGGACAACTGATACATATTCAAAAGCTAAAATTTTGGATGTTGACGCAGAAAAGATCCTTAAAACGATTAGTGATAATACTATTCCTATTATTACTGGATTTCAGGGAGTAACCGCAGGAGGAGATATTACGACTCTTGGCAGAGGTGGCTCAGANACTACCGCAGTTGCAATTGCAGCTCAAGTAGGCGCAGATAGATGTGATATTTATACAGATGTTGACGGCATTTTTACTACTGACCCAAAGATTGTTCCGAATGCAAAAAAATTAGATTCCATTACAATGGAAGAAATGCTAGAGCTTGCAGGACAGGGGGCTAAAGTNGTGCAAACAAGAGCAGTNGAATTTGCTAATAANTATAATGTTCCAGTTAGAGTTCTATCAAGTTTTAATAGTGGGAGTGGAACATTAATATCTCTAAAGGATGAGAGTATGGAAAATGCATTAGTTTCAGGTATTGCCTTTCAAAAAGATCAAGTTAAGTTCACNCTTCANGGAGTTGGTGATGTGCCNGGNACNGCTTTTAAAATACTTGGTCCAATAAGTAATGCNGGAGTTGAGGTCGATGTTATTGTTCAAAANGTTAGCGTTGATGGAAAAACAGACTTTACATTTACCGTTGCATCAGAGGACGAAGACTCTGTGAAAAAAGTCATTGATGATGTAAAAGAAGAAGTTAAGTATAAAGATCTTATTGTTAATTCAGATATTGCAAAAGTTTCTCTTGTTGGCTTTGGAATGAGATCGCAAACCGGTGTAGCGAGTAGAGCCTTTAAAGCACTCTCAGAAAACGACGTTAACATCCAAATAATTTGTACTTCAGAAATTAAGATTACTATGGTTATAGATGAGTCATTGGTCGATAAGGCAGTAAGAGTTCTTCATGAGGAGTTTGAGTTAGATAAATAAATGTTTGACCTTATTCTTAAAAATTGCAACATCGTAAATGAGGGCTCTATCTATGAATCAGATATAGCANTTAAAAATAATAGAATTGAATTAATTGATAAAGATATTTCATTAGNATCTAAAAAAATTATTGANATTNATGGAAGATACGTTTTACCTGGATTAATNGATGATCAAGTNCATTTNAGGGAACCAGGACTNACTCATAAAGGNGATATNGCAACAGAATCTAAAGCAGGATTAGCTGGAGGNGTTACAAGCTATTTTGAGATGCCAAATGTAAATCCAACTACAACAACAAATGANAATCTCTCAAAGAANTTTGGAATAGCTAGNACNAAATCTGCTTCGAATTATTCTTTTCATCTAGGTGCAAGCAATACAAATATTGAAGAAATTAAAAAAGTTGATATTAATCAAGCTGCTGCTTTAAAAGTATTTATGGGTGCCTCAACTGGTGAGATGTTGGTTGATAGTTTAGATGCTCTTGATGATATTTTTCATTATTCTCCTTTGATAGTAGTTACACATTGTGAAGATCCTCAAAGAGTTGTAGACAATGAAAAATTATTTTATGAAAAATANGGTGATGATCTNTGTGCTGAGCAGCATCATTTAATTAGAGATGTTGAAAGTTGNTATCTATCAAGCTCACTTGCAGTTAGTTTGGCAAAAAAATATGACGCTGATCTCCATGTATTTCATTTAACNACTGAAAAAGAAATGGAATTATTTACAGAAGGAGATGTAANAGGTAAAAAAATCACAGCAGAAGTTTGTGTTCATCATATGCACTTTGAAGAGTCTTCATATGCAGAGCTAGGGAATCAAATTAAATGTAATCCTTCTATTAAATATGAATCAGACAGACAAGCACTAATACAAGCTCTTCTNAATAATAAGATTGATATTATTGCTACTGATCATGCTCCTCATACTTGGGATGAAAAAATGATGAGATATCAAGAAGCACCAGCTGGATTGCCATTAGTTCAACATGGACTTCAAATCCTAATGGATTTTTATCATCAAGGCATATTAAGTCTTGAGACAATTGTAGAAAAGACAAGTCATAATGTTGCCAAAAGATTTCAANTTAAAGATAGNGGCTACATCAGAGAAGGTTGTTTTGCTGATATAGTTATTGTAGATAGTGATAAAAAGTATGAAGTGACAAATGATAATATTTTATATAAATGTGCATGGTCACCTTTTCTTGGAAAAACTTTTAATTCATCGATTTACATGACAATCTGCAATGGTCACATTGCTTTTCAAGATGGCCAATTAAATAATGATATACCNTTAGGTATGCAGATAGAATTCGATCGATAATTNGTTATCTTTNTATAACCAAAGGGTTATAATCCATTTTTTAATTAAACGGAGAGTTGGCTGAGTGGTCGAAAGCGCCTCCCTGCTAAGGAGGTAACTGGGCAACTGGTTCGAGGGTTCGAATCCCTCACTCTCCGCCATCAAAAATTTATAGATTTAATTAATTCAAAATGAGATGATATATTTTTAAAGGAACTTTATGAAAATATTTTATAAAAAGATTAAATTTTTTATATTCACAATTGTTTGCTTATCACCTATTCTGGTAGGAAATGATCTTCAGAATAGTGTAGCCTTATATCAAAAAGCTCTTGTAAATTCNGGTATTACAGGATCGAATGTTGCTGGAGTATTTAGTGCAGACAAAACTTTAGCATTTTCAATTGTGAATTCTAATATAGAGGGAGATAAACCTATATCTGATGAAACAATATTCCCAATTTGGTCAATGTCAAAACCTATTACAATTGCTGCCATGATGATATTACATGACAAAAAATTATTTAATGTTAAAGATCCTGTAAAAAAATATATTCCTTATTTTGATAATCTTCAATGCAAATCAGAAGATGAAAGTATCGGAACNTATGAATGCAAAAACGATCTTTTAATTGAACACCTTTTATCTCATAGAAGTGGATATGGATATGTCTCTTTTGGCGCAAACGTACCCGACCATCGAGACCCTTTTATAGATCTTGATGAGTTTGTGAAGCACGTTGCTAATCGTCCTGTAAATTTTGAACCAGGAACTGAATATCTATATGGAATAAATCAAGCAATTTTAGGAAGACTTGTTGAAATACTATCAGGACAAGAATTCTATGAATTTCTAAAAGAAAATATTTTTGATCCTCTGGGTATGAAAAACACAAAATTTTATTTAACAGATGAAGACAGAAAAAAATTTCAACCCCTTTACAGAAAAGCTCAAGAAGAAGTTGGTATAAACCTTTTGATGCCTGACAGCGGTGAAAGTGTTATGACTCAAAATTTTGATGAATTAACTTACAGCCAAGGAATAAAAAAACAGCTTGGTGGAGAGGGCCTTGTTAGCACCTTTAATGACTATAGACAATTTTGTGAAATGCTACTTTCCGGCGGCATGTACAAAGATGAAATAATAATATCTGAAGATTCTTTTAAACTTATGACGTCTGTAGTAACCAATCATTTTATATCAGGTGGATACGATGATGGATTTGGTTACTCTTACTCAATGTTTTCTCTTCAAGAACCTATGCTTGATGGAACGGGTTCACCAGTGGGTATTTTTGGATGGTCTGGATATCACAATACACATTTTTGGATCGATCAAACTAATCAAATATATGGTCTTTTTATGAGTAGAACTACGCCATTCCAAATTGAGATACAAAAACATTTTCGTTCAGCCGTCTATAAAAATATAAATTAAAATATGACTATAAAAAATTTTCTCAGAGATTTTTCAGTAGAGGTAACTCCAAAAGCTGCCTCAAAGATAGAAAACTTTTCTGATTTATTACCACAAGGAACCCTAATTTACGTCGCTCATATTGAAGGAACACCAATTGATGACATGGTAAATACTGCAAAGAAAATCACAGATCAAGGTTTTTCTCCAATGCCACATTTTCCTGCAAGAATTATTAAAGATAAAAGTATTCTTCAGGACTGGATATCAAGATATCAAAATGAGGCTAATGTAAAGAATGCTCTTTTAATTGCAGGTGGTGCAAATAAGCCTTATGGTGAATATGATTCTTCCATTCAATTAATTGAATCAGAGCTTTTTGACAAAGCTCATTTTAAAAGCCTTCACATTGCTGGACATCCTGAGGGCAGTAAGGATATTGATCCTGATGGTTCAACAAAAAATATAGATGAGGCACTTTCTTGGAAAAATGAATTCAGTAAAAGAACAGATGCATCCATGGCAATCACAACACAATTCAGCTTTGATTCAAAAACAGTAATAGATTGGGCTAATGGCGTTAAAAAAGCCGGTATAGATATTCCTATTCATATTGGAATTGCTGGGCCGGCAAAATTACAGACTCTACTAAGATATTCTTTAGAGTGTGGAGTTGGCGCATCAGTTAAAATTATTCAAAAGCGTGCTAAAGATTTAACAAAGCTTTTATTGCCTTATAAACCAACATCTATCATTTCTGAACTAGCAGATTACAAATTCAATAATCCGGATTTTAATATCGAAAAAGTCCATTTTTATCCACTTGGTGGA